>CAYXQS010000007.1:28707-33078 GCA_964466515.1 uncultured Gemmatimonas sp. | reverse complement strand
GCGCCGAGCCGCGCGCGCGCGGCCTTGAGCATCGCGGCGGACTCGTCGACCGCGATCACCTGCGCGGCAAACGGCGCCAGCGCCTCGGCGAGCTGGCCCGTGCCGCATCCGAGGTCGCCGACCACCGTCGTGGGCCCGACGAGCCCGAGGAGCGCAAAGAGTTCGGTGCGCGTGCCAAAGAGCTCGGCGCGGAGCCGGTCCCACTGCGCCGCGGAACCCGCGAAGAACTGCTGCGACCGGGTGTGCCGGTCGGCGAGGACGCTCTTCACCCGCTGCACGTCGCGCAGCGCGGCGGGCAGCGCCTCGGCCTCCTCGCGCACCGAGGTCCAGAGGCGGCGCGCCGACGCGTCGAGCCCGCGCGCCTCGAGGCGGTAGCGGTTGGAGGTACCGTCCTCGCGCGAGGTGAGCCACCCGGCGTCCGCGAGGACCTTGAGATGCCGACTCACCGTGGACTGCGGAAGCTGGAGCACATCGCGCAGCTCCGAGACGGTCAGCTCGTGCCGCTCGAGCAGCAGGAGCAGCCGCGAGCGGATGGGATCGGCGAGGGCCGAGAGGCGGTCGAAGAGGGCGGGTCGTTTCATCCGTTTATCCGGATGAAAGGTTATCGCTCAGTCGCCTCGCGTCAAGGGCACGCCGCGCAGGACGCGCCGTCAGGACGCGCCGTCAGGGCGCGCCGCGTTCCAGCGCGGCCACCGAGCCGTCGAGCGATTTCCCCACATAGCAGTGCATTCCCACCGGATGGAGCCCGGCGCGCCGGAAGTGTCGGCGGTACTCCTCCGGCCGCCGATGGTGCCAGGCGCGCTTGTCGCCCTCGATGGCATCGTCCGTCGTGTACGCCTCGAGGTAGGCGACGCCGCCGAGCAACCGCGCGATCTCGGCGAAGCCCGGCGCGAGTTCCGCGTCCGGTACGTAGTGCAGCACGTCGCAGACGATGATGAGATCGAAGGGCCCGCGGAGTCCCAGCGCCCCGAGCGTCCCGAAGCTCCCGTGGCGGATTCCCCGCGATCGGCCGAAGCGCTCGACGGCGTAGGCGCTCGACTCCACGCCCGTGTACCGTACGCCCGGCCGCAGCCGCCGCAGCGGCGCGCGCCAGGTCCCTTCCCCGCACCCGACATCGAGCACCCGGCGGATCGGGCGTTCAAGCAACGCTTCCGCAATCCCCGTGACGAGCCGCACCTTTCGCGCCACCGCGGACGCGGTAATGACGCGCGCCTTGGGGTCGTGGTACCACTTCTCGAAGTACGCGCGGTCGTACGCCTTGGCGGTCACGCGCGGTGCCGGGCCCCGCTCAACCGGCGTTGATGAAGCCGCAACCGAGACTCTGCGCGTGACTCGTGGCAAAGATCCCCGACGGCATCTTGATCACGCCCGGCACAAGCGACGCGTAGATCGCCGCCAGCGCGTCCGTGCGCGGAATCTTCCGGCGCGTAGCCACCTGCCCCGCGAAGTTACGCAGCGCCAGGTCGCACGCGAGCACGACGACCCCGCGCGCGATCAGGGTATCGAGCGCGCCGTCCGGCCAGGTCAGCGCGTGGCGGCTCCCGGCCTCGACCTTCACGAACGGATTGCGGAGCGTCGGCTCGCCGGTCATCGGATCCTTCAGCCCGTCCTTCTCCGCAAAGGCGCCGTCCGCCCAGAGATCGTCGCCCATCACCATCGGCACCGCCTGGTGCCGGATCACGATCACGGCCGAGAGATCGGCGTCGGTGAGACCGAAGACACCGGCGTAGCCGGAGAGGAAGACACGCGCCTGATGCAGGCAGACCCCGTCGGCGATGCTGGGGGCATCGAAGCACATCCGGTACTTGCCGTTCACCTTGGCCGCCCACGACATATCCCACTCGGCGGTCGACTGCGCGGCGGCCGGCGCGCCCTGTGCGGCAAGCGGACCGGCGGCGAGCGTGCCGGCGGCGAGGAGCGAGGCCTGCTTGAGAAAATCGCGACGCTGGGTCATTGAATCCGGGTCTGGTCGGGTGTGGTGGAAGAGAGCGTATTGGCCGGGGATGCGGCGCGATCCTCACGCCACATCAGGACCGCCAGAAACACGGCGCCGACGGTGACCCCCATATCGGCGACGTTGAAGGTCCAGAAGCGCCAGTCGACGGTGCCGACGTCGATGAAGTCGACGACGCCCTTGGCGTGGCGCAGGCGGTCGAGGTCGATGCCGAGCGCGCCGGCGGCGATCATTCCGAGCGCGGCGGGCGTGGCGCGCTCGTGCGGCGCCGACTGTCGGTAGAGATGGAAGAGGTAGCCCAGCATCAGGATGGCAATGAGGCTGAAGACCACACGGGAGGCGCCGCCCACCGAGAGGTTCATCGCGGCGCCGGTGTTGTAGGTCAGCGTCCAGCGCAGCCACTCGCCGACCACCGATTCCGGATCGTGGAGCTGGAGCGCGCGCTCGGCCCACTGCTTGGTCACGATGTCCGCGGCGGCAATGCCAAGGAGCACCGCCCAGAAGATGCGATCGCGCGGTGCGAGGTTGGCCCGACGCATCGCGGTCACCGGAGCCACGACGGCCGCACGATGGTCGTCCAGCGCGATTCGCCGTGCGAGTAGCCAAACCAGGCGGTGTCCGCGCCGGCCCGGGGGAAGGCGCGCACCAGGAGGTCCGCGCCGCCAAAGCCAAAGCGGTCGTGCCCCTCGTAGCCCGCGCGCTGGGCAGAGTCGAGGGGCGTCAGGACCATCCGTTCAATGGCGTCGCCGGCCTCGGTGTAGGCGTAGAGCACCCCGCGCCGCGCGCCGTCGGTCGAATGGGTGGCCACGAAGAACTCCCCCCGCCCGTCGCCGTTCACGTCCGCCGTGCCAATGAACCCCACCGTGCCGTCCCGCGTCTCGGTCAGCGTGGCCAGGGTGTCATCGCCGCGGGTGAAGATGAGCTGGAAGCTCCCCGAATCACACCCCTCGCCCCGCGGGATCATTACCTCGGCCACGAGGTCCTGGAACGAGAGGACCCGGGCCCCAAAGCAGGCACCGGAGTCCTCGACCGGCTGGCGGCGGTCGGCGGAGCAGGCCGTCAGGGCGGCGAGCAGGAGCAGGGCGGGCAGCGGGCGGGACATCGATCCTCCAAGGGGACGCATTCGCTCGTATGGGGTACTGCAATATAGAATACCACGTGCGATCCCGCGTCCTACTCCTTTGCGCGTGCCTTTGTGCCGCGACGACCGCCAGCGCGCAGGATCGCGGGTGTTCCACCCGCCGCCCCCGTGTCGAGGGGCTCGAACTCCGCGGGAACGAGTCCGTCAACAGTGCCGACCTCCGCTCCATCCTCTTCACCGAACGCGCGGGCAAGCTCCGCCGCTGGTTCGGATGGAACGTCGGTCCCACCGCCTGCCTTGACTCGCTCGAGGTCGAGCGCGACACCCGCCGCATTGCGGCGTGGTATGCGATGCGCGGGTACCCCGGGACCACGGCGAGTGTCACGACGGAGGCGACGAGCCCCCGCACCACGCGGGTGCGCTTCCGGATCGCCGAAGCGCCGCCGCTGAAGATCGACACCCTGCTCATCGAGGGAATCCCGGCACGGGTGATTGACCAACGCGCGCTCATCGCCTCGCTCCGCGGCGCGCCGCTCGACGACTCCCTGCTGGTGGCGGTGATGGACTCGGTGCAGCACCTGGTGCGCGCGGCGGGCTACGCGCGCGCGCGACCGCCGGTCTCCGCGGCGCGCGTGGACAGCGCGGCGCGCCGCGCGCGCGTCACCCTCACGTTCCACCCGGGCGCCCTCGTCTACGTCGGCGAGGTGGAGGTCGCGCTCGTCGCCAACGACTCGGGGCGCCCCGCGCTCGACGCCGATGAGGTCCGCGCGCTCCTGCGCTTCGACCCGGGCGACGTGTACAGCCCCTCGGCGGTGGCGGCGAGCCAGCAGGTCCTCTATGCGCACGACCTCTACCGCACGGTCGCCATCGACACCCTCGGCGCGCGCGCGCGCGGCGATACGATTCCGGTCCGCGTACGGCTCGTCGAGGGGCGCCACACGAATCTCCGCGTGAGCGGCGGATGGGGCACCATCGACTGCTTCCGCACGCAGGCGCGCTACACGCAGCAGAACTTCCTCGGCCGCGGGCACCGCCTGCAGCTCGACGGCCGGCTCTCGAAGCTCGGCGTCGGGGCGCCGTTTGACGGGTTCTCCGGTGCCTGCGCGGCCAGCGTGCGCGCCGACACCTTCAGCACGCGGCTCAACTATTACGCGGGCGCCACCGCGCACCTGCGTGGCGTCGTCGGCGACGCCTGGCATCCGCAGCTCACGCTGTACAGCGAGCGGCGCACCGAATTCCAGTCGTACGTGCGCGAGACGGCCATCGGCGGCCTGGCCAGCGTCGACCGCCCGCTGCTCCCGCGCATCAACACCACGTTCACCTACCGCTTCGACGC
>CAYXQS010000007.1:19760-28697 GCA_964466515.1 uncultured Gemmatimonas sp. | reverse complement strand
TTCGACGCGGGCCGCACGATCTCGGACCAGGCCGTGGCCTGCGCCGTCTTCGGCCTCTGCCGGTTCGACGACCACCAACTGCTGACCTCGCCGAGCGTGACCCACGCGGCGGGCGTGACCTGGTCGCGCTCGGCGCCGGCCATCGGGACCTTCGCCGTGAACGACGGGCGCTGGGCGGTGGAGACGCGGCTCGGCACCGTGAACGTCGGCGACCCGGGCACGCGCGTGAACTTCAACCGCACGCAGCTCGAGTACGCGCTCTACCGGCCGCTCACGCGCACCCTCGTCGGCGCGGCGCGCGTGCAGGCGGGAATCATCGTCACGCGGCAGGACCTCGCGGGCCTCGTGCCGCCGCAGGAGCGCTTCTACTCGGGCGGCCAGAACACCGTGCGCGGCTACGGGCAGGGCCAGCTCGGCCCGGCGGTGTACATCGTCCGCTCCATCACCGACACCGTGATCGTCGGCGGCGAAGAGGTCGGGTTTGCGGACCCGGCGCGCGGCTTCGACCGACTCTCCCCCGCCGGCGGCACGGCAAGCGCGCTCCTCAACCTCGAGCTCCGCACGCGCGTCGGATGGCCGACGGACCTCCTGCGCTGGGTCGTCTTCCTCGACGCGGGGCGCGTCTGGAACGCGTCCAACAACTACGCGGTGACCGGTCTCCGCGCGACGCCAGGCATCGGCGTGCGCCTCGTGACGCCGCTCGGGCCGTTCCGTGTGGACATCGGGTACAACCCGCACGGCTGGGAGGCGGGCCCCGCGTTCTATGTGCAGCGCGGCGGCAACGGCGTGCAGGGCCGTGCAATCTGTGTCTCGCCCGGGTCCTCCGAACCGCTCGACCCCGCCGCCGCCGACGCACTCGGGCCGGTACCCTGCCCCACGTCGTTCCAGCCCCCGCGCAAGACCGGGCTCCTGCCGCGCCTCGTGTTTCACTTCAGCATCGGCGAGGCCTTCTAATGGTCCGCCGGCTCCGCATCGCGGTCCTCTCCACGCTCGCGATCGCCGGGGCCGTGACCCTCGTGTTCCTTGGGGGCGTCTCGCTCCTGCTGCGCACGGAGTGGGGAAAGCGCGCGGTCCAATCGCGCGTGGAGCGCGCGGTGGCGGCGGCATTCGAGGGCCGCGGCGCGCTCACGCTGAGCGGGCTGGTGCTTTCGCCGCTCGGCACGGCCTCGCTCGACTCGGCCACGCTGCGCGATGCCAGCGGCGCAGTGCTCGCGCGGCTTGGCGCGCTGCGGGTGGAGTATGGGATTGGCCCGCTGCTGGACCGCGAACTCCGACTGCGCCTCGTGCGCATTGACGGGCTTCGCGTAGCGGCCACCCAGGATAGCGCGGGCCATTGGGACCTCACGCGGCTCCTCGCGCGCGGGGACACCGCCGGGGCACCGGTAGCCGCCCCGGCCGGTGCCGGATGGCGCATCACGCTCGATTCCCTGCTCCTCACCAACGGCGGTGTGCGGATGACCCGCGTGCGCGCCGACACCGGCGGCCCGACGGCGCTGACACTGGACGGCCTCGGCGTGGCGCTCGGCCCGTCGACCTATCGCCTCGCGGAGGGCGACGGCACGCTCACGCTCCGCCACGTGGCGGTGGACCTCAACGCACCGCCGGTGCTCCTTCGCCACGCCGAGGGAACCATTACGCTCGCGCGAGATGCCGCGCGCGTGGACCTCGCGGCGGTACACCTGCCCGGCTCGCGCGCGCGGCTCGCGGGCACCGTCGGCTGGGGGGACGCCCACGACGCGCCGCAGCTCGACCTCACGCTGCGCGCGGACACCGTGGACCTCGCGGACATCGGCTGGATCAGCACCCTCGTGCCCGCGGAGGGACGGGGCCGAGCGGTGGTGCGCGTGCGCAACGGCCCCGGGGCCGGCGAGATCCGCTATGCGATCCAGGACCTCGACATCGCCAGCGGCGACTCGCGCCTCACGGGCCGATTCGTCGCGGACGTGGGCGAGTCGATGGCGATTCGCGACCTGGACATCACCGCCGCCCCGCTCGACCTCGCGCTCGTCCGCGAACTCTTTGGCGAGGGCGTGCCGCCGACGCCCTGGGACGGCGCGCTGCGCGGACGGCTCCGCGCCACGGGCGGCGCGCTCGACGCGTGGCGCCTCGATCCGTCAACGATCGAGTTCGAGGACCGCCGCGTGGGCGGCGCGCGGTCGCGCCTCACGATTGCCGGCACCCTCGACCTCCTCGCCGAGCAGGCCACGCTCGCGCCACTTGAGGTCGTCCTCGATTCCGTGGACATCCGAACCGTGGGCGCGGTATCGGGCATTGCGGACTCGCTCGGCGGATCGCTCGCCGGCCGTGTGGTGCTCGAAGGCCCGACAAACGACATCCGGTTCCGCGACCTGTACCTCGTCCACCACGACGGCGCGCTGCCGCGCTCGGTGGTGCGCGGCAGCGGACGTATCGGCACCGACACCACCCGCGTGTGGCTCGACGCCGCGCTCGCACTCGACACCATAGGCATCGCCGCCTTTGGCAAGGCGTTTACCACGGAATCGCTGGCAGGCACGGTCCACGGCACGCTCGACGTGTCGGCGATCCGCGATTCCGTGACGCTTGACCTCGACGTGCAGGGCGAAGGCGCCACGCTGCGCTTCGCCGGCGCGACGTCGCTCGACACCACGCGCCTCGTGCTGCAAGGGACGTTTGGCGTGCAACGGCTCGACGCGCGGCGCTTCGTGCCGGCCGCACGGCTCCCCGCGCACCGGATTACCGCCACCGCGACCCTCGGCATCGACGGCCCGCGGGCGGAGCCCTCGGGGCCGCTGACGATGAGCATTGACGCCGAGAGCGAGCTCGCGGGACTGACGCTGCGCGACGGCCGCGCGATCCTCGTGCTCGAACCCGGCGGCCTGCGCGTCGATACGCTCGCGCTCGAGGGGCCGGTGGGCCGCGTGAGCGCGCGTGGACGGCTCAGCCGCGACCCGACCCTCCGCGACGCACTCCGGTTTGACGCCTCGCTCGACTCCATCGCGCTCCTGCGCGGCTTCCTGCCCGATTCGCTCGCCGCGGCGTGGGCGGACTCACTCGGCGGCCGCGCGCACATCTCCGGCGTGGCGCTCGGCTCGCTCGACACCGTCGATGTCCGCGCCACGCTCGAGGCCGACCACCTCCGCGCCGGCGGCAGTTCCGTTGCGCGACTCGACGCCGAGCTTCTCCTCGACGGCGTTCCGCGCGCCACGCGCGGGCTCGTGACCTTCGATGCCACCGAGCTGGTCGTCGCCACGGTGCCGATTGCGCAGCTCTCGGCCACGGCCACCGTGCGCGAACCGACCTGGACCGATGTCTCGCTGCGGATGGTTGCCGGCGATACGCTCGTGGCCACCGCGCGCTCCGAGCTGCGCTTCCACGGGGACAGCCTGACGATTCGCCTCGACTCGCTCGATGCCACGACGCACAACGCGCAATGGTCGCTCCGGCACGCGGCAGCGATGGTCTTCGCGCCGGGCCGGACGACGATCGACTCGCTCGAACTCCGCAGCGCGGACGGCGGACGCTTCGCGCTGGCGCTGCAGCTCGGCGCCGACGGCCCCATTGTGCTCCGCGCGCACCTGGAGCGCGTGCCGCTGGCGCACGCGCGGTTCACCGGGCTGCTGCCGCCCCGCGTGGACGGGCTGGTCTCACTCGACGCCGACGTCTCGGGAACGCGCGCCGCGCCACGCCTCACGCTGACGGCGGCACTCGACTCCACGCGCGTGGACGGCCTCGCCGCCCCCTCAGTCGCCTTCACGGGCGAGTATGCGGATCTCGCCGCGAACATCACGGTCGTCGGGGCGGCGGCAGGGCGCGAGGCGTTCCGCGTGGTCGGCGAGCTCCCGCTCGACCTGGCGTTCGAGGAGCGGCGGCTCGTCGACCGCCTGATTGCCGCGCCACTCTACCTTCGCCTCTCGGCGGACGGCTCGCCCCTCGCCGGGATGCAGGCGCTGATTCCCGGCGTCCGCGACCTCGAGGGCGGCTTCGACGCCCAGGTGCAGGTGAGCGGCCAGTGGAACGACCTCGAACCGCGCGGCTATCTCATCCTCCGCGACGGCGCCTTCTCGGTGCCCGCGCTCGAGACCGGGTTCCGGGAGCTGGATATGGACATCTCGCTCGCGCCCGACTCCATCGTGTTGCAGCACGTGCGCCTGGCCGACGAGCGTTCGTCCAGCGACACGGCGACCGTCACGGGGACCATCGTCCGTACCGCGGGAAAGTGGGGCGCCGACATCACGACGCGCGCGCGCAACCTGCGCGCCATCGACGACCCGCGCGTCGCGGAGGCGGATGTCTCCTGGCAACTGCACCTGCACGGGCCGCTCGACTCCCTCCGGCTCGAGGGCGTCGTAACCGTCCCCGTGGCGAACGTCTTCATCGGGCAGCAGCGCCGCCGCGTGCTCGTGCTCGAGGAGGACGTCGTCTCCGACCAGGCGGCCCGCTACGCACCACGGCTCGACGGCGTGCAGGTGCGCCTCGGGAACGAGGTCCGGCTGCGCTCGCCCGAGGCAAACGTGCAGCTCACCGGCGCGGTCGAGGTGGCGGGCACCCTCGATGCCCCCGAGGTCCGCGGCGAGATCGTCGCCACGCGCGGCACCTACCGCCTCGACCTGGGCCTTCTGCAGCGCACCTTCCAGGTGGACAGTGGCCGCGTGCGGATGAACGGGCCGCTCAGCAACTCGCCGACGCTCGACATCCACACGTCGTACCTGGTCCGGCAGGCCGAGCGCGAGGACGTGCGGATTGGCGCGCGGCTCACCGGGACCGTGGAGCAGCCGCGCCTCGTGCTCTCGAGCGCGGACGTCGGCAGCACCGCGAGCGAGACGGAGCTGATCTCGTACCTGCTCTTTGGCGCACCGAGCTTCGTGCTCGACGGCCAAAGCGCCTCGGCGGTGCGGCTCGCGACGGCGGCGCTCGTCCCCTCCCTGGGCGGCGCGGCGGAGCGCGCCCTCGGCGGACGCATTCCGTTCATCAGCGAGCTCCAGGTGACCACCGTGGCCGGCGACTCGCCGCGGGACTTCACGCTGAACTCGTTCGAAGGCCTGCTCAACAGCTTCGCGCTCACTGCGGGCACGCAGATCGGCCCCGACTCCTACCTGCGGCTCTCGGGCGGCGTGTGCCGCGGGGAGAATCGCGCGGCCCAGTCGCTCCCGGCGTGGTTCGGCATTGCCGCCGAATATCGCCCGGTGGAGCGGCTCTCGGCGCAGGTCTCGCTCACGCCGGGATCGTCGCCGTGCAACCGCATCGGGACGTTTGCACAGATCTACCAGTTCGGCCTCGACCTCTTCCGCGACTGGCGTTGGTGAGCGGCGGGCAGCGGTAGGCAGACCCGCGGGGGCCGATTATCTTGGGAGACCACCCACTCCCTGCTTCCCGATGCCACAGACCAAGTTCTCGCACCTCGCCGTCGCGGCCACGCTCGTCTTCGCCCCCGTCCTCGGCGCGCAGGATGGCCCGCCCCCCGTGGTCACCAAGTTCACCAGCGATTTCGGCTATGTCGCGACCAGCGGCAATACCGAGGTGACGACAATGAGCGTGGGCGAGAAGCTCACCGTCGAACGGGGCCGCTGGCTCGTGGCGCAGACCTTCGCGCTGGTCTACGGCGAACAATCGGGCACGGTGAATACCAACAACCTGCGGACCGCGCTCCGCGGCGACTACAAGATCGACCAGTATTTCTCGCTCTTCGTGAGCGGTGCGTACGACCGCAACGTCTTCGCCGGCGTGGAGCGTCGCTTTGAGGAGCAGTTGGGTCTCCAGCTCCGTGCACTCGCGGCGCTGCGCGACACGGTGCGCCTCGAGGCCGGCGGCGCGGCGACGCAGCAGACCGCGGTCGGCGGCGCGACCCTGCACTTCCCGTCCGCCTTTGCCGCGGCCATCTGGCGGCACGCCTTCACGTCGGCCGCGTACTTCCAGCAGTCGGTCCAGGCCATCCCCAACCTGAAGGACCAGGACGACTGGCGCGTGAACACCGAGTCGTCACTCGTGGCACCGGTCTCGGCGCGCGTGGGGCTCAAGCTCTCGTACGTGATCCGCTACGACAACGTGCCGGAGCCGACGTTCCAGACGACCGATCGGCTCTTCACGACCGGCATCCAGTTGACGTTCTAGCCAGCCCGCCCGGCGCGTAACGCATCCTTCGCCGCCGGGTCCTCCGCGTACCACCGCCGCTCGGCCTCGGCGGTGGCCGCGCTGAGCCGCGGAAGGAGGAGCAGGATCATCGGCACGACCAGCACGCCGGCCACGAGCGTGACGACCATCCCGCCGCTCCCGCGCACGCCCAGTGCGCTGCGCCAGAGCGTCCACTGCACCACGCCGAAGACCAGGAGCACCGAGACGCTCGTGAGGTCGAGGACCGCGCGCATCTGCTCGATCACCGGCCCACGGTAGCGCTCCGGGATCCGCAGGAGGCGCTGCTTGTCGGGGAAGTTGAAGAGCGCGGGGGCCTTGGGGAGCATCGCGGAGAGCCCCTGCAGGCCCCCGAGCGTCACGAGCGCGACGATCGGCAGCAGCGACCACGCGAGGACCGAGCGTGGCATCGTGACGGTCGGGACTCCGGCGCTGTCGATGCGCTGGGGAATCCGGTCCGGCAAGGTGTTGTATGTCGCCGCCGTGAAGGCGACAAGCGCAATCAGGAGGACCCAGGGGAAGAGGCGGAGAAGGCGCATCCCGGAATGTGCAGCCGCGCCCACGGGCACCGCTAGCGGATGACGGCGCCCGTGGCGAAGTCGTACATCGTCACGCGGCGCAGCCGGTAGTACGCCACCCAGTAGCCGCGCAGCGCCTGCAGGTAGCCCAGGAGCGCCTGGTCCTTTTCCGTCTGCGCCTGATACAGGTTGTCCATCCCGATCCGGCCAATCACATACCGGTTCTTGGCCACCTCGAAGCGCTTGGCACCCACCGTGTCGGCCTTGGCCGCGATGGTGAGCTGCCGGCGCGAGAGCGCCAACTGCAGCGCGGCAAAGTGTGCCTCCTGCGCCGTCTGCTCGCGCGTCTGGCGCGTGGTGTACTCCACCCGCGCCTCATCGTGGCGCGCCGCGCGGATCGAGGCGCCGCGCCCGCCCCACATCACCAACGGCATCGAGATGCTGAGGTTGAAGCGGCGCGCCTCCTCGAGGTCGCGGTACACCGAGTCAAAGACCGGGCTCGTCTGATTGAGCCCCATCGACGCCTGCACCGTCCCGCCAAACCCGGAGCCGAACCGCGCCTCGGAAATCCGCCGGTCCGCCTGCACCTCCTGCAACTCGATGTCGCGCATCTGCGCGCGGTTCCGGAGCGCCTGCGCCACCGCCATCACGGTGTCCGCCACAAACTCCGGGATATCCGTCGGCACGATCACCTCGACGAGCGCGTTGGGCGGCAGGCCGAGCGTCAGCCGCAGCGACGCGAGGGTGCGGTCGTACTCCATCCGCGAGCCGTCGAGCGTGACCTGCGAGCGCAGCAGGGCCAACTCGCTCTGCAACAGGTCGTTCTCGCCGATCTTCCCCACCTCGAAGCGCCCGGCGTTGAGCGTATAGAGCGTGTCGTTGACCGCGGCGTTGGTCAGGTCGTTCTCAAGCCGCAGCTTGGCCGTGTAGTAGTCGAAGAACGCGTTGGCCGCGGCGATCGCCACGTCCTCCATCGCCTCGCGATAGGAGCGTTCGGCGATCTCGGCGCGCAGGTACTGCTCGCGGTTGTTCCAGCGCTGCGTGTTGGGCCGGAAGATGTCCTGCCGGATTCCCACGGAGATGGGCGCGGACGACCAGCGGCGGAACGAGGTGGCGCCGGAGGCGTCGAGGCGCGAGAGCTCCGAGTTGATAAAGAGGTCGCCGCCCACCAAGGGGAGCCGCTGCGTGATGCCGAGTGCGAGCTGGCCCAGCATCTGGTCCTGCGCGCGCGGGATCGTCGAGCCGTCGCCCTGCACGACGTTGATGATCGAGCGGTTGTAGCTCGGCACGGTGCCGGTGAGCCCCAGTTGCGGCATCAGGTCGGCGCCAAACGCCTTGTCGCGCTCGCGGGCCGCGTCGCGCGTGGCGCGCGCTGCCTGCGCCGTCGGCCCCTGTGACTGCGCGCGGGCGATCGCGTCCTGAAGCGAAAGGCGGAGCGGTTCCTGTGCCGCGAGCGGCACGGCAAGCGGCACGGCAAGCGGCACGGCGGCGCAGAGCAGGGCCAGCGCGCGGAGGACGATGGGCTTCATCTCATTCGTACCGGAGGCAGACGACGGGATCCTGCTTGGCGGCGCGCCAAGCCGGCACGATGCCGAACACGAGGCCGACCGTGAGGGAGACACCGAAGGCGACGACGATGGACGCCACGGAGACGAGCGTGCGGATCCCGGCGAAGTGCTCGATCCCCACGCTGAGCCCCGCGCCGACAAGGATCCCCGCCACCCCGCCCGCCACGCTGATCAGCACCGCCTCGGCGAGGAACTGGCCGAGGATGTCGCGTTGCGTGGCGCCGAGCGCGCGCCGCACGCCGATCTCGCGGATCCGCTCGAGGATCGACGCGAGCATAATGTTCATAATGCCGATCCCGCCGACGATCAGCGAGATGGACGCGATCGCCCCGAGGACGACGTTGAAGATGTTCTTGGCGCGCTGCTCCTGCTTGAGCAGGAGCTCGGGCACCGTGATCTCGTAGTCCACCACCTGGTTGTGCCGGCGGAGGAGCATCCGGCGGACGACGTCCGCCACCTGCGGCACCTGCCGCGAATCGGCGACCCGTACGACGATGCGGTCGAGCTGGTGGTAGTTGGTGCGTTCCGCGCGCACGTCCTCGCTCACCCCGGCGTCCTCGCCGGTGTTCACGCCTTCCGCGCGGCCCGCGACCTCGATGTCGCGCTGCGTGACCTGCGCGCGGTTGCGGTAGCGGAGCAGCATCGTGTGGATGGGCACGAAGACATCCATCCCCACGTCGCGCAGCCCGAGGCGCTCGGTGTTCTCCCCGGCCACCTGGCGTGCTCGCGGACCGCCAGGTGGC
>CAYXQS010000007.1:1061-19750 GCA_964466515.1 uncultured Gemmatimonas sp. | reverse complement strand
CCGGCCACCTGGCGGTCCGCGAGCACGCCCACCACGGTGAGCCAGGTCTCGCCGACCTTGATCGGCTTGCCGACGGGGTCCTCGGTGGTGAAGAAGCGCGACCGGACGCCGTGCCCGATGATCGCCACGGGGCGTCCCTCGGACATCTGGTCGGCCGTGAACATCGCGCCGCGCGCCAGCTCCATATTGAGGAGCCGGAAGTAGGTGCTGTCGACCCCGACAATCTTCCCCGAGCGACGGCGTCCCTCGCGCGTGATGGTCGAGTTCATCATCACCTCGGCGCTCACGGTCTCCACGCCGGGGATGTGCTCGGCGATGGCGAGGGCATCGAGATACGTGAGTCCGGGCGAGAAGCGCTTCACCTGCTTGGCATCGCCTTCGTCCGCCGCGTCTCCCTCACGCTGCTCCTCGTAGGGCGCAACCAGCACGTTATTGGAGCCGAGGAGTCGCATCTGCTCGAGGATCTCGGCCTCGGCGCCGCGGCCAATGGCGAGCATCGCGATCACCGAGGCCACGCCGAAGAGAATCCCCAGCGAGGTCAGCCCCGCGCGGAGCCGGTTGTGCGCCACCGCCTCGAGGGCGGTGCGCAGCGCGAAGATGACGTGTGCGTAGATGGCCCCGCGCCACTGCGCGAGGCGGGCCCGGTCAAGTGCCACGCGGGACGGTCCGGGCCGGGGTCGCGGTGTCGCCGCCGGCCGCCTTCGTCCCACGCGTCGAGCCCGGGAGGCGGACGGGCGTCATCCGGTCGGCACCCGCCGGCGGAACGAGCAGCACGTGGTCCCCCGCCTCGAGGCCCTTCAGGATGACGACCTCATTCTCGTTCATCACCCCGGTCTCGACCTCCTGCTTGATCACCCGCACGCCGCTCCGCTTGTAGACGTAGGGCACGTCGTCCATCGAGGTGACCGCCTCGAGCGGCACGGAGAGGGCGTTGGGGATCCTGGCCGTCTGGACGGCGTTGCTCGTCGTCATCCCGGGGCGCAGCGTCGTGTCCGGCGCCACGACGGTCACCTTCACCTCGAAGACCTTGGCGTCGGAGTTGGGCCGCTGCTCGCCGACGTTCGCGACGGCGGCGACGGTGCCGGTGAGCGCCTTGGACGGGTCCGAGTCGAGCGCGATGGCCACCGACTGGCCGACCGCGACCTTTCGGACGTCGATCTCGTTCACGTAGGTGATGGACTCCATCCGCGTGAGGTCCGGGAGCGTCGCGACCGTGGGCTCCCACGGATTGATCTGCGAGCCCGCCGTCTTTTTCTTGCCGTTCCATTCCTTCACGTAGATCACCATCCCGGCGCTTGGCGCGCGGATGGTGAAGCCCTGCATCACGTTCTGGACGATCCCGAGGAGGTTGCGCTGGCGCTGGACGTCCGCGCCGACCTCGCTCATCTTGGCCTTGGCCTGGTCCACGCGGGTCACGTAGTCGAGCCGGGCCTGCGCAAGCGCGCGCTGCGCCTTCTCGAGGTCGATCTCGGCCTGCCGACGGATGGTCGGCGCCTCGTAGACCGCCTGCTGTTCCGCGAGCCGCCGCTCCTCGAGCGCGAGCTCCATTGTCCGGATGTCCTCGCGCGCCTTGGACAGGTTCAGGGTGGAGTCGAGCATCGCCTGCTCGTACTGCGCCTCGGCCTTCTGCAGCGCGAGGCCCACGTCGGAGATGCGCTGGGCCAGCGTGGACCGATCGAGCTCGGCCACCAGGTCCCCTTCCTTCACCACCGTGCCCTCGGGGACGATGGTCTGAATCTTCACCTGGAAGGCGTTGGCCTGCTGCATTCCCGGCGGTCCCTGGATCTGCACCGCGGACTGTGCGCGGAGCTCACCGGCCGTGGTCACCGTCACGATGAAGTCGCCCTGCCGCACCGTGGCGACGAGCGCGGTGCTGTCGTCGGTTGCGGGACGCGCGAGCAACCACGCCGCCGGCGCGCCCACGATGAGCACCGCGAGGATGATGAGCGTACGGCGCGACAGGGGGAGACGCATACGATTGGCCTCGACGACGGATGGGGGCTGCGAGACCGCGGGAGCAACTCCTGCGGTGACCTCGATAAGACACGGCGCCGTGCGAAAAGGTTGCGCCGCCCGCCAGAATGACGCTTGGCGGCGGGTGGCGCATCCCCCTTAATCAACTTCTAATCGTTCCCCTATCCGGCACGGTCGGTCAGGGCCACGGGAGCGGAATCACGGCAAAGCGCGAACGCTTCGACGGCTCGTCGCCGCCCTCGAAGTACCGGGCAATCTCCCGCTGGGCCGCAGCGCGCAACGCGCGATCGGGCAGTGGGCCGCCGGTGGCCGCCGCGAGGCGCGTCGCAAGTGCGCTCAGGTGATGCTCCGTCACCTGCCGGACATCCGGCAGCGCCCGGGCGTCGCCCGCACGGTCGAGCATCGTGTTGAGGACCACGCGCTGGACCGCGCGGCGGAGCGCCTGCTCGTTGGGCGTCGACGGCACCGGCGACCCCCACGTCCGGTCCACGAGTGCCGTGAGCACCTCGTCGAGCGTCGGCAGGCGGGGATCGCGGGCGTGGAAGAGCACCACGCGCGCGAGCCGCTCGCGATCCATCAGCCCTTCGATGACCTCGGTGGCCAACCCGCCGGCGAGCGAGACCTGGTCAAACGACGTGCCGCCCGCCGAGCCCATCCACTCCAGCGAACCGTCGCCGCCCGCCGGTACCGGCGGGATCAGTGCCATCACCCGTTCGCTCACCGCGAGCGCCGAGGGCTGCAGCGCGTCGAGCGTCATCGTCAGCGCACGCCGCTGGTCCGCCGCCGGGAGCACCTGCGTCGGCACCTGCCCGTCGCCGCGCATCGCGTAGCGGAAGTCCATCCCGCCCACGTACTTCACGAGCCCCTCGAGCGAATAGCGGTGATGCAGGTAGACGTGCGCAAACCGCATATTGAGCAGATACATCGGCTCGCCCGGCTGGATGGCGCGCTCGTCGAACTTCTCCATCGCCACGCGGCGCACCGCGCTCGTGCGCTCGACCGCCTCAAACATCGTGCGCCCCTCCACCCACCGCGTCGCCTCGGGGATCGAGCCGTTGGGTCCCGCGTGCTGGTCGGCGACAAAGCGCTGGCCCTTGGCGATGCCTTCCTGCACGATCGCCGCGAGCCCCGCGGCCTCGGCGCGCGCATCCGGATACCAGCGGTAGCCGTAGCGAATGGCGAGCGAGTCCCACGGGCCGGCGCCCGGCGCATAGGCGCGCGAGAGGTCCAACTGCCCCCGCGCGTCCACCGTGATGAGCGGCACCGGATAATCCATCACCGACGCGCGGTCCTGCGACGACGCGATGAAGTTGTGCGAGAGCCCGAGGGTGTGGCCGATCTCGTGCGCGACGTGCTGGCGACGCCGCGCCATCGCGAACGCCTCGGCGCTCACGCCCGGGCCGTCGGCCCCCGCGGCCGGCAGCAGGCCGGCGTAGATGTTGTAGTCGATCAACGACCGCCACGAATCCATCCGCACCACCGTGCGGATGATCTCCCCGGTACGCGGGTCCGCAAACGACGGGCCCACCGACGGCCCGGGGCCGTTGCGGTGCACCCAATAGATCATCGCGTAGCGCGCGTCCATTGGGTCGGCGCCGGCCGGGAGATCGAGCACCTGGAAGGCGTCCTTGAACCCCGCCGCCTCGAAGACCTTGTTCCACCACATCCCGCCCTCGCGGAAGGCCTCGCGGTACGGCGCGGGGATGGCGGGGTCGAGATAGTAGGTGATGGGCGTGACCGGCTCGACGAGCTCCCCGCGCTGATACGCCGCGGGATCCTTCGGGACCAGCCGCCAGCGATTCGCAAAGCCGTCGCGATACGTGCCGTCATATCCCTGCGCGAAGTCCAGGAACCCGGTGCCGAAGTAGCCGGAGCGCGAGTCGCCGGGGCGCGGCGTGAAGCCCGCGGGGTCCGGGAGCGCGACCAGCGAGTGATGGATCTCGAAGACCGGCGACGACGGGTCCGCCGCGACGCGGCGGAGCGCGAAGCCCGCGTTGTCCACGGCAAAGGTGAGCACGGCGTGAATCTCCGTGTTCCGCGGGAATGCCTTGGTGCGGTCGCCGTCAAACCAACTGCGCGCCGCGTCCACGCGTCCCGACCCCTGCTGCGCGCGCCGAATCCCGTCCGCGATGCCGTAGGTGTCGCTGAGGAAGAACGCCGTGGCGTCCACCGTGAGCACGCCGTTGGCCTCGGATTCAATGGGGAACGAGGCGATCACCGCACGCGGGAACGATTCGGCTGCCGCGCGCCGGGCCGCCGCGTCGCCGCCCTGCGCGCGCACGCCGAGATTGTCGCGCACCATCAGCACCCGCTTCCCGCGGCGCTCGAGGCGCACCACCGCGTTGCCGCCCGTCTGCCCGCGGTCGAGGCCAAGCGCCGAAACGCCCGCGCCCGTGGCCAGGACGCTCTGGTGCAGGAGCTCGCGGTCGAGCTGCGCCGCGGGAATCTCGAGAAAGAGCTTGTTGCGGTCCGCGTCCACCCGGACCCCGATGAGGGCTCCGCCCTGTGCAGCGATGGCCAGCGGCAGGAGCGATAGCAGGAAAGCGGCGGTCACGAAGGAGCGGGTCGCGGTGCGCATCGGCCTCTGCGGTTGAAGGGGGCTAATGAAAGGTGACGTTCGAGAGGTCGATCCCGTTGACGGTCACGAGGATATCGCGGCGCGGCGCCTCGTCGAGGAAGTGCGCGAGCAGCTCCTTCACGTCCTGGTCGATGTACTCGCCCGCGCCGTCGATGATGACGCGCGAACCGCCCGGCACCCGGTCGAGCTCGGCCTCGATGCCGGGCTTGGAGAGAAAGGTCCCGTCGCGCCGGAAGCGCAGCAGGATGGCGCCGTTGGGCTCCACGGACTTCGCGAGCGCGTCCTGCGAGTTCTGGTACAGCACGTACGCCACACCGACGATGATGCCGATGATGACGCCGGTGAGGAGATCGTACAGCAGCACGGCCGCCATCGTGATCGCGAAGGGCGCGACCTGTGTCCACCCGAGCCGCACCTGCGCCGTGAAGAGCGCCGGCCGGCAGAGCGAGAAGCCCACCTGGATGAGCACCGCCGCCAGACAGGCGAGCGGAATCCGATTCAGGAGCGTGGCGGCGAAGACCACCGCGCTCACGAGCAGCAGCCCGTGGACAAAGGCGCTCAGCCGCTCGCGGCCCCCGGCCGCGACGTTCACGCCGGAGCGCAGGATCACCGCCGTCACTGGGAGGCCGCCAAAGAAACCGGACGCGGCATTCGAGACGCCCTGCGCGAGGAGCTCGCGGTCCGCGGGACTCGAACGGCGCAGCGGATCGATCCGGTCGACCGCCTGGAGGGAGAGCAGCGTCTCGATGCTCGCCACCACCGCCACGGTCGCCGCCGTGATCCAGACCGCCGGCATCGTGAACCCCGCAAAGTCCGGGCGCGGGATCGAGTGCATCAACCCGTCGATGCCGCCCAGCGGCACGCTCACGTATCCCGTATCGGGGAGCCGGAGCTCGGGGTCCGCGCCAAACGCCGCCGCCATCCCGCTCGCGACGAGCACGACGACGAGCGCCGGCGAGAGCACGCCGATCCTCGCCAGCGGCGTGTATCGCCAACCAAAGAGGATGATGAGCGACACGGCCGTCAGCGCGAGCGCGCCCGGATGCACGTGCCCCAGAACGTCGTGGAGTCCGCCGTCCACGCCGACCGCCACGGGAATCTGCTTCAGGATGATCGTGATGCCGATGGCCGCGAGCATTCCCTTGATGACCGCCGACGGGACGAGCGTCGCGAAGCGTCCGGCGCGCAGTCCGCCGAGCACGAACTGCAGCCCGCCCGCGAGAATCGTGGCGGTGAGGAAGAGCTCGAACGAGCCGAGGACCTGGACCTGGGTGAGGACAATCGCCGTCAGGCCGGCCGCGGGGCCCGAGACCGACAGGGGCGAGCGGCTGATGAGCGAGGCGACGAGGCCGCCGACCGCACCGGAGACCAAGCCGGAGATCGGCGGGGCATCGCACGCGATGGCGATGCCGAGGCAGAGCGGGAGTGCAACGAGGAAAACAACCACACCGGCGAGGATATCCTGCCGAGGATACGCGAACATCGATGAGCGAAGCATCAGGCCGGAAAACTACATCGCCCGGGCCCGACAGGGCACCGCCCCCCGCGTATTACCGCGGGTCGGCGTCCACGGGGGCGGCAATCCGGCCGGCGGGATCGCGACGCGCGGCGAGCAGTTGGGTGACGAACCGCTGCCCCTCCCCGATGCGTTCGACCTCCACGGCCACCGTGTCCACGGCCCGCTCGATCGTCGCCAGCCGGTCCCCGAGCTCGGGAGGCATCGCCTGCACCACCGTCTGTCGGCGCCAGATGCGGCGGGCCCAGGCGAAGGTCAGGGGGACGGCGACCAGGATCGTGATGATGGCCAGGAAGCCGAGGACGTCGTCCCGAATATTGTCCGGTGGGGGAGGAGGCACGACCACCGCCCCCGGCTGGGCCGCCGCGAGCGCTACCTGCTGGTCGGCAACGAGCCGCTGGGCCTCGACCTGCGAGATCCGGTTGTCAATCTGCCCGAGCCGGGCTTCGAGCCCCGTGCGGTCGGCGCCGGTCACTGCGGGGTTTCGGAGCTCGGTGGCGAGCCGCTCGCGGGACCGTTCGAGCGACCGAATCTGGTCGTCGAGCACCCGGGCCTGCGCGCGCATCGCCTCGTACATCTCGGCGGCCGTGGCCGGCGCGCCGAGTGTCGGAGCCTGCACGGTCGCGAGCGGAGGCGGCGCGACGGGGGTCGCTTCCTGGGGCGGGACGGAATGGAGCGGCAATCGAACCTCGAAGGCGTGGGGGCGCTCGGTGCAGGCCTGCGCTCCCCATACGGTCGCCTCCCGGGCCGGGATTCACCAGTTCCCGGCCCCGCACGTGAGGGCCGCGTCCACGCGATATCTTACCTGCCTGTCCTTTCAGCCCAGGATTCTACAATGCGACTCCGACTCATCGCCTCCGCCCTCGTCCTTCTCGCGCCGGTCGCCGCCTGCGCGCAGAACGCCGCCCAGTCCGCCCCCGAGATCTACTTCCGCTCGCCGACCGAAAACGCCGTCGTGGGACCGACCTTCGCGGTGGAGTTCGGCCTGCGCAACTACGGGGTGGCGCCGGCGTCGGTGAACTTCCCGCGCACCGGGCACTTCCACATCCTGATCAACGTCGAGCCGCCCGCGCCGGGCATCGTGATTCCCTCCGACTCGCTCCACCTCCACTACGGGCTGGGGCAGATCGAGACGCAGCTCACGCTCGCCCCCGGGACGTACACGCTGCGATTGGTGCTTGCGGACCACGAGCATAAGGTGATCGGCCCGGAGCTCGTCTCGCGCCCGCTACGGGTCACGGTGCGCGGCCGCTGAGCGCGGCCGCTACGACACGCTGCGCCGGACGAGGGTGAGGATGGAGTAGAGCGCCACCGATTCGTCGTCCTGGTTGCGCACGTCCACGTCCCACTCCACGACGCCCTGCGGGATCCCGCCCTCGGGCGTGTCCTTTGCCGTCTTCTGCTTGACGGTGAGCCGCACCCGGATCGTGTCGCCGGGATACACCGGCTTGGTGAAGCGCAGCCGCTCCAAGCCGTAGTTGGCGAGCACGGGGCCGAGCGCCGGCTCCACGAAGAGCCCCGCCGCCGCCGACACGATGAAGTAGCCGTGCGCCACGCGCCCCTCGAAGATCCCATTTGACCGCGCGTCGTCGTCGTTCATATGCGCGTAGAACCTGTCGCCGCTCAGGTCGGCGAAGCGCGCAATGTCGTCGAGCGTGATCGTGCGCCGCTCCGTGTGGAGCGTGTCGCCGATCTCGAGCTGGTCGAAGGTCTTCCGGAACGGGTGCACCGGGTCGGTGCGCTGCGCGGCGCCCGCGGACCATTCGCGCGTAATCGCGGCAAGCATCGTCGGGCTCCCCTGCACCGCCGTGCGCTGCATATAGTGCAGCACGCCGCGCGCGCCGCCGAGCTCCTCCCCGCCGCCCGCGCGTCCCGGGCCGCCGTGCACCAGGTTGGGCAGCGGCGAGCCGTGCCCGGTGCTCTCCCTGGCGCCCGTGCGGTCAAGCACGAGGAGCCGCCCGTGATACGCCGCGACGCCAATCACTACCTTCCGCGCAACGCTGGGGTCCGCGGTCACCACGGACCCCACGAGCGAGCCGCGCCCGCGGCGCGCGAGCTCAATGGCGTCGTCGAGCGTGCGGTACGCCATCACCGTGTTCACCGGGCCGAACGCCTCGATGTCGTGCGGCTCGGTGCGCACCAAGGGATCGGCGCAGTGCATCAGCATCGGGCCAAAGAACGCGCCCTTGGACCGATCCGCGCCGACGAGCTGGAGGTCGCCACCGCCGTACACCAGCTCCGCGGCGCCGCGGATCCGCTGCGCCGCCGCGCCCACGTCCCTCACCTGCGCGCGGCTCGCCAGCGGCCCCATCCGCACGCCCTCGACCGACGGGTCGCCGACGGTCGTCTTCTCGAGCCGAGCGCCCAACGCCTTGATCACGTCCTCTTCCATTCCCGCCGGCACGAGGGTGCGACGGATCGCGGTACACTTCTGCCCCGCCTTCGTCGTCATCTCGCGCACGACCTCCTTGATGAAGAGGTCGAACTCCTCCGTGCCCGGCACCGCATCGGGACCGAGGATCGAGCAGTTGAGCGAGTCGGCCTCCATATTGAAGCGCACGGAGTTGGCGACGATGGCCCTGCCTTCCTTCAACATCCGCCCCGTCGCGGCCGAGCCGGTGAACGCCACGGCGTCCTGCTCCGTCACGTGGTCGAGGAGGTCGCCCGCGCTGCCGCAGATGAGCTGGATCGCGCCTTCCGGCAGGATCTGCGAGGCAATCATCTCGCGGAACATCGCCTCGGTGAGATAGCTCGTCGCCGTCGCGGGCTTCACGATGCACGGCACGCCGGCCAGGAGCGCGGGCGCCATCTTCTCCAGCATTCCCCAGCAGGGGAAGTTGAACGCGTTGATGTGAATGGCCACGCCCTCGAGCGGCACGGCGATATGGCGCCCAACGAACGTGCCGCCCTTGGACAGCGGCTCCACCGGGCCTTCCACGTGGAAGGTCTCGTTGGGAAACTCGCGACGCCCGCGACTCGAGTACGCGAAGAGCGTACCGATGCCGCCTTCGATGTCCACCCACGAGTCCTGCTTGGTGGCGCCCGTGGCCGCGGAGAGCGCGTAGAAGCCGTCCTTTCGTTCCATCAGGTGCTTGGCGAGCGCCTTGAGCAGCGCCGCCCGCTGATGAAACGTCAGCACCCGCAGCCTGGGACCGCCCACGCGACGCGCGTACTCGGCCATCGCCTTGAAGTCGAGGCCGCCACTCGAGGCCTCGGCCACGCGTTCGCCGGTCACCGCGTGCAGCAGTTCCGTGG
Organism: uncultured Gemmatimonas sp.; assembly: GCA_964466515.1. Lineage (GTDB taxonomy): Bacteria > Gemmatimonadota > Gemmatimonadetes > Gemmatimonadales > Gemmatimonadaceae > Pseudogemmatithrix. Next base: position 10,427 of record CAYXQS010000007.1, on the reverse strand, counting down.
ACTTTCCCGTGCCCTCGACCCACTGGCCGAGCGCGTAGTTCCTGAGCTTCACTTGGACCTCGTCTCCGTCCACGTCTTGAGGACGTTCGATTGCGTCGGCCGATGCGTCGGGACCTCGCGCAGCGGCTCGACCTCGCGCCACCCCGCGCGCATCGCGTCCGGGAGGCGCTGATACAGCGCGGTCCCCTCCGACTTCCAGGCGAGCATCTCGTCGCTCACCTCCTTCACGATCCTGGCGGGATTCCCCACCACCACGCTGCGCGGCGGGATCTGCATCTCGGCGGGCACGAAGCAGAGCGCACCGACGATGCTCCCCGCACCGACCGTCGCGCGGTCCATCACGACGGCGTTCATCCCAATCAGCGCGTTGGTGCCGATCCGCGCGCCGTGTACGACGGCGCCGTGGCCGATGTGCGCGTCCCGCTCCAGCACGACGGTGACGCCGGGGAACATATGGATGGTGCAGTTCTCCTGGACGTTGCAGCCGTCCTCGATGACGATCCCGCCCCAGTCGCCGCGGATCGCCGCGCCGGGCGCGATGTACACGTCGCGCCCAATGATGACGTTGCCCGTCACCGCCGCCGTCGGATGCACGAAGGCGCTCCCGTGCACCACCGGGATGAACTCGTCAAAGGCGTAGATCGCCACGCCGCGCTCAGGCCCGCTCGATGATCATCGCAAACCCCTGGCCCACGCCAATGCACATCGTGCAGAGCGCATACTGGCCCTTGCGGCGCTGCAGCTCGCGCGCGGCGGTGAGGGCGAGACGCGCGCCGCTCATCCCGAGCGGGTGGCCGAGGGCGATGGCACCGCCATTGGGGTTCACGCGCGCATCGTCGTCGGCCACGCCGAGCTCGCGGAGCGAGGCGAGCCCCTGCGCGGCGAAGGCCTCGTTGAGCTCGATCACATCCATTTGATCGAGCGTGAGCCTGGCGAGGGCGAGCGCCTTGCGCGTGGAGGGCACGGGCCCCATTCCCATAATGCGTGGCTCGACGCCGGCCGCGGCACTCGCCACCACGCGCGCCATCGGCGTGAGACCGAATTCCTTCACCGCGTCGTGCGACGCCAGCAACAGCGCGGCGGCACCGTCGTTGAGGCCCGAGCTGTTTCCCGCCGTGACCGAGCCCTTGCCGTCGTGCCGGAACGCCGGCTTCAGCCTGGCCAGCGTGTCAACCGTCGTGTCGGGACGCAGGAACTCGTCCTGTTCCACGCGGAGCGCCGCGCCCTTCCTCTGCGTGACCTCCACGGCCACGATCTCCTCGGCGTGCCGTCCGGCACCGCGTGCGGCGGCGGCCTTCTGCTGCGAGCGCACCGCAAAGGCGTCCTGGTCCGCGCGCGTCACGTGATACTGCTCGGCCACGTTCTCCGCCGTCTCGCCCATCGAGTGGGTGCCGTACGCCGATTGCATTGCCGGATTCACGAAGCGCCAGCCGAGCGAGGTGTCATAGAGCTGCATATCGCGGCCGAATGGCTGCGCGCTCTTGCCCATCGCGTACGGGGCGCGTGTCATCGACTCCACGCCGCCAGCCACGTACAGATCGCCCTCGCCGGACCTGATGGCGCGTGCGGCGTTGGCCACGGCACTCAGCCCCGACGCACACAACCGATTGATCGTCTCGCCCGGCACGCTCACGGGAAGCCCGGCGAGCAACGCCGCCATCCGTGCCACATTGCGATTGTCCTCGCCGGCCTGGTTCGCGCATCCCATCACCACATCCGCGATGCGCGCGGGGTCGAGCGTGGGATGGCGCGCGAGCAGCGCACGAATCACGTGCGCCGCCAGGTCGTCGGGGCGAACGGGGCCGAGCGCGCCGCCGAGGTTGCCGATCGGCGTGCGCACGCCGTCCACGAGAAAGGCGGACGATTCCGGGGTCACGGGGCGGTGGGAAAGAGGGATTTGCCGGTGCGGTACACCGTGCCGCGGAAATGGCCGACGACCTCGTCGCGCTGATTGCGCACCGTCACCGAGGCAAAGCCGATCTTGCGCGTGCTCGACTCCTCGATGGCGACCGCGGTGAGCACGTCACCCGGACGGACCGCCGTCGGATAGCTGCACGAGCAGTCGAGCGCCACGGAAATCTCGCCGTTGGAGTTGCAGCAGAACGCGAGCGCGCTGTCGGAGAACGCAAAGACGATGCCGCCGTGCGCCGTCCCGAATCCGTTCACCATCTCCGGGCGTACGGCCATCCGGATCGTGGCGCGCCTCGCGCCAACCTCCACGATCTCGACGCCGAGCCATTGCGAGAAGGCGTCGGTGGACATCATCCGGTCCACGACCGCGCGCGCCTTGGCGTCGGCAGGGGTGTCGGGCGTGCTCACGCGAGGAGCCTCCCGCCGTTGCGTGCCACGCGACGCAGCAGCGGACTCGGGCGGTAGCGGTCCTCGCCGTACTCCTGCTGCAGCGATTCAATCGTGGCCAGCACCGCGCCGGCGCCGAGCTCGTCGCCCCACGCCAGCAGGCCCCGCGGATAGTTCACGCCCTTGGTCATCGCGAGCTCGATGTCCGCCGGCGACGCCACGCGCATCTGCACGGCGTCCACGGCCTCGTTCACGAGCATCGCGACAATCCGATCGACGATGACGCGGCCGAGGGCCGCGTCCGTCGCCGGGACGGGAGCGGCGGCGCCGTTGCGGTAGTCGTAGTAGCCGCGCTTCGCCTTGCGGCCCAGCAGCCCGGCGTCCACGAGACGCCGCTGCGTGAGCGCCGGCCGGTAGCGCGGGTCGAAGAACATCGCCTCGAACACCGAGGTCGTCACGGCGAAGTTCACGTCGTTGCCGATGAAGTCCATCAGCTCAAAGGGGCCCATCCGGAACCCGCCGATCTCGCGCATCGCCCAATCGATGGTGGCGCAGTCGGCAATCCCCTCTTCGAGAATGCGCAGCGCCTCGCCATAGAAGGGGCGCGCAATGCGATTCACGATGAACCCCGGCGTGTCGGACGCGATGACGCTGGTCTTGCCCCACGAGTCCACCAACGCGCGCGCGGCCTGCGCCACGTCCGCCACGGTCGTGATGGCCGGGATGATCTCGACCAATGGCATCACCGGCGCGGGATTGAAGAAGTGTACGCCCAGCACGCGGCCGGGGTGTACGCAGCCGCCCGCGAGCGCCGCCACGGACAGCGACGAGGTGTTGGTCGCGAGGATCGCATCGGCGGCAATCACGCCCTCGAGCGCGCGGAAGAGCTCGCGCTTGGCGGTGAGGTCCTCGACGATCGCCTCGATGACGAACGCGCACGAGGCAAACGGCGCGAGGTCCGACGTACCCACGCCACGCACGTAGGTGATGCGCGCCAGCGCCGCGTCGGCCTCGGCGCGCGTCAGCCGCGACTTCTCCACCTCGCGCGCCAGCGCCTGCACGTGCCCCGCGGCCGCGCGATCGATCGCGGCGGTGGAAGCGTCGGCCAGGACCACCGGATGCCCGCGCGTCGCCGCAACCTGCGCGATTCCCGCGCCCATCGCCCCCGCACCAACCACGCCAAGGGGCAATCCGTGCCCGATCCCCGCGTGCACGCCGTCGGCCGCCACGTCAGGCGCCCCGGTAGACGGGCTTCCGCTTCTCGAGGAAGGCGCGGACGCCTTCTTCATAGTCCGCGGTGCGGCCGGCTTCCTGCATCGCCTGCGCCTCCACGTCCAACTGTGCGTCGAGGTCGTTGGTCCACGACGCGTTCATCGCGCGCTTGGTGAGCCCGAAGCCGCGCGTGGCCTGGCCCGCGAGTGATACCGCCAGCGCGCGCGCGGTCTCGAGGAGCTTGGTGGCGGGCACCACGTCCCAAATCAGCCCCCACTCCTTGGCACGCGCGGCCGGCATCCTCTCCGCGAGAAAGAACATCCCCGTCGCGCGCTGCGGGCCGACGAGGCGCGGCACGAAGAACGTCCCGCTGGTGTCGGGAATGAGGCCGAGCTTGGCGAAGCTCTCGACGAAGGTCGCCTCTTCCGCGGCGATGGTGAGGTCGCAGGCGAACGCCAGGTTGGCACCCGCGCCGGCGGCGACGCCGTTCACCGCGCAGATCACGGGCTTTTCCAGCGCGCGGATGGCACGGATGATCGGGTTATAGCTCGCCCGCACGATCTCGGAGATGTCCGGGATGGGGCCGTCGCCCGCGGGGAGCGCTTCCTGCAGGTCCTGCCCCGCGCAGAACCCGCGCCCGGCGCCGGTGATGAGCACCGCGCGCACGGCGGCGTCATCCGCCGAGCGCGCCAGCGCGCGCTGCATCTCCTGCGCCATCCCCTTGTGAAAGCTGTTGAGGACGTCGGGGCGGTTGAGCGTAATGCTCAGCACGCCTTCGGAGAGCTCGGTCAGGATGCTGGACGGCATAGGCCTGAATCTATCCGCGGGAACTGGGCTCCGGCGAGGGTACGGTTCCCCCTCCCCCCTCCCCTCTCCCCCAACCAGATTTGCACGATGCCCCCGAAGCCCCCCAAGCCCATCGACTGGCGCCGGATCGCCTACCACGTCCTCGTCTCACGCGCCCTGGATGACGTGGAGGAATCGACCAACCGCAACCGCGCGACCGTCCCCAAGGACCACGTCGTGCTCTATCAGTTCTCCGCGCGCGGGCACGATATGGCGCAGGTGATCCTCGGCTCGCTCCTCGATGGGCCGCGCGACGGCGTCGGCGCCTACTACCGAAGCCGCCCCCTTCTCCTCGCCATCGGACTCACCCTCGAGGACGCGCTTGGCTCCCCGCTCGGGCGCGCCGGCGGGTTCTCCGACGGCCGCGACATCGGCGTGGTCTGCAACCTCCCCAATCGCAACGGCCCGCTCGTCCTCCCGATGTCGGGCGACGTGGGCTCGCAGTACACGCCGACCGCCGGCTGGGCCCAGGCCATCACGTATCACCGGGACATCCTCAAGGACGACACCTTCAACGGCAGCATTGGCGTGGCGCTTGGCGGCGATGCCTCCGTGGCGACCAACGGCTTCTGGTCGGCACTCACCATCGCCACCACGCTCAGGCTCCCGATGCTCTTTTACATCGAGGACAACGACCTCGGGATCTCGGTGAAGGGCGAGATGCAGACGCCGGGCGGCAACATCGCCAGGAATCTCGCGTCGTTCAGCGGCCTCCGGCTCCTGGACGGCGACGGCACCGACCCCGAGGAGAGCGCGACGCTCCTCACCGGCGCCGTGGCGCACGTGCGCGGCGGCGCCGGGCCCGCGCTCGTGCGACTCACCGTCCCACGCCTCTCCAGCCACTCGGGGCCCGACAACCAGAAGGGCTACCGCACCGAGAAGGAGATCGCCGCCGACCAAAAGCGCGATCCGCTTCCGCGGCTCCGCAAGTTCCTCGTTCCCTCGAAGATGAGCGCGGCCGAGTGGAGCGAACTTGAGACCGAGGTCGCGCGCGACGTCGACCGCGCGCTCACCGCCGCGCGCACGCGCCGCAAGCCCGACCCCGCGAAGATCGCCGAGCACGTCTATGCCAACGAGGCCCCGAACGCGCCGGAAGCGTTCGGCGGCCTCACGCGCGCGGAGCGCGCCGCGCTCGGCGGCTCCGACAGGCCCAAGGCCGGCGGCGAGCTGCTGCGCGTGGCCGAGGCCATCCGTCGCACGCTGCGCCACGAACTGGGCGAAAACCCCAAGCTCGTCGTCTTCGGCGAGGACGTCGGCAGGAAGGGCGGCGTGCATCTCGTCACCGAAGGGCTGCAGAAGGAGTTCGGCGCGCACCGTGTCTTTGATACGAGCCTGTCCGAGGAGGGGATCATCGGGCGGGCGTCGGGCCTCGCGATCAGCGGCCTGATGCCCGTGGCCGAGATCCAGTTCCGGAAGTACGCCGACCCGGCGACCGAACAGCTCAACAACACCGGCACGATGCGGTGGCGCACGGCCAATCGCTTTGCCGCGCCGATGGTCGTGCGGATGCCCGGCGGCTTCGGGAAGGACGTCGGCGACCCGTGGCACAGCCTGAGCGACGAGGTGCGCTTTGCGCACGCCTACGGCTGGCAGGTGGTGATGCCGTCCAACGCCGCCGATGCCGTGGGGCTGCTGCGCGCCGCGATGCGCAGTCCCAACCCGACGATCTTCTTTGAACACCGCTCGCTCTTGATGACCGGTGACGGGAGTGCGCACTACCCGGGCGACGACTACGTGCTGCCGTTTGGCCGCGCGCGCATCGTGCGCGAGGGCGCGGCACTCACGCTGGTGACCTGGGGCGCGATGGTACACCGCTGCGCGGATGCGGTCGAGGCGTCGGGCACGGACGTGGAATTGATTGATCTGCGAACGATTGCCCCGTGGGACCGCGCCGCGGTGCTCGCGTCGGTGACCAAGACCGGCCGTTGCCTGATTGTCCACGAGGACAACCTCACGGCGGGCTTCGGCGCGGAGATCGCCGCGACCATCGCGCAGGAGGCCTTCTGGCACCTCGATGCGCCCGTGGAGCGTCTCGCGCCGCGCGACATCCCGATGCCCTACCACCCCGACCTTCTCGCGGCCGTCCTGCCGGGCCCGACGGAAATCGGGGGGGCGATTGCGCGAATCCTACAGGCCTAGTTAGAGTTCCCTGCCGCAACCGACGTCCCGTGTCGGTCGGCTCGTCCCTCCAGTCCGTGGTGCGTCCGTGAAGACACCTTCCCTGCCCAACCCCCCCGCCGTCCGGGTCCGTCCCGGGACGGCGGTCGCCACCGTGCAGGTGGCGCTCGAAGCAGGGTACCACGGGTAGCAGCGGCCGTCGCCGCTCCTCGCGGATTCACGCCCTTCCTGCTTCTGGTCTCGCAGGCGGGGCGTTTTCATTTTTTCGAATCCTCGAGCGTATCCGTGACACATAGCATCTGGCAGAACATCCGCGACGCGATCCGCGGCAGTGAACAGGACTACACCGACGGCCCCATCGGCCGCTCGATCTTCCTCCTCGCCGTGCCGATGGTGATCGAGATGCTGATGGAAAGCATCTTCGCGGTGGTCGACGTCTTCTTTGCCGGCCGACTCGGCTCGGCCTCGGTCGCGACCATCGGGCTCACCGAGTCGTTGATGATCATCATCTACACCCTCGCCTTCGGCCTGAGCATCGGCGCGACGGCGACGGTGTCGCGACGCATTGGCGAGAAGGACCTCGACGGTGCCGGTCGCGCCGCCGTGCATCCTCGGCGTGCTCGTGTCCGGCACCATCGGCGTGCTCGGCGCGGTCTACGCGCCCGAGCTGCTCACGCTGATGGGCGCCGACGCCGAGGTGCTCGCCACCGGGACGACCTACGCACGCATCCTGCTGGGCGGGAGCGTGACGGTGTTCGTGCTCTTCGTGGTGAACGCCGTGTTCCGCGGCGCGGGCGACCCGGCGGTCGCGATGCGCATCCTGATCGTCGCCAACTCCATCAACATCGTCCTCTGCCCGCTCCTGATGTTCGGCGTCGGCCCGTTCCCGGCGATGGGCGTGGCCGGGGCGGCCGTGGCAACCACCATCGGGCGCGGCATCGGCCTGCTGATGGCGTTCTGGCTCCTGGCCAAGGGCAGCGGGCACCTGCGCATCAGGCGCGAGCACCTTGGCCTGGAGCCCGGCACGATGTGGCGCATCGCGCGGCTCTCCGGGATGGGGACCGTGCAGGTCGCGATCGGCTCGATGAGCTGGATCGGCCTCGTGCGCGTGATCTCCAGCTTCGGCGCAACGGCACTGGCGGGGTACACCATCGCCATTCGCCTCATCATCTTCGCGATGATGCCGGCGTTTGGCATCGGCGGCGCCGCGGCCACGATGGTGGGACAGTCCCTCGGCGCCGGCAAGCCCGACCGCGCGGAGCAGGCGGTCTGGGTGGCGGCCAAGTACGACGTGTTCTTCCTCGGCAGCGTCGGCGTGGTGTTCGTGATCTTCGCGCCGCTGATCGTCTCGTGGTTCACGTCCGACCCGGCCGTCGCGGACATCGCGAGCTACGGCCTCCGGATGATGTCGCTCGGCTTCCCGTTCTTTGCGGCCGGAATGGTGCTCGAGCAGTCGTTCAACGGCGCGGGCGACACGTGGACGCCGACGTGGATCAACCTGTTCGTCTATTGGGTCCTGCAGATCCCGCTGGCCTGGGTGCTCGCGATGCCGATGGGGCTCGAGTATCGCGGCGTGTTCATCGCGGTGACCGCGTCATACTCGGTGCTCACCGTGGTGAGCGGCCTGCTGTTCCGGCGTGGGAAATGGAAGCTGAAGACGGTGTGACGCTAGAACGCCTTGAACTCGTCGAACGGCTGGTGGCACGCGTTGCAGTAGTGGATGGCCTTGCACGCCGTGCTGCCGAACTCGCTCTTGAGTTCGGTGTTCGACGACGCACAGAAGGGGCACGCCACTGACGTGCGGCGGCGGGCGAGCGTGACCAGCCCGCCGCCGTCCGCACGCCCCGGCGGCGCAATCCCATACCGCCGCAGCTTCTCGCGCGCGTCGGGGCCAATCCAATCCGTCGTCCAGGCCGGCGAGAGCACCGTGCGCACGTCCACCGACAACGCGCCCGCCGCAGTGAGTGCCGCGCGCAGGTCCTTCTCGATCTCATACATCGCGGGACACCCCGAGTAGGTCGGGGTGATCGTCACGGCCACGGCGCCATCCGGGGCAACCGTCACCTCCCGCACGATGCCGAGGTCCACGATGCTGATGGCCGGCACCTCGGGATCGGGAACGGTGGCGAGGACCTCGTACGCGCGATCGCGGGTGAGCACGGCCACGGCGCCTACCACCTGGCACCGGGATGTGCGCGCGCCACGCTCTGCATCGTGGCCAGGAGATGGCCGAGGTGCTCGGTGTGCCGGCCGCGACGGCCTCCGCGCTGCATCGGGCCGTCGGCGGGGCGCGTGAGCGTCGCACGCCCGAGCGCCTCGTTCACCAGCGCGTCCCACCGCGAACGGATGCCCGCCATATCCACCACGATGCCATCGGCCTGCACCCGCGCGTCCACGTCATCGGGCGCAAAGAGCTCGCCCGTGAAGCGCCAGAGCCGGTCGAGCGACGCCTGCGCCCGCGCGTGGCTCTCCGCCGTGCCGTCGCCGAGGCGCACCACCCACTCCCCCGAGTGGCGCAGGTGGTACTTGTCCTCCTTGAGCGCCTTCGCGGCAATGGCCGCGAGCTCGGCGTGACCGCACGCCGCGAGCGCCTCCCAGACGAGCACGCTGTACGCATCAAAGAGGAACTGGCGCACCATCGTGTCGCCGAAGTCGCCACGCGGCTGCTCCACGAGGAGGCAGTTGCGAAACTGCACGCCGTCGCGGAAGTAGGCGAGCGCGTCCTCATCGCGCCCTTTCCCTTCGAGCGTCCCGGCGAGCCGGAGGAGCGACGCCGCGTGGCCGATGAGATCGGTGCGCAGTCGGTGGAACTCGCCGAAGAACTTGTCCTGACCAACGCCGAGCTCTCCTTCCTGCAGGAGCGCAAGCAGGCCTATGACAATCTGGCCGCAC
>CAYXQS010000007.1:0-1051 GCA_964466515.1 uncultured Gemmatimonas sp. | reverse complement strand
TTGGCGGTCGCGATGTCTTCCTCGAGAATGGGACCGTGCCCCGTCCACTCCGAAAGCCGGTGCCCGAGAATCAGCCGGTCGTCGCCGAGGCGGAGCACAAACTCCGCGAGCGCGTTCTCCACGGGCCGCTGCCGCAGCCCGGCGACCGGTGCCGTGCCCGCCGTCGCCTGCCCCGCCTCGATCCCGCCCGCGTCGCCCTCGAGTTCCGCCATCAGAAGACGCGCACCCCGCGCGGCACCTTGTAGAACTGCGGATGGCGGTACGCCTTGTCGTTCCCGGGATCAAAGAAGGGCCCGGCATCCCCGGGAGCCGACGCCACGATCGCCGCGCTCGGCACCACCCAGAGGTTCACCGCCTCGCCGCGCCGCGCATAGACGTCGCGCGCATTCTGCAGCGCCTGCTCCGCGTCCGCGGCGTGCAGGGATCCCGCGTGCTCGAACGGCTCGCCGGTGTTGCCCTGCGTGAACACCTCCCACAGCGGCCAGGATTTCTCTGTCACCGAGTACCCCCTAAGCAGGCAGTTCTTCGCGCCCTTCGTGCCTTCGTGGTGAAAGCCGTTGTAGTTCCAGTCACGCCGCAGAACTCTGCCTGGCGTGCTTTGCCGCGTACGCCAGCGCCGCCTCCCGCACCCACGCGCCCTCCGCGTGCGCCTTGTTGCGCGCCGCCAGCCGCTCCGCATTGCACGGCCCGTTTCCCTTCACCACCTGCCAGAACTCGTCCCAATCAATGGCGCCGAACTCCCAATTCCTCGTCTCGGCGTTGTACCGAAGGTCCGGGTCCGGCAGCGTGACGCCGATGGCCTGCGCCTGCGGCACCGTGAGGTTCACGAAGCGCTGCCGCAGCTCGTCGTTGGTCTTCCGCTTCACGCGCCACTTGAGCAGCTCCGCCGAGTTGGGCGAGTCGGTGTCGCTCGGTCCAAACATCATCAGCGACGGCCACCAGAAGCGGTCCACCGCGTCCTGCAGCATCTCGCGCTGCGACGGCGTGCCGGCCGCGAGCGTGGCGCAGATCTCGTAGCCCTGGCGCTTGTGGAAGTTCTCTTCCTTGCAGA
>CAYXQS010000006.1:0-34260 GCA_964466515.1 uncultured Gemmatimonas sp. | reverse complement strand
CCCTCGCGCTGCCGTGGCTCGAACGCTGGCTCGGCGGGGCGGGGGCACCGAGGGTGAAGCCGGCGATGGCGGTGCCAAGCAGCAGGGTGCGCGCGGTGGCATACGCCGTCGGATCGGACTCGACGCGCCGCACGAGGAACGCGTTGATGCCAAGCTGGCTGACGGTGAAGAGGTACGTATAGACGGCAAGCGCGGCGGCGAACTGGCCATAGCCGCCGGGGCCGAGGATCCTCGTGAGCATGACGGTCGCGCCGAGGCCGAGGATGAGGCTGGTCCCCTGCCTCGCGGCGAGGATTGAGCCTCCGCGGAGGGCTTGGAGTCGGAGGGTCGGCACGATGAGGGTAAGCTAAGGCGCGCCGCTGGGGGGCGGGAGCGGCACGCACGCCTCACGACCGCCGATGCCTCACGACGCCTCACGACCGCCTTACGGTGTCGCCGTACGGCGCACGGCGTCCGTAAGGCGTCCGGCGTACGGCAAGAGGCGGTACGAACGGCGAGCGGCGAGCGGGGCGCGGGAGACGTTTGTGCGGCGGGAGGCGTGCGGAGGGAGGGGGGAGGAGTGTGCCCAAGAGCGGCCCCTCGCGCGTAGCGAGAGACTCGGCGCGCGGTTGCGCCGAGGCTCGACGCGTGTAAGCGCGTGGGGCCGCGAAGGGCACACCCCACCCCCCGACCGACCCGCACAGATCCAGAAGCCACCGCCTCCCCCCTCACGCCCCGCCTCACGACCGCCTCACGATCGCCTCACTCCCGCCTCACGCCCCGTTCCACCATCTTCCAGAGACGATGGGACCCGCACTCCTCATTCTCTGGACCGCCCTCCTCGGCGCCGACCGCATTGATTTGCTCGGCGGCCGCGGCCCCGTCCTCCTGCTCCCATTCCAGCTCCTCACCGCCCTCGTCGTCCTCACCGAGTGGCGCCGCCGACTCGCCGCCCGCAACCTGCCCCGTCTCACCCGCGCCGCCGCCACGTTCGGCGCGCTCGTGCTCGGACTCCTCGCACTGGTCGCACTCAGCATCCTGCGCAGCACCGATGTGTCCGTGTCGATGGGCCGCGCGCTGCTGCTCGGCGCAACCGCCATCGGCGTGCCGCTCGCCATCTGGGGCGCGGCGGACCGCGAGGACCTCGTGCCGCTCCTCGCGCGCGGCGCGCGGCTGGGGCTCGTCGTCGCCGCCGGCTTCTCGGCGCTGCAACTGCTGAACCTCCTCGGCGCCGTGCCGGACGAAGTCACGCTCGGCACCCTCTCGGTGAGTCTCGAGGCCAGCACCTATGGGATCCTCCCGCGGCTCGCGGGGGCGGCCACGGATATGAACCGCGGCGGACTCATCGCGCTGGTGCATACCGCACTCATCGCGCTGGCCGTCCCGCCCCTGCGCGCGCGGCGCGCGTGGATCGTGCTCGGCGGTGTGCTCGTGGTGGGCTCGCTCTCCCGCTCGGTGCTGCTCGCGGCGGTGCCCGTGGTGCTGTTCACGCCGCGGCTGGCCTACGGTCGCGCGGCGGCGCGCACGGCGCTCGCGGTGGGACTCGCCATTGTCGCGGCGGGCAGCGCGCTGCTGCTGGAGCCAAGCCTGCGCGACACGGCGGGACGCGCCACGGCACCGCTCGCGGCGCGCTTCTCGCCGCAGGAAGGGTCGTCACAGGCGCACGCGTTCCTCTTCGCGCGCGCGGTGGAGGTGGCCACCACGGACGTGCCGGGCACGCTGCTCGGCATCGGCTTTGGCACGTCGTTCCGCGTGCTCGCGGATTTCTTTGCCGGCAACAAGTACGGCAACTTCCACAGCACCTGGCTCACGCTCTGGGTGGAGTCGGGGGTGATTGCGATGCTGGCGGCGCTGGCGCTGCTCGCGCTCGCGGTCCCGCGCGCGGGGCCGCTCGTGGGCGTGATCGTGGGGCTGATGCTCTACAACGCGTTCTACAACGGGATTGCGGAACCGCTGCTCTGGGTCGCCCTCGCGCTCGCGTGGCTCGTACCGCAAGCCGTACTCACGCCCGCACCGGCACCCACGCGAATCCCTGAGGCGGCCGCGTGAGTGGGGCGGACGGGCGGCGCGTGGGGTGGGCCGACGGACGGCGCGGCCGTCGCCTGCACCGCCTCGGCCTCGCCGCCGCGCTGCTCGCCGTCCTCGCCACGGTCGCGTGCGAGAATCTCCTCACGCGCCCGATCATCTACGGCACGGTCCGCGTGCAGGCGCTCTCGCGCAGCGGCGCGCCGCTGCCGGGCATTGGCGTGGAGCTCTTCACGAGCTTCCGCCCGATGGGCTACGCCACCACCGACGCCCAGGGGCGCGCGACGTTTCCGCGCGTGCCGCGCGCGCAGTACGGCATCGCGATGCACCTCCCGGCCGACTACGCGGACCTCTCCGAGCTCTCGCCGGTGCCGCCGGGCACGATCGTCGCGGGGATCAACGTCGACACGGGCACCGATACGACGATCCACTTCACCTTCGCGCGACGGGGGAATGGCGCGCTCGAGGCGGAGGTCGTGGACATCGCGGACGGCACGCCGCTGGGTGGCATCACGGTCACGTTCTATAGCGCGAACGGGATCGTCGGGAGCCGCTTCACCGACGCGGCGGGCGTCGCACGAATGGAACCTCTGCCCTTTGGCCAGTACGGCGCCTTTGTCCTCCCGCCGGACACCCTCGGCGTGCCGGGACTCGCGGGCGTCTTCGTTGACGGACTTGTCGTGGACCGCGATGTGGTGCAGCGCGCGCACTTCGCGATTGCGCGCTGCCAGGGGACGATCAGCGTGCAGGTGGCGGACCAGGACCTGATGGCCGTGGCCGATCACCCGGTGCTGCTCTACACCGGCGCGGGCGTAAAGCGGACGGTGAACACGGGACTCGACGGGCGCGTGACGTTTCACAGCGTCTTCTGCGGGCAGTATGGCGTGATGGCCGGCCCGCGCGAGGGCTACGACTGGGTCGGCGGCATCGGCTATGTGGACGGGCTCAATCTCGTCGAGGACGACTCGCTCGACGTCACACTACGCGTGCGCCGACTCCCGTAGCCGCACGGCCGACTGCGCAGCGCCCACGGCACCCCCGCCCGTCAGCGCGAGCACCAATCCCAGCACGAGGTTCACCAGCGGCTTCGGGAACTCCGGATCGTCCGGGTCCGCGACGCTTGGGTAGTCCACCACGCGCACCTGATCCAGCCGCAGCGCATCCTGGAGCTCGGTCTGGCGCAGTTGCTTCTGCAAAAAGAGGTATCCCTCGTTGAGGATCGTCCGCTCGCGATACAACCGGATGAACTGCAGCTCGCGCTCCGGCACCGCGGCCAGCTCGGCGTCAATCGCGGCAATGGCGGCCTGGGTGGGCTTGATCTGCTCGTCGAGACTCTCGAGGTACTGCGTCCCCAGCCGCTGCAACTGCCGCTCGATCTCGGCAATGCGGTCCGTCAACTGCCGCACGTCGGCGTTCTCGTCGGTGCGCAGCAGCCGCAGCTCGGAGCGGTCGTTCTCGAGCGTCGTCAGCGAGAGGAGCAGGTCCTGGATGGCGCGGTTGGTGATCAACGAGGGGAAGGTCGCGAGCTGGCGATACACCTGCGCGTCGCGGCCATCGCCGGAACGCTCGTTCACCAGCGCGAGCAGTCGCGCGAGGGCGTTGCGCTCCACCTCCAGTGCGTCGAGCGTGCCGCGCAGCGTGGCGTAGCGCTTCACCTGCGCGGCCGCCTGCTCCTCGGGCATCACCAGGCCGGTGCGCTCCTGGTACCGGCGCAGCTCGTTCTCCGCCGCCGTCAGCCGCGCGCCTTGCTGGTCGATCTGCCGCCGCAGCTCGCTCGCGGTGCTCCCCAACTCCCCCCGCGCGGCGCGCGCGGTGAAGTCCAGGTACTCGGCGAGCATCCGGTCGAGCACGGCCGCGGCCACGGCGGGCTCGGGATCGTCGTACGTGAGCGCAATCAACTGTGCCCCCGCGCTCTGCCGCCGCACATCGAGCCGCGACTCCAGCGCGCGCCGCGCCACGTAGCGCGGCGAGAGCTCCAGGGAGAACGCCTCGGCCCCGCGCACGCGCAGCGCGGTGCCGCCGAGCGTAATCGGCTCGCCCACCGTGACCGTCGCGGGGAGCGCCACCGTCGGCCGCAGGTCCGCGGCCCTCAGGGAGAACCGGCCGTCGCCCGCGGGCGCAAAGTGCAGGATGCCCTCGACCTCGCCACCCTGGCCGAGCGTGACGTCCACAAAGTCGCTGCGCGCCACGCCGCGGCCGGCGTCCACCAGTCGCGCGGTGAGCGCGAGCGAGTCGATCACCGCATCAATCACGCGGCGGCTGCGCAGCACGCCGATCTCCGTTTCCAACTCGTCCCTGCCGAGCCCCAGCAGCGGCGCCCCGGGCATCGACGCCACGGCGTCGAGCAGCCCCCCGCCCGCCTGGTCGCCCTGCACGCGCAACAGCGCCTCGCTGCGATACCGCGGCTGCACGGTGAACGTCCACGCCGCCACGAGCAGGAAGAGCCCGCCGCCGACAATCCAGGGCAGCGGACGGAAGGCCGCGAGCCGGTCGAGGAGCTGGGTCATCAGCGGTCCGGTGCGGCACCGCGCACAAGGCGCGGCAGGTGGGGCGTCAGCGTCACGGTCAGTGTGCGATTGAGGAGGTCCACGCCTTCGGTGCGTCCGTCCGGCGTCCCGAACTCGTACGCCTGGTACAGATGGTTCAGCCGGACGCCATTGGTGAATTCTACGAGGGCGTCGAACGCGCCGATACGCCGCCCATACCGAATAGACGCGTAAAGCGAGAGATCCTCACGTTTTGGGGGCAGCGGATTGAGAAACCGATAGTTGGCGTCGCGTCGGTACCGGCCCAGCGAGAGTCCCGTCCGCCACCGGTCAAGGCGCAGGTCCGCCGCGAGCCACTGGCTCGACGCCCCGGGGCCGATGGCCGGCCCCAGCATCTGCCCCTCGTGGGTCCACCCGTGCGCCACGCCCGCACTCGTATAGCTGGTCGAGACCGGCCGCACGCGAATGCTCGCGCTGGGCTCCAGATAGCTCAGTTCCGCCTGCAGGTGGACCGTTCCCTCGCGCCACGGCGCGGCCCATTGCGCACCCATCGTGTAGCCCTGCGAGTGCCCGGGTGCCTCAAGGAAGTCGCGCGGCGACACCGGCTGCTCGTACCGCGCCCACTCCACGTAGGCCTCCGCCCCCACCGCCGGAAAGAGCCAGCGCGAGAAGAGCACGAGGATCTGCTCGTAGCCCTTGGCCGCCTCGTCGGGGTCGGAATACACCGGCCCCACGTTCCGCCCGAAGTCCAGCACGTTGCCAATGCCCGGCGCGCCGTTGGCCATCACCGCGCGGGCAATGCCAAGCGTGGGCCACGCCCCCGCCCCCTCCGGCGCACGCCAGGTCACCGCCAAGGCGCTCAGCGAGCGTTCGTCGTTGGACGCGTCAAAGTCAAAGAACGCCGACTCCCGCAGCTTGCCAAAGAGGAGTTGCGCGTCAACGTCGCCGTACCGCGTGGCAATGGGCCCCGGCGTCTCGACAAACAGGTGCTCAAATCCCGGCGCGTTGGCCGTGAGGAGCAGGCCGTTCCGCACCGACGGGCCCCACCAGCGGTTTTCCGTGGACGCGCCCACGCGCACCAGGCGATGCGCATCCACCGCCAAGCGAAACTGGACATCGAGCTTGGTGCGCGCCTCGTCGCCAAAGCGCTGCGGGTAGTCGGCCGAGGTGGGGAACGGATAAAACGGGTTGGCCCAGACGTTCCGCTCCGGCGGCGTGGGCTGCGGATACGGGATGGTCTGGAACGGGAGGTTCGCCTCGTGGACGAACTGCGGCGCAATGACCACCGTGACGCGGCGGATGCGCGTGGCAAACCCGGTGCTGAGCATCCAGCTCGCGCCGCGGCCCGCACGCAGCGGGCCGTCGTTGAAGCCCCAGGCGTGGCCCGAGTTGTACCCGTAGGTGAACTCGGGCCGGAGGAGGATGGCCGTGTCCTGCCCCGCGGAGAGCGCGCGGATGCGCGAGCCCAGCGTGCGGAGGAGATACCCGTCGGGATCCACGGCGCCCTGGAGGTGGCCGAGGCGGAGGGCAATCTCCGTCTCGCTGCCGGGGAGCGGGATGGCCTCGGTGCCCGGTCGCTGCGCGGCGAGCGGCGAAGCCAGGGCCGCCAGCGCTGTCGCGACGGCAAGGCGCGCGCATCGCGCGAGGGGTGGCCGGGAGGGAGGCACGGTGCGTAACCTTACCCGTATGGCGAGGCGTGAATCAAGGCGCGGTTGGACGGAGCCCCGACGCACGGCCGTCGCGGCGCTCGGTATGGCGCTCGGCATTGCGCTCGTGCTTGCGACGCCGGCCAATGCGCAGCGCACCTCGCGACTGGAACTCGGCGGGGCCATTCTGGCCGCGGGGCAGGAGGCCAACTACCTGCGCGCGCTCGGGCTCACCGACACGCTGCGCGACGTCTCGTGGAGCATCCAGCCATTCACCGCGGCGCTCGAAGCCCGCCTTGCCCGGCGCACCGCCGGCAACGCTTCGCACCCGTGGGCGGCACAGCTCGCCAGTACTGCCATCGGCCAGCCGAGCGCCTTTGCCGAACGCGCGTGGGGCGAGGTCAGGTACCAGCTCCTGCGTCCGGATGCGCAGCTCATCTACAACAGCGCACTGCCGGTGGGGATGAACGACGGCGTGCTCTGGGCGGGGCGCGGCGCGACGGTGGCCGCGCAGGCCGGGATTGCGGCGCGCTGGAAGTGGCTCCGCGTGCAACTGGCACCGATCGCGTTCCACGCACAGAACGCGGACTTTGACATTGCCCCCAACGGGCAGACCGGGTTCCGCATCTACGCCGACGGACGCTACCCCCTGCGCATCGATCTGCCGCAGCGGTTTGGCAATGCACCATACGGACGGCTCGATCCGGGCGACTCGTTCATCGAGGCCCAGGCATTCGGCGTGAGTGCGGGGTTCTCCACGGCGCGCCTCAACTGGGGCCCGGGCCGTGACCACCCGTTGGTGCAGAGCACCAACGCCGGCGGATTCCCGCACGGATTCATTGGCACCGCGGCGCCGGTGGACATCTACATTGGCGACGTGCAGGCGCGGCTCATCGGCGGGCGGATGGAGCAAACAGACTATTCGCCCATCCAGACCGGCCCGCTGCACCGCTTCCACACGGGCTTCATCGGCACCTTCGCGCCCAAGCTGTTTCCGGGACTCGAACTCGGCGGCACCCGGATTATGAACGTGCGCTGGCGCGAGGGGATGCCGACGCTCAAGCAGATCCTGCGCCCATTCAGCGGCGTGATCAACGATCAGGTGGGGCCGATCAACCAGAACGAGGAGAACCAGTTTGCCTCGGTGTTCTTCCGGCTCGCCCCACGCGGGTCCGGGTTCGAGGCGTACGGCGAGTACTCCCGCGAGGACTTCAGTGGCACGTGGCGCTGGCTGGCAATGCAGCCCGACGACCTGGCGGGCATTATGTTCGGCGCCACCCACGCCCGCGCGTCCGCCGACGGTTCGCTGCGCGTGCTCCGGGCGGAGTTCGTCAATGCGGATCTCTCGCATCAGGAACGCGGTGGGCGCACGAACGTGCGGCCCATCCCCATCTACTGGCACGTGCATACGCGCCAGGGGCTGACCTCGCGCGGCCAGATCATCGGTTCGGCGGCGGCCTATGGCGGCGCCGGCGGCAACGTCTCCTGGGAGCGGTTCACGCCCGCGGGCCGCACGCTGATCGGCGCGGACCGCTATGTGCATCTCGACTGGCTCCCGCCAATGGGCCCCGTGGGCGGCACGCCCCACGCCGAGGTGCGGTACGGCCTGCGTTACGAGCGCACGCGATTCGTCGGCAATCGCGAATGGGGCATCGTCATCGCACCCTCGCACACGCTGAACCGTAACCTTGAGGAGCAGGCGGACGTGTTCAATCTCAATCTTCAGGTTCGCTGGCGGGGGTGGTAGGCGCAGATCTCCTTGGCGGGACCGTATCCGCATCGCGATCCAACACCACGATACTGACGCCCTTGGCATAGGACTTCGCGTACTTTCCTCGCACACCGCCACTGAAGTCGTAGTTCTTCCGCATTTCGGGCTCCTCGCGGACCTTACCCGGCTTCTTCTTCATAGGACCGCCGCTCACGGCGACTGGCTGGGCGGGCGCTAATGAGGCGAATCTCGTCCTCATCCCACTCCGCGTGAACAACAACCAACAAGCGATCTCGCAATGACCTTCCAATCAGGAGAAAGCGCGACTCGTCTGTCTGCGGGGCCGGGGCGGGAATCGTGATGGAGTGAGGATCCCCAAACGCCGTGCACGCCTCATCAAATTCGCGCGGGTGGTAGCGCCTACCGCGTCGTGAGGATGATGGTGACGACGATGCTGGCCACGCTGATCATCGCGGACACCAGGAACGTCGAGTTGCGGTCAAACCAACTGCGGCGGTCCACGAAGATCTGATCGCCCGATCGTACGTCCGACTGCGCCAGCGGCGACTCCACGGAGGCCCGGCGAATCAGCACCTCGCCCTCGCGCATCACGCGCACGCGGTGCAGGTCGCCCTCGCTCGAGGCGCCGCCCGCCAGCGCAATCGCGCCGGCAATGGGCACGGTGGGGTCCACCAAATACGCCCCCGGCTCGGTGACGAAGCCGAGCACAAAGACCCGCCGCTTGGGCGTGAGCCGCACCTCGGGATCGCGCAGTTGCCGCGCGTAGGCCGCGCGCAGCGAGTCGCGCACCGTGGCCCACGGCGCGTGCGTCACGCGCTGTGCGCCCACGGCCGGCAGCGACACATACCCGCGCTCGTCCACCGTGAACTCGCCCGAGAGCAGTTCCTCGCGCCACACAAACACCTCAATCACGTCGCCCGCGCGCAGCGTGAACTCCGCGCTCGCGCGCTCCTGGGCGGCCGCGTGTAGCGGCAGCGCAAGGCAGAGGGCAACGAGGGCCGGCAGGCGAGGGCGCATCACGCGGGGAATGTAGCGACGGCCAACGTCAAAGGGCGAGGCCCGTGCCCGCGCGCACGCGGTCGCACCACTGGCTGGCGCTCCACTGCGCGCGCGCGTGTACCACGCCTGCCGCCCCCATCGCGGCGGCCTGTGCCGGATCATCCAGGATGGGCAGCAGCGCCCGCCCCCACTCCCCCAGCGACCGCGGGAGGAGGTGGCCGGTGAGCCCGTCCACCACCGTCTCCGCAAACCCGCCGTCCCGCACGGCGAGCACCGGCGTCCCGCACGCCATTGCCTCCACCGGCACAAGGCCAAACGGCTCGTGGACCGCCGCGCACAGCGCCGCGCCCGTGCTCCGGTACAGGGCGCGCAGCGCCGTCTCGCTGATCCGCTGGTGCAACGTGTATCGCACGCCCAGCCGTGCGGTCTCGGTGGCGAAGCGCGCCGAGAACACCGGGTCCACGTCGTCGGCCACGATGTCCCACGTCGGCCGCGCGGACTCGGGGATCATCCCCAGCGCGTGCGCGAGGAAGTCGTAGCCCTTCACCTCAGACAAACGCCCCACGCTCAGCACGCGGCGACTGCGCGGCACCGCGGCGTCCGGCGTGAGAAAGCCGGTGTCCACGCCCGGCGCAAGCACGAGCGCCTCCACGCCGTACACACGCCGCAACCACTCGGCCGTGAAGCGGGAACTCGTGAACACCTGCCCCGCCGAGGCAATGGCCGCGCGGTCCCACGCGCGACGGCGCGCATAGGCCGGCACCCCGAAGACCTTCCGCGCGAGCACTGTCGGCGTCAGCGGCGTCCCCACCGGCAGCGGGGCGTCCTCGGTACCGCGCGGCATCGGGGTCCGTGGCGCGAGCGCCTCCGTGGCGCGCACGCGCAGCGGCTCGTGCGTGTAGAGCACCGTGGGCACGCCCAGCGCACGGAGTGCGGTCAGAATGGGCGGATGCCCAATGAACCGACACTTCTCCACCCAAGTCGCGTCCGGCCCCCACGCGCGCATCCGCTCGGCCAGTGCCGCCGTGGCACGGCGGTAATCGCCAAAGCGCCCGAGGCCTCGAAAGGTCAGCGGAAGGATCGTCCGGCCGAGGCCCTCAGGCAACGGCGCGAAGTCGTGATCGGCCGACGAAAACGAAAACAGCCGCACCTCGTGGCCGCGCTCGGCAAAGAGCCGCGCCGACTGCACCGCCAGCTTGAGCGCCCCCCCCGAGGGGAGGTTATGAAAGAGGGCGATCTTCACTCGGCGCTCCCGGTGCGGAGGAGTCGCGCCAACGGGCTGCCGCGCCAGGTGCGACGGAGCGCGGCGTACGCCTCCACCGGCGTGATGGTCGCCACGAGGGTGTGGAGCTTCCTGAAGGCACGTTGGCGCGCGCCGTCAATGGACGGCGGCGGCGACCACGAGGCCGCCAGCGCCAGCGCCTGCGCGCGCCGGCCGTGGAGGATGTGCTCCCAGATGGCGAACTCCTGCGCCTGCGCCCGCAACGCGGCCTCCAGTCCGGAGGCGTCGCGTCCGGCGCGCGCCGCCAGCGGCGTCACGGCCGCGGCCAGCTCTTCGTAGAGCGCGCGGCGGGCACTCGCCACGGCCGGGTCAAAGTCCGACCGCCCGCTCCACTGGTTGTGCGCGTGGATGCGGAGCTCGACCTGCGGCGTGGTGATCCAGTCCACGCCCCTGCCAAAGACCACCAGGGCGATTTGCAGCCAACCGTCCGCCGCAATGCGGTAGCTCGTGGGAATGGGCCCAATGCGCGCCAGCAGGTCCCGCCGCGCCGCAATCCCGGACGTGGGCGGGAGCCACGGGGCCAGCCCCTGCCGGAGCCAGTCGGCATCACGACCGCGCGCGCGGTAGGCCGTGCCGAGCGCGGCCGGTGGATCGAGCGCCAGCTCCTCCCCCTCGGCGTTGATTTGGCGGGTGAACGCAAAGGCCACGTCGCCGGTGGCCACGCGGTCGAGCTCGGCGAGGCGTCCCGGGGCCCATCGGTCGTCGCCGTCCAAAAAGACCACCCAATCACCCAGCGCGCGGACAATGCCGGTATTGAGTGCCCCCGCCTGCCCCTGATTGGGCTGCCGGACCACCCGGATCCGGTCGCCAAAGCGCCCCAGGACCTCCGGGGTGGCGTCGGTGGAACCGTCGTCCACCACGAGGACCTCGACCGTCCGGGGGGTGACCTGGGCCAAGGCGCTCTCCACCGCCTGGGCGATGAAGGGGGCCTGGTTGAAGGTGTCGATGACGACCGAGTAGGAGGGCGGGCCCGGGGGCATCGGGGAAAGGTGGTGCCCCGACGGGGCGCTTTGAAGGGCGTGTGCCGCAGGTCACAAGGGGAGCGCAAGGTGGCGCATTGTCGTATTGGTCGCGGAGGGATAACTTCTGCGTCCAATGTCTCCAACGCAGCCGCATCGTTCCGCGCCTCCCCAGGCAGCCAGTTCCGAGTCCGCGCCGGGGAAGATTGCCGAAAAGGGTCGTGTCGTTGTTGTTGGTCTCGCGTCCGATGTCCCACGGGCGCTCGAGCATCCCGCCGTTGGTGCCGCCCGCGGCTTTGACGTCTGCGGCGTCGTGACCGTGAGTGGTGACGACGAGCAGGTGCGCGCGCACGCGGAATCCCTGCACCGTCTCCTCGCCCGGCACCAGGCGCAGGCCGTCCTCGTGGCCGGCCCCCTCGGACCGGTGACGATGCGCGCGGTCTCCGACCTCGCGCTGTTGCACGGCTGCCGACTGCTGGCCGTGATGCCGAGCGAAGTCGTGCCGGGCCACGAACCGATGATTGTATGGGAGGGCGAGAGCCCGCTCGTGCAATTGTCGACGGCGCGACACGCGGGCTGGCAGTTTCGCGCAAAGCGCGCAATGGACATTGTCGGCTCGGCGTTGGGCCTGCTGGTCCTTGCCCCCATCCTGGCGATCATCACAGTCGCAATCCGCCTCGAATCCCGCGGCCCCGCCCTCTTCAGGCACTGGCGCGTTGGCCGGGGCGGCGAGGGGTTCTACTGCCTGAAGTTCCGCACGATGCAGTCGGACGCCGAAGCCGTATTGCGCAGCAACGCCCAGCTCTTCCAGCTCTACCGGGACAATCACTACACGCTTCCCGATCACCTGGATCCGCGGGTGACCACGCTGGGCCGGATCCTGCGGCGGACCTCGTTGGATGAACTGCCCCAACTCTGGAATGTGCTGGTGGGGGAGATGAGCCTGGTGGGGCCTCGGCCGGTGGTTGAGGAGGAGCTCGAGCACTATCGCGGCTCGGAGCGCCTGCTGCTGTCGGTACGTCCGGGGATGACCGGGAAGTGGGCCGTCAATGGCCGTCACCACGTGGGGTATCCGGCGCGTGCGGAGTTGGAGTTGCGGTACGTCCGGGGGTGGTCGCTGCGGTCGGACGTGAGAATCCTCGCAGGGACGGTTGGTGCCGTGATGGATCCGGGGACAGGCGAGGGGTAAGCGTTCCAGGCGCGTGGGAGCAAGCAATGTGACCGCAGTCACACCGGCGCGCCTTCTAAGTCATTGACGCTGAGCCAGTTAGTAGCGACTTTGCGTGTCCGTCAACCTATAGCACTTTGTGACAGGGGAGTTGCAGTGGCCACCGGAGTCCGCACATCTGGCGAACAGGCGCAGCGGCATTCGCAACCGACCTTCCAGCGTTCGGAGACGCCGACGCGGTTGCTATTGCAGCAGCGTGGCCCCGATTCGCTGAAGCGGCACGTGTTGCGCGGGGTTTCCCGCGTGGGGTTGCTGCTTGGCGTGGACCTTGGGGTCTTTGCGCTGTTTCGCCTTGGCCTGCAGTTGCTGCGTGACGATGCGATCTATGGCGCGGGACTAGCGAGGACCCTGAGCGCCGTTTTCCCGCAGGGAATGATGAGCGGGGCGCACTTTGCGGCCGCATTGGTGCTCGGCCTTGCGATGACCGGGAACTATGGTCGCGGCGATGCCCGGCGGGACGTAATTCGCGTGGCCGAGGGCACGGCGATTGCCGTGGCGCTGGCAATGTGGGCATCCATTTGGACGACCCCCTTGCTCCTGGGGTTCTTCCAGTGTGTCCTGATGCTTGCTCTCTTCTGGTCCGCAATCTCCATCGGTCGCTTGACGTTCGACGGCTTCCTGCGCCAAGTGTTCGTCACGCCGCCGGATGGCGACCCGATGGTCTTTGTTGGGGATCGCAACGATGTCGATGCACGGCGGATCCACGACCAGTTGCTTGGCAGCAACCGCGGGCGGCGCTCGATGTGGGTGCATCTACCACAGCGTGGCGAGGCAAACGCCGACTCCCCTGCACTGGCCATCGAGCGCATCCACGACGCATTGGCCACGGGCAACGCGGATACGCTGGTCCTCTGCGGAGAGTACGAGTCCATCGTGTTCGAGGCGATCGTCGAGACTGCGACGTCGGCCGGCATTCGCGTGCTGGCGGTGCCGCGCGTCAGCGGCGTGATCCAGGAGCGGTCGGGGACCGTGTGGTACAACGGATCGCCGTTTGTGGAGCTGACGGTGCCAGGGTTCCGCGGTTCGCAACTGATCCTCAAGCGCGCATTGGACATTGCCGGCGCGGCCATCGGGCTCGCCATCACGTCACCGATCTTCGCGATTGCGGCAATCGCGATCAAGCTGGACTCGAGGGGACCAGTCTTCTTCTCGCAGGAGCGAGCTGGTTACGCAGGCCGGGTATTCCGAGTCTGGAAGTTCCGCACGATGCGGCGGGATGCGGACGGTATGAAGGATTCACTTGCCCATCTGAATGTCACGGGCGATCCGCGGCTATTCAAGATTCCGCAGGACCCACGTATCACCACGCTGGGTCAGTTCCTGCGGAAATGGAGCATTGACGAGCTGCCGCAGCTCATCAATGTGCTGAACGGTGAGATGAGCTTGGTGGGTCCGCGGCCGTTCTTTGAAAGCGACCTTAAGACGTACCGCGACCATCATTTTGCCCGACTTGGCGCGAAGCCAGGCATCACCGGCCTGTGGCAGGTGAAGGGACGTAGTTCGGTCGTGGACTTTGAGGAAGTCGTGCGGCTGGATCGCGAGTACATTGACCGGTGGTCGGTGCTGTTTGACCTGTGGATCCTGCTGATCACGATTCCGGCGGTCCTGAAGGGTCGTGGCGCCTACTAAGGCCACGGACTGGACCCGCGAGCGCATCCTCGTCACCGGCGCGGCAGGGTTCATTGGCAGCCATCTTGTGGACCGCCTCCTGGCACTCGGCTGCGAGCGTGTCGTCGGCTTCGACAACTTTGACCCGTACTACGCCCGCAAACTGAAGGAGCGCAACCTTGCCGATGCAAGGCGGGACCGTCGCTTTACACTGACTGAAGGCGACATTCGCGACGCCAGTGCTTTGGATGCAGCGTTGGCAAGCAATGGCATCACGTGCGTGGTGCACCTCGCAGCGAAGGCAGGGGTCCGCCCCTCCATTCAAGACCCGGCTGGCTACGCCGACGTGAACGTGACGGGCACGCAGCAGGTGCTCTCGGCAGCGGAACGATATGGCATCAAGCGGATTGTGTTTGCGTCCTCGTCATCGGTGTATGGCGACGATGCCCCAGCGCCCTTTCACGAATCGCACCCCACACTCGCCCCCATCTCGCCTTACGCGGCGACCAAGGTGGCAGGCGAGCTACTGTGCCGCACACACGCATCGCTGAACAAGGCACGCATTGTCGCGCTGCGGTTCTTCACGGTGTACGGGCCTCGACAGCGACCGGACCTGGCCATCAGAAAGTTTGCGGAAGCGATGCTGGACGGACGTGCCATTCCCGTGTTCGGCGATGGCTCGACGGCACGGGACTACACGTGGATTGGCGACATCATCGATGGCGTCGTGGCAGCGACCGCCCGAACTGACGCGATGCCCGCCGATGTGGACGTGGTGAACCTCGGGGAGTCCACGACAACGACCTTGGCGCAGTTGATCGCATTGCTGGAGGGCGCGCTCAGCGTGCAGGCCACCATTGACCGGCAGCCGCTACAGGCTGGTGACGTTACACGAACATTTGCTGACACAACGCGGGCTCGCGATCTCCTGGGATATCAGCCCAGCACGACGATGCAGCAGGGTATCACAGAGTTCGTGAAGTGGCTGAGAGCCGAGCACCCCTCGTCATCATAAGGGCAAGGCATTACCACCTTTCTTCGCCCCTCCCCGAATCCTGTAGTGCCAGACGTCCTTCAAGAGTAGCGGCAGGAGTGCCCACGGCTCGACTAGGTAGCGATAAGCAAACCGACCGGGATTCTCCCATAGTCGAAAAAGCCACTCCAAACCGATGCGCCCCATCCACCGTGGGGGAGTCCGTACGGCTCCAACCAGGTACTCAATTGCCGCCCCGGAAGTCAGCACCACTGGCACCTGCAGCGCACTGCCATAGCGCAGCACGAACTGCTCCTGCCGAGGCATCCCCATCCCAACGATGAGAATGTCTGCCTTGCTGTCATTGATCTCATCGACAAACGCCAGCTCTGCACTCTCGCCAGCGAAGTACCCGTTCCGTCCAATGAATCGCAGTGCGGGGTATCGACGATTCACCTCTGATCGAGCTCGCGCCATAACGTCTTCAGTCGCACCGCAATAACAGACGGTCCACCGGCTGACCTCCGCGAGGGAAAAGAGTGGATGCAGCCAGTCTACCCAAGTGATGCGATGTTCTCGGCGGACCGGCAACCCGCACATTCGTGCGGTAAAAACGAGCGGCATACCGTCTATTCGAATGAGAGCACGCGACTGGAACTGCCGCATCGCCTCATTCCGATGATACGCGTACACCCCGTGCAGATTCTGGCTGCCGACATACAGGCGTTCGCGCCGAGCGACAGCCTGACCGACGGCGCCGTTCAGCTGCGCAACCGTCATCGCGTGAACCTGCACGCCAAGCAGCGACACTGCCGGCGTAAGCTGCGGCAGAACGTCGCGACCGGGGGATAGGTGACCGGAGTTCATCACACCTAATCTCGCTAAGTGCCCCGGTTCTGCATAGTAGGACGCTGAATCAACCAGAACTGTGCCCCCCGCGCAGCTCAACTATATTCCAGATGATGCCAAGCAACGCCTCCCCCCGCTTCTCTGTCGTCATACCGACATACAATCGCGCAGCCGCAGTTCGGCGCGCCGTTGAATCCGCCCTCCGCCAAACCTATCAAGTACACGAGATCCTCGTCGTTGACGACGGCTCTACTGACGACACCGAAAGCGTTATCAGGGGGCTGGCAGACCCTCGCATCAAGCATCTCAAACAGATGAACAGCGGGGCGAACACAGCGCGCAATCGGGGCATCGATGCGGCCACGGGGACGCACGTAGCATTCCTTGACTCGGATGACGAGTTCGTGCCAGAACACCTAAGCCGAGTTGCCACGGCACTGCAAGCGAATAGCGAAGTGATTGTTTACGCACGGGCAGAGATCGTACGAGGCCCTGGTCTTCGCCTTGTCAAACCGGCGCGCGCCATTAGAAGCGATGAACCGATGGGAGATTACCTTGCAAGACACCGAGGGTGGGTCCCCCCCTCAACACTTGTTGTTCCCCTGCACACCGCGAAGACCGTTCGTTGGCTAGAAGGACTGCGCTATGGCCAAGACACCGACTTCGCCCTGCGCCTAGCAGCGGCAGGACCGACTTTCATCATGCTGCCCCATCCTTCGGCAATCTATTCAGACGTGGAAGATGCCAGCCGTGTCTCGACGGCTGCCCGCGGCGATGACCGGATTCGTTGGACAGATCAATCGCGGCCCCTGCTCACCAACAAAGCTTATTACGCGTTCCGTGGCTGGGCTGCAAAACCTTATGCACGAGCCGGACGGCATTGGCGTGCCCTAGCGCTATACACTTCGGCCGTTCTCCACGGCGCCTGGTCCATACGAGAATCCGTCAGGATAGGCATCCAAATCTTCGTCCCACCTAGGCTCTACCGAATGGCGGCCAACATAGTCGTTAAGCTTCGGACAACCCCACAATGACACCATCGCCTTACTTCCGTAAGCTATTGCTTCGCCTAGTACCAGAGAACCGCGCAGGAGACAGATTCTATGCGTGGTTAACGTTCATACTCGTCCATCACCGCTTCCCTTCGACACAACCACATCTCAACGATTGGCTCTATCAACTTCGTGCTTCGGGGGCCCTCGGGGACCAGTTGCGTGTCACCACTTCCGACAAGGAACTCGTCAAGGAGTACATCCGCAACGTGGTTGGCGATATCCACAACGTACCGACAATCCGTGTATTGCACTCCCATAACGAAGTTGCCGCCTCGGCTTTCCCGAGCGACTGCTGCATCAAACCAACCCACGCAAGCGGTCAGGTACTGTTCAGGCGCGGTGACGAGGCCTTAGATCTCGCCACGATCCGTTCTTGGTTCACATTGGACTACTATGCAGAGAAACGTGAGGCAAACTACAGGGGCCTTGTACCGAAGGTCATTGTAGAACCAATTTTGTTCGGATCAGACGCCAATCACGATTATAAGGTTTTCTGCTCGCACGGAACGCCGACTCTGATACAGGTTGATGCAGATCGGCGCCAGGACCATCGCCGTGGCTTCTTCACGGCTGATTGGCAGGAGATGCCCTTCTCCATCAAGTATCCCAGGCTTCGCAGCCGCATCGAACGCCCGGCGAACCTTGACGCAATGCTGTACGCGGCGGCACGATTGGCGGCGCCCTTTGAATTCGTTCGCGTCGACTTCTACACGGATGGAGTGAACTTCTACGTTGGCGAACTAACCCACTGCCACGAGGGGGGCCACGGACCATTCATTCCCCGATCCGCAGAGTTCGATTATTCACATCTGTTTTTCGCACTACGAGCGACCAAATGACGCTCACCCATAGACTCGCTTGACTGACACTTCAGGCCATTCAAACGGACCCGCGCGAGAGTCCACAAATTAATGTATGTAATCACCCCCATTCAACGCGAGGCGATTCTCCCTAATGAAGTGGCTCTGGACCGTCCTGCGCAAGCATATATTGCACACCACTCGGGCTATTGCACCGAAAACAACGACTGGGGATAGAGCCTATGCGTGGGTAGCGTTCGTCTTGGCCCACCGTCGCTTCCCGACAGCTACCTTGTCATTCAACGACCAACTGTATCAGGTTCGTGCCTCTGGATCTCTTGGAACGCCGCTGCGAGTATCGACGACAGACAAAGAGTTAGTGAAGCATTATGTGGCAAGCACCATCGGAAACGAGCACAATGTGCCGACGCTAGGTATCCTGCATTCTCCTGCTGAAGTCGTCGAAGCCAGCTTCCCCGCGGATTGCTGTATTAAGCCCACGCACGCCAGCGGCAAGGTGCTATTCAGGCATAGTAGTGGCCCAGTAGATCTGGTTGAAATTCGCTCGTGGTTTGACCTTGACTACTACGAGTTGAGCCGACAAGCCAACTATCGCGGACTCGACCGAAAAGTCATCATCGAGCCCATCCTGTTCAACACCGACTCCATTCGCGACTACAAGATTTTTTGCTGGCACGGGACGCCGACTCTCATTCAAGTTGATGTGGACAGACGCCATAACCATCGGCGTGGATTTTTTACGAAGAACTGGAAGGAAATGCCATTCTCAATTGGATACCCGGGACTATCTTCCCCCGTTGAGCGCCCCGATAACTTGTCCGCAATGCTCAAGGCCGCAGCACGACTTTCAACGCCATTCGAGTTTGTGCGAGTAGACTTTTACACAGACGGGAACGCGCTCTTCGTTGGCGAGATTACACATTGTCACGGTGGCGGTATCGAGAAGTTCTTCCCGAAATCAGCGGAGAAAGACGCCTCACGGCATTTCTTCCAAAATCAGAGCGCTCTGACCACTGACTAACTTCCTCAAAACCCTGGTCCGCACGAGTGAACTCAATGCCACCGCATTCCGCGCCAAGCATTGGGCGCGTGTCCATCTGTATAGCGACCTATAGGAGACCGGAGAACCTTCGAAGACTCCTGGACTCGTTGGCGCCGCAAGTACAGGCCCGCCGTGATCGCGTACGGGTCGTCGTTGTAGACAATGACGCCGGAAAGAGCGGCCAGGTTGTCGCCCTTTCACATCCCATCAGCGCGCAATACATCCCCGAGCCACACCCAGGCATCTCTGCAGCCCGTAATGCTGCTGTGGATGCCGTGGCAAACACCTCTGACTGGCTTGCGTTCGTGGATGATGACGAAGTTGTGGCGCCGGACTGGTTCGACCACTTCGAGGCATACATCAGTTCAACCTCGGCACAGGTAGTGGCCGCGCCAGTCATTTCTGTTCTCCCTGACTCTACGCCCTCCTGGATCACTCGGGGGGGATTCATTCAGCGCCCGGTACGTCCACCTGGCCCAATCACCTTTCCGCCAGGGACCGGAAACACATTTGTCGCAGCCGAACTCTTTCGCGGGCACCTACCGCTACGGTTTTCGGAGGAGTTCTCGCTCACAGGCGGCTCCGACACAGAACTCTTCCAGCGTATGCAGTCAGCTGGGGTGTCATTTCACTGGTGCCCCACTGCCTTGGCCTGGGAGGAAGTCCCGGTCACCAGGACCACCGCACGCTGGGTCATTCAGCGCGGCATACGCTACGGGAGTATTCTCGCACGCATCCAGCGTCGCACGCATTCCAGATTCTATCTGTTTGCGGGCGGAATCGGACGCATTACCCTCGGGCTCCTCCGCACCCTCTTCTCCATCTTGCGCGGACGCGGACTACTGTACCGGGACGTCAGTTTTGTGCTACGAGGCATTGGTTTTCTGGAGGTCAGCGTAGGTTATCGGCGTGCTGAATACAAACGAAAGACGGCAGACACCAAAGAAACGGCCGCCTCCTAGGAGGGCCGAATCCGCCTAAGCACCGGAAAGTGAAGCGTCTTTCGGAATTCTGAACAAGGAGCTTACGAGTCCGTCCGCTCAACTTACCTGTCCAGAATTCCAAGTCCACTTCTGACCCGCCTCTGGATGCGTTGATGCTGGCTTCAGCAAGGTCAGGGGCGAGTGGACCCTAACGGGCACGAAGGAATGGCACTCGACGACGCAACGCCGCCAACTCCTCCTTGGTCGCGGCAATGAGTGTCCGCAGTTCATTCTCTGGAGGCCGCACACCGCTCGCCAAACTGACAATCTCAGCACCAAACGCCAAGACAATCGCAACCCCCAACAAGGCAACGTACAACGCCGCAGCCTTAAGCACTAAGTTACGGCGATCCCCTTTTGCGGGTTGGATAGGCTGGCTAACAATCGTTATTACGGGCGTGTCACGCACTTCTGCGATTCGCGCTTGCTCAAGCGCCTGGGTAAGCGTGACCACCACTTGCTGTCGCAATCCCACGGAGCGCTGCAAGCGCTCGTATTCGACCGTTAGAGATGGAGATGACCGAAACTGCCGATTCTGGGCAAGGAAGTTCTGCAGTGAGTCCTCAGTTGCAGTTAACGATGCCATAGCAACCTGTAGCCGCTCCTCGACAAACATCCGCTCGGCACGACCCTGACTCTGACGTGCGTCCTGGTTGTGGTGATTCAGCTCTTCTAACAGTACTTGAACCACGGCATACGAAAGGTCAGGCCACTTCGCGGTGACACGCAGTGTAGCCATCCTGCTGATGTCGTCGGCTTCGGCGGATAGGTTTTTACGCAACCGTGCCATGGCCTTCTGAATCCCGCGCTCAAGCGACTCCTCATCAATCTCATACAGGTCAACGAGGGTGCCCTCGACAACTGTCGGCTCCCCAAACATTCGCGGCTGCCTAACCGTGTACCGGTGGAGAACTGCGGCGCGGATGGACTGATTGGATTTCAGCACTTCGGTGAACACGCGCGGCACCGCTGTGCCCCCCCCGGGCAACGCAATGCCAACCTGCGCTGCCAGGCCGGCGAAAGGTGTTCCTTCCCCGCTCGCACTCGGGAGAAAGGTGACACTAACGGTGTAATCGCGCGGCGACAGGTATAGCGCCAACGAGATAACGAACGCTATCACGAGGGGAGCAAAAAACAGGCGGTGGCGATAACGGAGAAGAACTCGCAGGAAGCTCTCCCCTCCCTCAAGCGTCTCGCGAGCACCAGCTTCAGTGGTCATGAATGGGGCCGAATGATGATGAAGAATCGTGCACACACCTATCTGCGAATGCAGCGTGGGCGACACAGGCAAAAAGCACGAAGTAGATGGAGTTGTGGCGAATGAACATACCTTCCACCGAATTCGCGGCAACCAAAAATGTTAAATACCCGATGCCAACCACGCCTTCCCTCGAAAATCTAGCGACCGCCATTCCTCTGAGCGTCGCCCAAGCCAAGGCGGACACAGCCAACACCACACCCACGGCCCCCAAATCCAAAGCAATCTCCAAGTATCCTGAATGCGCGTGCGCCGCATCCCAAGCCAGAAGGCCGACATTTGCGCCTACGGAACTCTGATCACTCCAGAACGCACCATAGCCGAACCCAAGAAGGGGGCGCCGTAGCACCTCAATGAGTAGTACGGCCCATAAAGTTGTACGACCGGTGAGGGTTGGGTCTCGCCCAAGAGCGGACAACAAAGTTGTCCAATTCTGAAGCAGCCAATAGCCCGCAACGACTAACGAACCGAGCAGAAGAATACTTGATGGTATCAGCACTACAGGCTTCAATCGGACGACCTGCCTAGCTAGGACGACAACACCTACACTTCCTACCACTAGCACGAGCGATGACGCCGACGTGGTCAGTATAGCCAGAACTATGCACACGAAAGCACCACACGCCATCACGCGACGCTGTGCCCGGTCAAGCCATGCGGTCGTCACACAACAAAGCACCCCGAGTGCCATTGCTTTTCCGAGCCCATTCTTATGCCCAAAACTGCCGCGCCACGCACCATCGTGAATTCCTGTCATAATTGCCTGATTCGGCATTATAGCAACCGCCACGAGGGATAAGGCGGCCGTGAGCAGAATCGCATAGGCAGCCAGCCGAACGATTGTTCGCAGGTCAAATCGCAAAACGAGGTAAAGCGCGAAAAGATAGGTAGCGCACAACGACACCGCCTTCCAGAGCGTCGTCGTTGGCGCGATCGACCAGGTGGCCGATACCAGGGCAGCGATCGGGAGCGCGGCCAATGCCGGATTCCGAATCACTGCAGTGGCCACCTGGCTACCACGAAATAGAGCAGCAACAGTGGAGAATGCGAATACGGGCAGGAGCAACGCAACCACCCGCGATTGTCCTCCACCCGCGCCGGCGACGACCAACCAGCCCTGCAGTCCACCAGTACTGACCAACAGTCCGGCGACAACCAACAGCTTCTCGACCTTGCCGAGAAGACCAATCGCAGCCGCACGGGCTGCCGGTACTGGCGTAATAGCGGCAACGCTCATACCATCGCGATCGCGCGACGCGCCGACGAGGAAATGCGGCGCGCGAGAGGAAAATGTATTAATCCACCAAGGTTTCGACGGGGGCGACGCATAGGAGGCGAGCCTCCTGGCTGCGCGATAACTTCGCCCGGTGAAGCGGTCACGTCCACTTATCCCCCTGTCTTAATCGGCTGAGCCACCTCTAGGCCATCTCTCTTCCTGCTGACCTGAACTTCCAGGGCGTGCCGTGCAGCGTAGTAATAGGCTTCGTTACGAAGCAAGTGAAGCTGTAGAAGGGTCTTGTCGAAGTGTTTGTTGCGGCCCAGCAATGTCCTCACAAGGTGTTTCAGCGAGCCCAGCAGGGTACCGCGATAGGGAATAGGCAGCAGAGATTGAAGAAGTCTTGGCCTGATCCTTGCGTAGGCCTGCAGGCTCATCTCATCATGCGCTTCGCGGTAGCCTGTCGTGAGCAAAGAACTGAGATCGTCCAAGTCAATGCGCTTGTCTTGTGGGGCCAGGCGAACGCGGCCTTGGTGTTTGTAGTGATAGACCGGCTCAAATGCGGGAGCGGAACCCTTCTCCAGCTTGAGCAAAACCGAATAGCTATGGTCTTCCTTGTCTATGTACTCTGTTGAGTCAAAGTAGAAGTTGCCCAAGCTATAGAATATGAGAGCTTCGTTGTAACGTTCGCAGCCTTGAGGCACGTGGGGGTGCGAGCCAATCACGACATCTGCGCCAAGATCGCATAAGTGGCGGTACCGCACACGCCATTCTTTCTGCGGAATCGAATAGTGCTCAAGCCCTGCGTGAGCGAATACCAGAACGAAGTCGCACTCTCGCCTGAGCTTCAGGATGGCCAAATCGGTTGATGGGTGATTGATCCATGCGTACCCTGCCGTGGATTGTCTTTCAAAGTGGTCAATGACGCCGAACTGCGCTTCGCAGGCGTTGAAAAATCCCACCCTGAGGCCATTGATGTTTTTGATAAGCGGAGCATAGGCTTGTGCAAAATCAAGGCCTGCACCCAGAGTATCCAAGCCGAACCGCTCCGCGCATTCTATGGTGTGCTTCAGGCCCTCTGCCCCATAATCCATCATATGATTATTGGCGAGGAGGAGGAGCTTGAAACCTTGCCGCTGGAGCCCGCTGACGGTCTCCGCTCTCTGTGCGTGGTGAGAACCCGACTTAGGTTGCGGGGAACCGTACCCGACTACCGGCGCCTCGAAATTACAGACGGCGTAGTCAGCCGCGGAAACTATGTGCTCCAAGTCGGCGGAACATATTTCACCGTCAAGCTTCGTGTAGTTTACTACATCGCCGGCAATGAAGAGGCTAGTTGTCATGCCTGCGATTCCCTGATGTCATAGTTGTGCGCGAGACAGCAGACGATTACGACAAGAGCGATGTTGAGCACTGCTCCAGCACCGCTGAAAAGGGCAACCGCGACCAGGTCACTCTCGTATACAAAGAAGCCAGCTGCAAGCACGCCCAATCGTATTATGATCGTGACGACTGTAAAGACGAGATGGAATCCCTGCGCGGACAATACCGGCAATGCCCTAACGCTCGGGTTGTTGAGAAACATGAAGAACAACCACAAAGCCAACCACCTAGCATATTCACCTGCTGCATACCACTCGGCGCCGAAGACAAACGAGAAAAGCCACGGGCCGGCGGCAACTATGATTGCATAAGGCAGAAAGCCAACGGCTGCCAGGGAGAGGGTTGCCTTTATGATGAGGCGGAGAAGACTTTCCTGGTTATGGGCAGCTTCGGTGATTCGCGGGTAAAACACATCGCCAACTGACTGGCCTATCAAGTTCGAAGGGATGCCCATCACCATTCTTCCCAATGAATAAAGTCCCGCAGCGGATGGGCTAAAAAAACTAGCCAGCATAAGCACTGGCAGTCCCTGAGAGGCCGCGTTAACAAATAGTTCAGGCGCACGATAGAGCGGGAAATCGTAATGCTTTCTCGCCAACTCCCTTAAGGATACCCGTGCCTGCCCTTCAATCGCTGTATTTGCGAAGTTGCCAATATGCCTGATCCCCAACCAGAGCATTGCAGCGTGCAGAGCCTGTCCCGCCGTGGTCAGCACCACCAGAACCGACGCAACCGGATTCAGCCAACCAAAGCCCGCCTTGGCACTGTTGAGGAAGAGCGCCTGCAACACGGCGACCCGGGCCGTGATGTGGTACAGCCTTTTTCGGATTAGCCATTGCCGAGCAATTTGCATACAGGCGGCAAAGAGCATGGATAGAGGAACCAGCATAGCATACGGCGCTATGGCTTCAGAGCCCAGAAGGGCAAGCAGCCATTCGCCGCCGACCATAAGCGCGACGGCTACAACCGCCGAAACGGCAAGCGCGACATAGAACGAGAGTCGCGCAAGCCCAACTGCATCAGCATCCTCCTTTGGCAGGACAATAGCGATGGGATATGCCAACGCCGCCACGGGCGTCAATATGGCTACCAAAGATGTGAAGACACCCAGCAAGCCAAATGCTTCTGGCCCGTACAAGCGGGTGATAATCGGGCCAAAAGCAACGGTGATGGCTTGGGCCGCCGCAGTGCCGCCAGCGACAATCGCGACATTGCGGGCAAACTTGCTTTTGATTGCGCGACTGATGAAGCTCGTGACCTTGTCCTGGCTCAAACGGATTCGGCCGCCAATCTTCCGCATATGGGGGGGAAAGCTAACACACGGCACGACAAGGCGATACGGGACACAAGCAGGTGCGATCAGGACGTTGAGGCAGGGGGGATAAGCAGACGTGTTCGCGCCCACCTCCGAAGTCGGCGAACCCGTGATGAATGCGTATCGTCAGGTCGGTGATCTCTTGAAGGGGCTGGTGCCTGAGCGTCAACCGCTCCGCCCCTACCGCGTCGCAATCGCGATAATCGCCACCGTGCTCGCCAAGATTGACGCGCTCGCCGCCAAAAACTCCGTCAGCCTGAACGGCTCATCATCCGGCTTCACCGGCACCGTCACTGTGGCACCAGGTCCCATCCGCGGGCTCCGCTTCGTAAACCACCACCCGTCCGTGGTCTCCGCCGAGCCGTTCGCATACCGCACGCTCACGCGCGCCTTGTCCGCATTGCGCGCATATCCGCCCGCATTGGCGATGTAATATGACAGTGGCGCTCCCGGTCGGTACTGCACGCTCACGGGGCTGATCACCGCCCCCTGCACCTTCACCACGGCATTGTACTCAGGGACAACCACCACGTCCCCCGGCCGGAGGACGATGTCCTCCCGCCCGCCCGGCTGCCGCAGCGCGGCCGCCAAGTCAATGTTCACGGGGCCAGCGCCGTCCGCCTCGCGAATCAACCGCGCGCCTTCGACAAACGCCGTCGGCATCAACCCACCTGAGCGCTGAATCAACGAGCTCAGACGATCTTCCTTGAACCGCAGCGCGTACGTCGCTGGGAAATTCACTTCCCCGCGCACCTCAACCATCCGCTGCAGCTCCCAATCCGGCTGACGTAATACCGTCACACGATCAAACGGCTCTAGCGGTATCTCTTCCGTCCCACCCGCCCGACCCGGTGCGCCCGGCAAAAACCGAAACGTCGTCCCCTCCGGCTCAAACAGGTACGTCGAGTCCAGCGGCATCCGAAACGTCCGCGCCATCTGCCCATCACTGCGACTCGACGGCAACCGCGCAATCTCCACCGAATCGAGATACACGCCGTCGCGCACGCCGCCCGCGAGCAGGATCAGGTCGCGCACCGTCATCCCTTCGCTGTACGCATACTCTCCAGGCTTCCCCACCTGCCCGTTGATGCGCACCTCGCGCGTCTCCCGCAACTGCTCGCGCCCATACACCGTGATGATGTCGAACTCCTGCACCTCGATATCATTCACCCACGGTTGCGTGGAGTCCGCCGGCACCGGCACGCGCACCAGGAACCGCGTCGAATCGGCGATGTTCAGCCGCTCGATGTGTGCAATCTCCGCAAACACGGCCGGCGTCACGCCCCCCGCCATTTTCACCACGTCGCTCACCTTGAGCCCCGGCCGCCACCCGTACGTCCCGGGGTGATAGACCGCGCCCTTGAGCCGCACCACCGCCCGCCGCGCCCCGGGCACCTCAAAGACGGTCACCTCGTCCCCCGGCTCGATCGTCACCGCCGGCGCATCGCCATTCACCACCTGCTCAATAGGCACGTCCAGCACGATCCGGTCCGGCCCGCCTGCACCACGCGCATTCGGCGGCAGGATTCGCGAGATCGAAATGCGCCTGAGCGCGGCCTCGGGCGCGAACCCGCCAGCCGACGCCACGAGATCGCGCAGCGTCTGCCCCTGCGCCAACTCGTAAACCGCAGGCCGTATCACCGCCCCCGTCACCGTCGCGCGTACGCCGTGTACGGGGACAAACACCACGTCCCCCATCTCCAGCGTCACGTCGGACTTGGTGTCGCCCTTCAGCAGGTAGTCGTAGAGATCGAACGTCGCCACGGTCTGCCCCTGCCGCTCCACGCGCACCGCACGCATCCCGCCGCGCTCCGTGGGGCCGCCAGCCGCGTACAAGGCGTTCAACACGGTCGCCACGCTCGCCAACTGGTACGCCCCTGGCTGCACCACCTCGCCAATCACGTACACCTGGTTCGTGCGAAGCCGCGCCAACGTCAGGTCAAACAGCGTGCTGCCGGTACGGATCCCCGAGTACGACCGCCCGAGCTGCTGCCGAAGCAACGCCTTCACCTGCGCCATCGTGAGCGACGAGACATACAACTGCCCCACCTGCGGGATCAGCACGAACCCGTCGCGCGTGACCTCAAGGTTGTGAACGAGTTCCACATCCCCCGAGAGCACGAGGACCATCAGGTCCCCGGCACCGACGCGATACGTCTCCGGCACCGGCCCGGCGAGCAGGGGCTGGAACTGCGTCGAGCGCCCGCGAAACACATCGAGGCCGAAGATCCGAACGCCATCCTCGCGACCATCGTCACGGGCACGTGGGGCGGGCTCGGCGCCCGCTTCGATCGCCAGCGGCGCGGCACCGGTGGCCTGGACCTGCTCGGGGGTGAGCGCGGCCAGCGCCGTCAGGATGTCCTGCGACGGCGCCGGCGCTGGGCCAGTGCCTTCGTTCAGGTAGGCATCGAGCATCGAGCGCGAGTACCCAGCGCCCGCCAACCGCTCGCGCACCTGATCCGGCGTCATCCCCGACGCACGGATGCGCGCGCGGATCTGGTCACCGCTCGGCGCCTGCGCCTCCATTTGCAACGGCAGCAGCGCGAGCATCAGCGCCGCCACCACAGTCATCAGCTTCCGCATCGTCAACTGCAATCCTCGTGAGGGTCCGGCCGTATAGGGGCCACTTAGTTTAACACCTGACGGGGCAAGGCGTTAGGCGGTCACCGCGTCCGGCGGCCTTTTGAGCGGCGCGGCACGGGAAAGGTGCCAGGGAAACCCGGCTGTGCGGTACCCTCGGCGTATGCCGAGTTGCGTTCCCTCGCCGAGGAGGCTTACCCTATGCAAATGGCCGCGACGACCCGCCCGTGGACCCGGGCCGATCTCGAACGCTTGCCCGACGACGGGAACCGCTACGAAGTGCTCGACGGCGAGCTCCTCGTGACGCCGTTGCCGTCGCGCACCCACCAGATCGTGGCGCTTCGCCTCGCACGTCTCCTGGCCGACTACTGCGACGAGCACCGCCTCGGCTATGTGATGACGCCTGGCGCGACGCCGAGAAAGGAGAGCGAACTGCAGCCGGACATCCTGGTCACCCTGGACCCCACGCGGCCCATTGACGCCGGGTGGGATGAGGCGGAACCCGTGGGCCTGGTGGTTGAGGTCCTGTCGCCAGGTTCACGGAAGCACGACCAGGTCACCAAGCGTGCCGCCTACCGGCGCTGGGGGTTCCCGGAATACTGGGTGGTTGATACCGACGCCCGCGCGGTGACCGTGGCGCGGCCTGGGCATCGCGACCGGCGCGTGACCGACATCCTCCGCTGGCAACCGAGGCCGGACCTGTCGGCCCTCGTGATTGGCGTCGCGGGGCTGTTCGCGTAACGGCCATCGGGCAGCGGCGCAACAGGCGGTGGACGCGGAACGAGGGCGTCGGTCTAGTCCTATGCGCAAGGCGATGCTGACGGGGAGAGACCGGGCAGGGCGTACACTCGGGTGGCCAGCCCCGACGCAAACAGACGCCTTTCTTGAAACTCCCCGGCCATCTCAACGCCTTCGTACCCCCTAAGAAGATCTGGGGCTACCTGCTCTCGCCCTTGCATCCTGTTGGCCAGGAAAAAGCACGCTTCTTTCGTGGTCTTGGCTTTGCCCTATCGGAGTGGACCGAGCTTCGGGACGCCCTACTCAGCCACGCCACCGCTGGAGAAGCTACGCCGACGCCAGCGGCCCCTTTGGCCGCAAGTACCTTGTTCGTGGTATACTTCGAGGACCACACCGATCGGCCGCTGTCCTGAGTATCTGGATCATTCCCGCCGGCGACTCACGACCCTGCCTTGTGACTGCGTACCCGGAGACCGGACAATGACCTTCCGCGAACTCGATACGGTCGTCCTGATCCACGATCGCCCAGACGCCGGACTCCGGATCGGCGACCTTGGGGCCGTAGTGCATATCTACGCCCCGACTCACCTTGAAGTTGAATTCGTGACCGGCTCCGGGCGCACGCGTGCGCTACTCACGCTCCGAACGGACGACGTGCGCCCAGTTGCGGACAGCGACCTGCTGGCCGTCCGAACCCCCTAGGCCCCCGCCGCCTCCGCATCCACCACGTCGCAGATGGCGTGCTGGATGGCCAGATGGATCTCCTGCGCCCGGTCCGTCCGCTGCGTCGGCACAATCAAGCACAGGTCGGCAGCATCCTTCACCTGCCCCCCGTCCTTGGCCGTCAGCGCCACGGTCCGGATTCCCATTCCCTTGGCCGTCTCAATCGCCTTGAGGCAGTTCGGTGAGTTCCCGCTCGTCGTGTGGACCATCAGCAGGTCCCCCGTCCGGCCGAGCGCCTCCAACTGCCGACTGAAAATCGCCTCGAAGCCGTAGTCGTTCCCCGCGGCCGTCAGCGCCGAGGTATCCGTCGTCAGCGCGATGGCCCGCAGCGCGCGCCGCGCGCGCAGGTACCGGATGGTGTACTCCGTGGCGATGTGCTGCGCGTCCGCCGCACTGCCGCCGTTGCCGGCAAAGAACACCGTGCCGCCGGCCTTGAGTGTCTCCTGCACCAACGCCGTGGCCGCCCGAATCTGCGGCCCAAGTGCCTCGGCGGCCTGCGCAGCAGTCGCCGAGAGCTCGCGCAGGTGCGCCACCGGATCCACGCCCTTACCCGTCATTGCACCACCGCCGCGATTCGCCGCATTGCATCCTCGGCCCGCGTAGCGAGCGTCTTGGGGTCGTCCGCCGCCTTCTCAAACGCCCAGGTCACGGCGGCGTCGGCGGCCAAGAGGTCGAGCGCGCCCTGCCGATGCTCGCCGCCACCCTGCGGTGCCACGAGACCGCCCAGGAGTCGCTCCGCAACGCGCACCAACTGCTCCGGCGCGTCGGTGCCGACTGGCGCGCCGACGCGCAACACGTCGTCCACGCGCGCACGGAGCGCGGATGGGGCCTCGGCGGTTCGTTGGGCGATCCACACCTCGGAACTCATCGGGAGAAAACTAACGCCACGAAGCGCGGGTGGCACGGGAAACCACACATTTTGGGGCCCCTTGAGTCCTTTTGGTCGCCCGCAGCGCATTGGGATGACGCGCGGCTGGACGTGTAGCTCCATCCTCGGCAATGCCGAGTTGCGTCCAGCCACCGAGGACTTATAGAGTATGGGTATGGTCATTTCCACCCGCCCGTGGACCCGCGCCGAGCTTCAGGACATTCCCGACGACGGGAACCGTTACGAGGTGCTCGACGGACGGTTGCTCGTGACGCCGCTACCGGGAGCCCCGCACCAACGGGCATCGCTTGCGCTGGCGGCCGAGCTCCGCGCCTACTGTCGCCGTCACGCGATTGGAGTGGCGGTCG
Organism: uncultured Gemmatimonas sp.; assembly: GCA_964466515.1. Classification (GTDB taxonomy): domain Bacteria; phylum Gemmatimonadota; class Gemmatimonadetes; order Gemmatimonadales; family Gemmatimonadaceae; genus Pseudogemmatithrix. The sequence goes on along the minus strand of CAYXQS010000006.1, from coordinate 4,144 downwards.
CTCCTGGACCCGTCCCCAACGGCGACAGCGAACTTCAGCCGGACGCCGCCGTGTACCTCGACCCTACGATTCCATACGGGGCAAGTTGGGAGACTTTTCCGACGGCCAGTCTCGTCGTCGAAGTCCTCTCCCCTTCGACGAAGGGGCGCGATCTCGGTATCAAGCGCGCCGCGTACCAGCGCTGGGGAATCCCGGAGTATTGGATCGTGGACCCAGTGAGCCAAAGCATCATCGTGGTTCGCCCCGGCCACGACGACGAGCTGATCACCGACACCCTGCGCTGGCAGCCTCAGCCCGGCGTACCGGCCTTCGAGCTCGCCCTCACGGAAGTCTTCAGCTAAGCGCCGCCCGCACCACCTCGGCGGCCAGCGCAGGCATCGTCTCCAACTGCTCGGCACCAACCCCCGCCTGCGCCATATGGTCCTTGCCGCCGCCCTTCACGCCGGCCTTGGCCGCCAGCGCCTTCACGAGCCCACCCGCGGTAATCCCACGCGCGCGGAGGTCGTCCGTCACCACGATCACCAGCCCGCCCTTCCCGTCCTCAAAGCCGCTCACAAGGACACCGACGCCCGAGCCAAGCTGGTCCCGCACCACGTCCCCCAGCGCCTGCAGCTCCCTCATCGAGTCGGCCTTCACGGTCTTGGCGAGCAGCTTCACCCCGTCCACATCCTCGGCGCCGGCCAGCAGTTCCCCGCCCTGAGCGCCCCCGCCACGCAGCGCCTCGTCGAGCTTCTTCTCCAGCGCCTTCTTCTCGCCGAGTAGCGCGTCGAGCCGCTTGCCGACCATTTCCGACGTCAGCGCATTCACCTTGAGCTTCGCCGCCACGCCCGCGAGCGCGTCGTCGTGCTCACGCAGCAAGGCGTACGCCCCCCGCCCCGTCAGCGCCTCAATGCGACGCACACCCGCCGCCACGCCACTCTCCGACACAATCCGGAAGAGCCCGATCTGCCCGGTGTTCTTCACGTGCGTCCCGCCGCAGAGTTCGGTGGAGAGCCCCGCGATGCCCACCACGCGCACCACATCGCCGTACTTCTCGCCGAACAGCGCCATCGCGCCGCCCGCAATGGCTTCCCGGTACGGCTTCTCCGTGGTCACGACATCCACGTTCTGCCAAATGCCTGCGTTCACCATCTGTTCGATCTGCTCCAGCTTCTCGGGCGCAATCGGCCCGTGGTGCGTGAAGTCAAAGCGCAGGCGATCCGGCGCCACCAGCGACCCGGCCTGATGGACGTGGTCACCGAGCACTGCACGCAGCGCGGCGTGCAGCAGATGCGTGGCCGTGTGGTTGCGCTCGGTGTCGCGGCGGCGTTCGGCGGGCACGCGCGCAATCGCCGGCTCAAACTTCACCTCGCCCGTGGGCTTCCCGATGGCCGCCACGCGGCCATCGAGCTTGCGCACGTCCGTGACGTCCACGCGCCATCCCGTGCCGACAATCTCGCCCTGGTCGCTGACCTGCCCGCCGCTCTCGGCGTAGAACGGACTCTCGCGGAGCATCACCGCCACCTGCCCGTCCGCCAGCGGCTTCACCGCAGTGACCAGGGACTCAATCTCCGTGGTCTCATAGCCAACAAAAATCTCGTCTCCGCCAATGGCGTGTTCCCGCGTCCAAGTTGACAGATCCGCCAGCTCATCGGCCGCAACCGAAATCCGCCGAGACTTCCGTTCCTCCTGACTCTGCTTCCGCTGACCATCCAGCGCGCTCTCGAAGCCCGCGATATCCACGAGATAGCCGCGCTCCCGCGCCATCAGCTCCGTGAGGTCAATCGGGAAGCCGAACGTGTCGTACAGCTTGAACGCGTCCTCGCCGGTGATGGTCCCGCGGATCGCCGTGGAGCCCTGCGTGGACCCCATCGGCGCGAGCTGTTCAAAGCGTCCCATCCCGCCGTCGATCGTCGCGAGGAACCGCTCCTCCTCGGCACGCGTGGTGTCGAGGATGTGCTTCCTGCGCGTGGAGAGCTCCGGGAACTGCCCCGACATCATCGCAACGACTTCCTCGACGATGTGAACGAGCGTGGGCTCGCGGCGGCCGAGCAGCCAGGCGTGGCGCACGGCGCGCCGCAGGATGCGGCGCAGCACGTAGCCGCGGCCCTCGTTGCTCGGGAAGACGCCGTCGGCCAGCAGGAACGCCACCGCGCGCGCGTGATCCGCGATCACGCGGAACGACGCGGAGTCGGCGTTCTCGTACCTGTACTTCTTCCCCGTGATCTCGGCGACACGCTCGATGAAGGGCGTGAAGAGGTCCGTGTGGTAATTGTTGGCAACGCCCTGCAACACGGCCGCAATGCGCTCGAGGCCCGCGCCCGTATCGACTGATGGCTTCGGCAGCGGTACGAGCGTGCCGTCGGGCTGCCGGTCGTACTGCATAAACACCAGGTTCCAAATCTCGAGGAAGCGGCCCGCCTCGGCGCCTTCGACGAACGCCTCGGTGGAGAACGTCTTCCGCCTGCGGCTCGTCCAGTCGCCCTCCGCGCCCTCCGGAAACTCAAAGTCCTTGGCGAGGTGCGCGAGGTCCACGTAGATCTCGGTACACGGCCCGCAGGGGCCGGTATCCGCCATCTGCCAGAAGTTGTCGCGTTCGCCGAGTCCGTAGATGCGCGAGTCGTCGAGCCCCGCGATCTCGCGCCACAACACTCGCGCCTCGTCGTCGTCCTTGTAGACGCTGACGCGCAGGTGCTCCTTGGGGATCTGCAGGTCCTCGGTGACGAACTCCCACGCGAAACGGATGGCATCGCGCTTGAAGTAGTCGCCGAAGGAGAAGTTGCCGAGCATCTCGAAGAATGTGTGGTGTCGGGCGGTGTGCCCCACCTGCTCGAGGTCGTTGTGCTTGCCGCCGGCGCGCACGCACTTCTGCGACGTCGTCGCGCGGCGGTTGCCTTCCGGCGGCTGCTCCTGGCCGAGGAAGACTTTCTTGAACTGGACCATTCCGGCGTTCGTGAACAACAACGTCGGGTCATCGCCAGGAACAAGCGAGGAGCTCGGCCGGACCACGTGGCCTTGGCGAGCGAAATAGTCGAGGAATCGGCGGCGGATTTCGGCGGCGCGCATATCGTTGGAAGATAAGCGTTTGCGCGGTCCCTCGACAACGCACCACGGCCCGGGATCCACCGGCTGCGTATCTTTTGGCGATGCGCCTGCCTACTACCATCCTGCGGACCGCAGCCGCCGTGCTGTGTCTCGGGGCCGCACGACCGGCACAGTCCGCCAGTCAGTCCCCTTCCCCCACGGCCCCCCTCGCCGAACTCGTCCGCCCCCTCTACTCCGGTTCCCGCGCCCTCGAAACGGTCGCGTTCCTCGACCAGTTCGTCCGCTGGCCCGGCAACCGCGGCTTCGACGCCAGCATCGCCCACATCGCCGAGCGTCTCGAGGCCACGGGTTACGTCCGCGAGGACCGCGCGCGGCCCAACGAGCGCCTGACCTATCGCATCGAGCGCTACCCGATGGCCCAGCCCGCCTGGGAGCCGCTCGACGCCTCGCTTGAGATCATCGGCGAGCCGACGCCCGTCCTGCGGTTCGCCACCAACCGCAATATGCTGGCCACCAACTCCTTCTCCACGCCGGGGGCGGGCGTGGAGGCCGAGCTGGTGGACGTGGGACGCGGCACGGCGGCCGAGCTCGACGCGGCCGATGTCCGCGGCAAGATCGTCCTCGGCGCGGCCAGCCCCGGCCGCCTCTTCACCGAGGCCGTCACCCGCCGCGGCGCACTCGGCGTCCTCGGATACTCCCTCCCGGAGTATCTCCAGCCGGAGAAGAACCGCACCTCCATCCAGTTCGGCGGCGTCCCACGCGATACCACCACCCACGCCTGGGGGATTGCCCTCTCCTTCGAGGCCCGCGAACGCCTGCGCGCAGCCCTCGCACGCGGCCCCGTCCGCGTGCGCGTCCGCACCGCCGTCCAATGGACGCCCAACGCCACCGAACTCACCGTGGTCGCCAACCTCCGCGGCAGTTCCCTCCCCGACGAACGCTTCGTGATGAGCGCTCACGTCCAGGAGCCCGGCGCCAACGACAACGCCTCGGGCGTCGGCGCCCAGGTGGAGATTGCCCGCGTGGCCGCGCAACTCGTCCGCGACGGCCAGGTGGACCCCGCGCTCAGCATCACCTTCCTGTGGGGCCTCGAAATCCGCTCCACGGCCCGCTACATCCA
>CAYXQS010000005.1:17959-35367 GCA_964466515.1 uncultured Gemmatimonas sp. | reverse complement strand
ACTCCCGCCCGGGGTTGCCGAGCCCGAGGATGACCTTCATCGCCGGATCGCGCGCGCCGCGGGCGGGAAGCGCCGGTTACTTGGCTTCAGCCTCGTCCTCGTCCTTCGTCTTGCGGATGAGTTCCGGTTCCGCCGGGGCCGCCTCGCCCTCGGCCGCGACCGGCTCGACCTCGACCTTCGGCGCGGCGCAGATGCAGACCGTGAGGTCGGGATCGCTGAGCAGTTCGACGCCCGCCGGCAGCGGGACGTCGCGGACGTGGAGCGCGTGCCCGATGGTCAGTGGCGTCACGTCGACCACGATGTGGTGCGGGATGTTGGACGGGTCGACCGTGATCTCGAACTCGTGCATAATCTGGTCGAGCACGCCGCCACCCGTGCGGACGCCATCGGGCGTGCCGCTGAAGTGGAGGGGCACCTTCACCGTCACCTGCTCGCCGGCCACCAGTTCCTGGAAGTCGACGTGGAGGACCTGCTTCCTGAACGGGTGGCGCTGGATCTCCCGGATGAGCGTGCGCGCGACGCCGCCGTCGAAGGCGAGCTCGATCACGGTGCTCTGGTACGGGTTCTTCTCGAGGAGCAACTGGAGCTCGTGGGCGTTCACCTCGAGCGCCTGCGGCTCCCGGGCGTGCCCGTAGATGATGGCCGGAATGCGGCCCGCCGCACGGAGCTTGCGGGCCACGCCCTTGCCGGTCGCGGTGCGCGTGGTGGCGCTGAGATTTGCGGATGCCATATCAGTATCCCTTCGTATGGAATCGAGCCCTATGCGGGTGCCCGGTAGATCCGGCCCGGTGAACTCGAGGTGACACGTCCTGCACCCTGCTATTCAAAGAGCGACGAGACGCTCTGGTCGGAATGCGTGAACCGGATGGCCTTGGCAAGCAGCTCGCCCACGCTCAGCACGGTGAGCGTCTCGAAGCGGCGGGACTCGGGAATGGCGATGGTATCGGTGACCGCGACTTCCTTGATGGGTGCCTTGGAGAGGCGCTCGGCCGCGGGGCCGCTGAGCAGCGCGTGCGTCGCGCAGACGTAGATGTCGCGGGCGCCCAGGTCCTTGAGCGCGCGGGCGGCCTCGGACACCGTGCCCGCCGTGTCGATCATATCGTCGGCGAGGAGGCAGTCGCGGCCCTCGACCTCACCGACGACGTTGACCACCTCGGCCACGTTGGCCGCCGGGCGGCGCTTGTCGATGATGGCGAGCGAGCCGTTGAGCCGCTTGGCGAAGCCGCGGGCCATCTTGGCCGAGCCCACGTCCGGCGCGACGACGACCACATCCTGGAGCTTCTTCCTGCGGTAGTGCGCCGTGAAGACGGGCGCGGCGTAGAGATGGTCCACCGGGATGTCGAAGAAGCCCTGCAACTGGTGCTGGTGGAAATCGAGGCCGAGGACGCGGTCCGCGCCGGCGCGCATCACCATATTGGCCATCAGCTTGGCACCGATGGCGACGCGGGGCTGGTCCTTGCGATCCTGTCGCGCGTAGCCGTAGTAGGGCATCACACAGGTGATGCGGGCGGCCGACGCGCGACGGGCCGCATCGATGAGGAGCAGGAGCTCCATCACGTTTTCGGCCGGCGGGTTGGTGGGCTGGATGATGAAGACGTCCGCGCCGCGCACATTCTCGTCGAGGCGGACGAAGACCTCGCCGTCCGAGAAGCGGGTCACGGTGGACTTGCAGAGCTCGACATCGAGCGACTTCGCGATCGCTTCGGCGAGCCCACGGTTGGCGGTGCCCGTCAGCAGCCGATACCCGTGCATTGGGACCGCAAGTCCGTCCATTGGGAAGTCGTGTAAGGGTAACGCGAGACAGGAGATAGCCCGACCGGACGAGCGCTGGGGCCAGGGGGTCGGGAAAGCCTCGAAAGCTATGCAAATTCGGCGGGGAATGGCAGGGGGCACCCTCACCACGGTATTCTGTGCGGATATGAAAGGGATTCTCCTCGCCGGGGGCTCGGGCACACGGCTCTTCCCGATGACCCGGGTCGTGTCGAAGCAACTCCTGCCCGTCTACGACAAGCCGCTGGTCTACTATCCCCTGAGCACGCTGATGCTCGCGGGGATTCGCGACATCCTGGTCATCAGCACCCCCGAGGACGTCGCGCGCTTTGAGACCCTCCTCGGCGACGGCCGGGCGTGGGGGATCACGCTGCGCTATGCCGTGCAGCCCAGGCCGGAAGGGCTCGCGCAGGCGTTCGTCATTGGCCGCGAGTTCATCGGGGACGACCCGGTGGCGCTGATCCTCGGCGACAATCTGTTCTTTGGCGCGGGACTCCCCGGGCAACTGCGTGCTGCACGGGCGCGGGCCGAAGGGCAGGGGGCCGACGCGGCGCACCCGGTGGCGCACTCGGCGCCGGGCGCGACGATTTTTGGGTATCGGGTGGGGAATCCGGAGCGGTATGGCGTGGCCGAGGTCGCGCCCGACGGAACCGTGCGGTCCATCGAGGAGAAGCCCACGGCGCCCAAGTCGTCGCTCGCGGTGACGGGGCTTTACTTCTACGACAATCGCGTGGTGCGGATTGCGGCGGGCCTCAAGCAGTCGGCGCGGGGCGAGTACGAGATCACCGACGTGAACAACGCGTACCTCCGCGAGGGCGCGCTCCGTCTTGAGGTGCTGGGCCGCGGAATGGCGTGGCTCGACACCGGCACGGTGGGCGCGATGCAGGAGGCGGCGCGCTTTGTCGAGGCAATCGAGGCGCGCCAGGGACTCAAGATCTCGTGCCCCGAGGAGGTGGCGTACCGGATGGGCTACATCACGCGGGAGGCGTTGCTGGCGCTCGCGGGGCCGCTCGGGGCGAGTGAGTACGGCGCGTACCTGCGGCGGGTGGCCGAGGAGCCGGCGTGAGCACGCCGCCGCGCACGGCGCGGGCTGCACCAGGCGTCCTGCTCATCACGGGCGCCGCGGGCTTCATCGGCACCAATGCGGTGGCGTGGCTGCTGCGCGAGCGGCCGGGGCTCGTGATTGTCTCGTACGATGCGATGACCTACGCCGCGCATCCGGAGAGCCTGCCGATGGTCACGGCGGGCGCGACTGGCCGGCACTACTTCGTCCAGGGCGACGTGCGCGATGCCGGGCTCCTCGCGTCCGTGCTGACGGGGAATGCGCGCGACGCGTCGGGGCGCGCGATCCCGGCGGCCGACGCGATCTGGCACCTCGCGGCCGAATCGCACGTGGACCGCTCGATCCTCGGGCCGGAGGCGTTCGTGCAGACGAACGTGCTCGGCACCGAGCGGCTGCTGGATGCCATCCGCCACGCCAACGCAGGGCGTCCGCAACCACTGCGGCTCGTCCACGTCGGCACCGACGAGGTGTACGGCTCGCTCGCGCCGGGCGACGCGCCCTTCACGGAGACGCGTGCGCTCGCCCCGAGCTCGCCGTACGCCGCGAGCAAGGCCGCGGCGGATCTCCTCGTGCAGGCGTGGGCGCGCACCTACGGGCTCGACGCGGTGGTCACGCGCTGCTCCAACAACTACGGGCCGTTCCAGTTTCCCGAGAAGCTGCTGCCGCTGATGGTCACGCGCGCGCTCGCGGGGCAGCCGCTTCCGGTCTATGGCGACGGGCGGCAGGTCCGCGACTGGCTGCACGCGGAGGATCACGCGTCGGCGCTCTGGGCGGTGATGCAGCGCGGGGCGGGCGATGGGACGGTCTACCACATTGGCGCCGAGGGCGAGCGCGAGAACCTGGCAATCGTGCGCGCGGTGCTGCGCGCGCTCGGGAAGGACGAGTCGCTCATCACGCACGTGCGCGACCGGCCGGCGCACGATCGGCGCTACGCGATGGACGCGGGCCGGCTGCGCGCCGAGACCGGGTGGCAGCCGCGGATTGCCCTGGACGCCGGCCTTGCCGCGACCATCGCGTGGTACGTGGAGCACGAGCCGTGGTGGCGCGCGGTGCAGGGCGAGTCCGCCGTGGCCGCGGACGCGCTGTATCTCGGGGCGAGGGCGTGAAGGTCCTCCTGCTCGGCGGGCACGGGCTGCTCGGCACGGCGTTCCGCGATACCGCGCCGTCGGATGTCTCCGTTGCGGCACCGACGCGCCGCGAGGTGGACGTGACGGATGCGCGTGCGGTGTCGGGTGCGCTCGACACCGCGGCGCCGACGTGGGTGATTGACTGCGCGGCGTTCACCGGGGTCGACGCCGCCGAGTCGGCGGAGGACGCGGCGGCGGCCGTGAACGCCGCGGCCGTGGGACGGCTCGGCGCGCTGGCCGCGGCACGCGGCGCGCGCGTGCTGCTCCCGAGCACGGACTACGTGTTTGACGGCGCGTTGGCACGGCCGTACCGCGAGGACGACACGCCACGTCCGCTCTCGGCGTACGGCCGCACCAAGCTGGCCGGCGAGGACGCGCTGCGGACGGGTGGCGCGCGGCATCTCGTTGTGCGCAGCGGATGGCTGTACGGACGCGGCGGAAAGAACTTTCCGGCGACGATGTGGCGGCGCGCGCGCGCGCACGCGGCGGCCGCGGTGGTGGACGACCAGGTCGGCGCACCGACGTCCGCCAACGATCTGGCGCGCTGGTGCTGGACACTGCTGGCGCGCGGGGCGGACGGCGTGTACCACGCGGCCAACGCGGGGACGACCACCTGGTGCGAGGTGGCGCGCACGGTGTACGCGGCGGCGGGATGGCCCGAGGGCGTCACGGCGACGACCTCGGCGGCGCACGCGGCCCCCGCGCCGCGCCCACGCTACAGCGTGCTCGACTGTGCGAAGTTCGATGCGCTGGTGCCGGACACGCGGCGCAGTTGGCGCGAGGCGCTCGCGGAGTACCTCGGCACGCTCGCCGCGGAGCGTGCCGCGTGAGCAGGCTGCGCATTGAGCCGACCGGGATTCCCGACTGCGTGATGGCGCACGTCACGGCGCACCCCGATGCGCGCGGGTCGTTCCGTGAACTCTTCCACGCGGCCGACTTCGCGGCGGCGGGGTTGCCGTCGCAAATTGTGCAGATCAACCACTCCCGCTCGGCGCGCGGCGTGGTGCGCGGGCTGCATTTCCAGTGGGCGCCGCCGATGGCGAAGCTGATGCGCGTCGCGCGCGGCGCGGCCTTTCTGGTGGCGGTGGATATCCGGCGCGGCGCGCCGAGCCTGGGGCGCGCGACCTGGCGCACGGTGACCGCCGGCGAGGACCTCTGGTTCTGCGCCGCGGCGGGTTTTGCGCGCGGGTTGCAGGCGCTCGAGGACGACACCGAGGTTGAGTATCTCTGCACGGCGCCGTACGTGGCGTCCACCGAAGGCGGCATCCGGTGGGACGATCCGGCGCTGGGGATTCCGTGGCCGCTCCGGGCGGCGGCGGTTTCGGCGAAGGACGGTGCCGCGCCGACGCTCGAGGCGTGGCTGGCCGGACCGCACGGCGGGGTGTTCGCGGTCTAGTTGCCCCTGGTGGATTCGAACCACCATTCTCGCATCCAAAGTGCGATGTCCTGCCATTGGACGAAGGGGCAGTGCCGGCAGGCGATTGTCTTCGAAGCTAACGGACGCCCGGTCAGTCGAGCAACCGGACCGACGCGACGCTTGTGCAGGTCCGGGTGTGGACGAGCCGCGTGCCCGGCGGCAACCCGTCGAGCTCCTGTGGGGGGCGTCGGTCGAAGACGCCGAAGATCGACGAGCCGGAGCCGCTCATTCGCGCAATCCTGGCGCCCGCCGCCGCAATGGCGCGCACGGTGTGGTCAATGGCCGGATGCCGCGCGGCCACCACATCCTCGAGGTCGTTGATCGCGAGCCGCGCGACGGCATCCCACCGGTCGAGGTCGTCGATGGAGCGCGCGGCCGGCGCGTGCCGCGCTGCGCCCTGGCGCGACTCCGCGAGCCAGCCGTAGGCCTCCGCCGTGGCGACACCGAAGGGCGGCAGCGCGAGGACGACCTCGCGCGCCGGCAGCGAGCGGAGCGCAAGGAGCCGCTCGCCGCGGCCCCACGCGAGCGCGAGGGCGGCGTCGGTGGCGAGGAAGGGCACGTCCGCGCCGAGCTGGAAGCCCACGGTGGCGAGCGCCTCCGCGGGGAGTGGACGCGGCGCGAGCGCATTGAGCGCGCGCAGCACGGCGCCGGCATCCGCGGAGCCGCCGCCGAGTCCGCCGCCCACGGGAATGCGCTTCTCGATCGTGATGCGGAAGCCGGTGGGCCATCCCGCGGCCGCGATGAACGCCTCCGCCGCCCGCCACGCGAGGTTCTGTTCCCTTGGGCCGGTGTCGATGCCCGTGACCTCGAGCTCGCGCGCGGCGGTACCGGTTTCCACGCGCACGGCGTCGGCGAGGTCGATGCGCGCAAAGAGCGTCTCGATCTGGTGGTAGCCCGTGGATTCCCGCGCGAGGACGCGCAGGAAGAGGTTCACCTTGGCCTGGGCGTCGACGCTGGCGGCGCTGGCGCTCACGGCGGCGGCTCCGCGGCCGCGCGCCCGATGTCGCCGATGCGGAGGTCCAGGCGCGTGAAGTACCAGATGCCGATGACGGTGATCGGGATGAACGAGAGGAGATGGAACCCGATGGCCCAGCTCACCGCGCCGGCATCCGCGACGCCGTAGAGTCCGAGTCCCGTCTTGCCGGCGATCTCAAAGGCGCCGAAGAAGCCCGGCGCGTTGGGCAGCGCCACGGCCACGACGATCAGCCCTTGCACGAAGAACGCGGCCGACGCCGGCGCATCGAGGCCGAGCGCGAGGAACCCGAGGTAGAACGCGGCCGCGTTGACCAGCCAATGCACGATTGCCCACCAGAGGACCTCGAGGGCGAGGCGCGGCTCGCGCAGCACGCCGAGTCCGCTGGCGAAGCCCGCAAGGAGCGCGCCGGCCCTTGCCGCGCCGCGCGTCCACACGAGGCCCACGAGGCGTTCCGTGAGCCGCACGAACGCCGTGGGTGCGAGGAGCAACGCATAGAGCATCGCGAGCACGCCGGCGAGGGCCAGCGCGGCGGTGGTGGCGATCCCGCCCGCCGTGGCGCCGAAGATCGTCGCGTCGGCGGGGAAGCGCGGATCGAGGGTCGCGAGGACCATCAGGGCGAGCACGATGACGCCGTCGAAGAGCCGGTCGACGACGAGGGAGCCAAAGGCCGCCGTGAACGAGACGTCCTTGCGCTCGATCGAGAGCGCAAAGGCGCGCGCGGGTTCACCGGCGCGCGCAAAGAAGACGTTGTTCACCATCATCCCGATGGCGGTCGATCGCCAGAGCGCTCCGAGGGGCAGGCGGCCGGCGAGCGGCGCCAGGATGGCCTGCCACCGTCGCGCGCGCAGCGGGAAGGTGGCGGTCGCCGCCGCCGCGCTCAGGAGCCAGAGCGGCAGGCTCGACGTCGAGAGGATGCCCCAGACCTCCGACAGCTCCACGCCGCGCAGCGTGAGCCAGAGGAGGAGGACGGTGACGGCGATCCCGAGCGCCCCGCGCCAACCCACGCGCACGGCGGTCAGTCCGCGGCTGCGAGCTGCAGCAGGTCGTACAGTTCCGCGAGGGCCTGCGGGTCGGGCGGGCCGGCCGCGGCGCGGAGGGTCTCGCCGAGCGCCGCGGCGCGGGCCAGCGCGTCGCGGCCGCGGAAGAGGAGTTCGTCAATCGGGATCACATCGTCCTCTTCGCCGACCAGTGGCGCGGCGAGCCGCTCGCTGGCGAGGGGCTCGAGTCCGGCGAGCCCGGTGGCGAGAAGCGCCTGCAGCGCGGCGCCCGAGGGCGGGGCACCGCTGGCCGCTGCGGGACGCACGGGCGTCGGCGTGCGCGGGGCACCGTGTGCACCGCCGAGCGTGCCGGTGAGCGCGACAAACTGCGAGGCCAGCGTGTCCGGCGTGGCGTCGCGCGCGCTCAGCAGCATCGCGGCCCGGTCGAGCACATCGAGCGTCGCGGGGTCGAGGGTCGCCGCGTTTCGCTCGGCGCCGATGAAGAGGTCGGCGATCTCCGTCGCGCCGAAGCTCTGGCTCGCCCGCGCGAGGGCGCGGACCGCGCCGCGCAGTTCGCGGCTCAGGCGTTCGCGGGTGGCGGCATCGGTGGCGGCGCGTCCGTCGGCCACGAGCCGCCGCAGGTGCTCGGCCTGGCTCACGACCTCCAGTCGGAAGCGCTCGGCCGCCGTCGTCGGCGGGTGCGAGGCTTCCTGCACCTGGCCGCCGCCCACATCGGGGAAGAGCGAGGCAATCGGAACGACCTCGTCGCCCTCGCCGCCCTGCGCGCCGAGCGTGGACGAGGCGCGCGCGAACTCGCGGACGGCCACGGAATCGGTGGGGGGCACGCCGCCGTTGCGCACGGCATCGCCGCCTTCGAGGAGCACGCGGGCCGCGGTCCGGAAGAGACGGCGGCGCTCGGAGGTCGCGTCGTCCTGGCCGAGTTCGATGGCCTTGGCCGCGGCATCGATGGCGTCAACGACCTCGCCGAGCGGCGGGAGATCCTTGAGCGCGGCAACGCCGCGAAGCGCGCGGACCTTTCCCATCACGTCGCCCAGCGCCTCAAGCGAGCCGGGCTGCTCGGCGTATTCGAGGAGGCCGGCGGCCGCGTCGGCGGCGGCCGCCGCGAGATACGCGCTCCCGCTCCGCGCGGGGGCCTGGCTCTGCCGCTTGGGCGCGACGCGCTCGAGTTCGGCGATCCGCTCGCCGGCCCGGGTGTCCTCGGACGCGCCCCAGGCCCGGACCGCGCGGATGAGGATCTTCGCGTCGTCGATGGCGGCAATCGCCACGCCCCGCGTGGCCGCGTCCCAGGCGAGATCGCCATCGCGGACCTGCCGGGCGAGCCGCTCGAGGCCGCTGGCGAGATCGGCGATGCCGGTGACCTTGGCCATCGTGGCGCTCCCCCGGAGGGCGCGCACGGTGCGGCCGAAGGACTCGGCGTCGGGCGGGGCGGCGGACGCGCGCGAGACGAGCGCGTCGAGTTGTTCGACGTACTCGCTGGCTTCGAGCGTGAAGAAATCGAGTAGCCCGCCGGTCATCGCGCCTCCACAGGGTGCGCGCTAATGGTCGCTGGACGCGGGGCGTGGGTCAACGGGGCCTTGCCTTGTCCATCGCCGCGCGCATCGCGCGGACCGCGGCGTCCAGCCCGACGAAGACCGCGTGCGAGACAATCGAATGGCCGATGTTCAGCTCCTCGCATTCGGGAATCGCCGCCACCGCCGCGACATTCTCCAGCGTGAGCCCGTGCCCGGCGTGGACGGCGAGCCCGAGCCCTGCGGCCTGCCGGGAGGCATCGCGCAGCGCCTGGAGCGTGCGCGGATCCCCGGGACGATGGCAGTAGCTCCCGGTGTGCAGTTCGATGGCGGGGACGCCGAGCGCCGCGGCGCGCGCGACCTGCGCGGGGTCCGCATCTATGAAGAGGGAGAGCCGGATCCCTGCGGCGCGGAGCGGGGCAATGGTCGCCTCGAGCCGCGCGGGATCGGCGGTGAGGTCGAGTCCGCCTTCGGTGGTGACCTCCTCGCGCCGCTCCGGGACGAGCGTCACCTGATGCGGCCGGAGCCGGAGCGCAATCGCGGTCATCTCCGGCGTCGCGGCCATCTCGAGATTGAGCGGCGTGCGGAGGACGGGCCCGAGCCCCACGACGTCCGCGTCCTGGATGTGGCGGCGATCCTCGCGCAGGTGCACGGTGATGCCGTCGGCGCCCGCCGCCTCACAAATCTGGGCGGCCGCCACGGGATCCGGATACGTGGCGCGGCGCGCCTGACGGAGCGTCGCGACGTGATCGATGTTGATGTAGAGGCGTTGTGGCTTCATCTTTGCAGGAACAACCTTCGCCCTGGAGCGGACTGGTGAAACGTGGACTGACGTGGATGGGACTCGTGCTCGTGGCGTTCACTGCGTGCCGTGCAGTCAATACCGGTGTGGAACCGGGCGCGGCAAGTTCGGAGCAGGCCGTGCAGGAGTTCCTGAACGGGGCCCGCGAGCCGGACCTGCAGGCGATGTCCGCCGTATGGGGCGACGAGGCCCAACTGACGCGGGACCGCGTGCCTCGGGCCGAACTCGAACAGCGCCTCCTCATTATGGCCTGTCACCTGCGACACACGGAATCTCGCATCGGCGCCGCCCAGCGGGGAGAGGGCGGACGCACGGTACACGCCGTGGAGCTGGCGCAGGACACCAAGCAGGCGACGGTCAACTTCACCACGGCCCGGAATGCGCGGTCGGGCCGATGGTTCGTGGCGAACATTGACCTGACCGCGGTCCGCGATTTCTGCTCGCGGCCATCCACCGGCAGGCGGGGCGTTTAGTATTCAGAGAGCTCGACGAGGACTCCCGCGGTGGAGCGGGGATGCAGGAAGGCGATGCGCTTCCCCTCGGCACCGATGCGGGGCTGTGCGTCGATGAGCTGGATGCCCGCGGCGCGGCAGCGTGCGAGGGTGGTGTCGAGATCGTCCACCGCGAAGCAAATGTGATGAATGCCGGGCCCACGCCCGGCGAGGAACTTCTCGATCGGGGATGCGGGTTTGTCTGGCTCCAGGAGCTCGACCAACGACTCACCGGCGACGAGGCCGGCAATGCGTGCGCCGTCGGCGTCGTCGAGCGGGGTCTCCGGGAGTCCGAGGATGTCGCGATAGAACGGAAGGATCGCCTCGAGTGACTCGACGGCGATGCCGATGTGAGCGATGCGGGTCCCGCGGGGCGAGGGGGCTGGCATAGGGATGGGTGGCCTCTGGGGCGTGCGATACGCGGGGGTCGCCGTAACGTTAGCGCGGGACCGCGGTGCGCGGCACCTCGGGGTCCGCAGGAGCCAAGGGGAGAGACGATGTCGAAGACGATGGCGGTGACCGACGATTCGTTCGCGAACGAGGTGGAGGCCAACAGCGGCCTCACGGTGGTGGACTTCTGGGCGACCTGGTGTGGGCCGTGCCGGATGATCGCGCCGATCCTCGAGCAGTTGAGCGAGGAGTTCGCGGGACGGGTGAAGGTCACCAAGCTCGATGTGGATGCCAACCAGCGGACGGCGATGCGCTTCCAGGTGCGCTCGATCCCGACCCTCCTGTTCTTCAAGGACGGGAAGCTCGTGGATCAGGTCATCGGCGCCGTCCCGAAGCCGGCGCTGGTCGCGAAGTTCGAGCAGCACGCGGCCTGAACCGGGGCCTTAGAACCCTGCGATGGCGCTGACCCGGGACGCCATTCGGTATCCGGCCAAGCGGATCCTGTTGCATAGGACCCGCTTGGCCTACGTGCATCTGCGCAACCTGTTGACGGATGCCAAGCGCGACCGCGCGGCGCGGGTCTCGGGGTATGTGGCGGTCTGGATGCCCGAGGAACTCCTCGTGCTCTTCCTTGAGGAGGGCGAAGTGGTGAACGCCACCACGAGCGCGGACGGCGAGCATTTCGCGCCGGTGGCGATCAGCGATGCGGTCGGCCGCGTGCCGGCGTCGGCGGAGTACGGGAGCGTCTGCTTCCACGAGAGTTCGGACGAGCTCCTCGACCTGATGTTCGCGAGCCAGACGGGGCACCCGCTCCCGTGGCCGCGCGAGCTGGCGCCGACGGACTGCGAGGCGCTCCTCGCCTACCTCTACGCGACGATGCACGACGGCGCGATCGAGGTGATCACCGACGGCGCGGTGAACTACGTGGCCGTGAAGGCCGGGAAGCCCGCGCGCGGCTACTTCGTGGACCCGCGCGCGGGCGACGTCACCGTTGCGCTGCGCACGCTGCTCGATTCGCGCATCCACGCGCAGGCGCCCGTCGTCCGGCTGTGGCCGGTGGCCGAGGCGCTCCCCGCGCAGGCCTCGCCGGCGCTGATCCAGGCGTACCGCGAGCTGATCGGCGCGCTCACGGCGCGGCTCCGCGAGTCGGGGAAGGCGGCGGCGGCGGACGTGACGGAAGGCGCGCGCCGCTCGCTGGTCGCGCGGCACCCGCTCCTCGACCGCTTCTCGCCCTCGGTGCCGACGGTGAAGGACCCCGTGACCGATGCGCAGGCGTTGACCAAGGCGATCGCGGCGTGGATTGCCGACATCCTCTGGGCCGCCGCGCCGGACGACATCACGCCCGAGGACCTCCTGCGCGGCCTGACGACATCGCGCCGCCACGTCTTCCAGTCCGCGGGGCTCTACGATGCGCTCCCGTGGAAGGTGCACTGGTGAGCGCCGTCCAGGCGCCGACCGCGGGGACCCTCTACATCGTCAGCACCCCGATCGGGAATCTCGGGGATCTCAGCCCGCGGGCGGTCGAGGTGCTGCGCACCGTGGCGGCGGTGCTCGCCGAGGACACGCGGCACTCGCGGATCCTCTTCGATCGCTACGACCTGCACACGCCCCTGATTGCGCACCACGAGCACAACGAGGCCAAGGCGACGGCGGGGCTGGTGGCGCGCCTCGTCGCCGGCGAATCGCTCGGGCTGATCAGCGACGCGGGCACGCCGCTCCTCTCGGACCCGGGTGCGCGCCTGGTCCAGGCGGCCATCGCCGCGGGGGTGCCGGTCTCGCCGGTGCCGGGCGCGTCCGCGCTGCTGGCCGCGCTCGCGGCGGCGGGGCTTCCGACCGACCGCTTCACGTTCTTTGGCTTCCTCGACCGCAAGGGCGGCGATCGCACGCGCGCCATTGCCGAGATCGTGGCGCTTCCGCACACCGCGGTGCTCTACGAGGCACCGGCTCGCGTCGCGGCCACGCTGGCCGATCTCGCGGCGGCGGGCGCGGGGGCGCGGCAGGCGGTGGTGGCGCGCGAACTCACCAAGAGCTTCGAGGAGTTCCGGCGCGGAACGGTGGATGCGCTCGCTGCGTACTATGGGGCAACGGGCCCGCGAGGAGAGATCGTGTTGCTGATCGCCGGGGCGGTGACCGCCCCGCTGGACGAGGAGGCGCTGCGTCGGCGCGCGCAGGCGCTGCGCGCGGAGGGGCAGAGTGCGCGCGACATCACGCAGCGGCTGATGGCCGAGGATGGCGCGCCGCGCAACCTTGCATACCGCCTGGCGCACGAGTGATGCGGCGCGCGCGACTCGTCGGCGTCGCGGCCGCGGCCGCGCTCCTCGTGGCGGCGGTCCCGCCGGCGCTCCACGCGCCCGCCGCCGGCCTCAGCATCGCGCGGCTGCAGTACGACGGCGATGACTGGTACGCGAACCCCTCGAGTCTCCCCAACCTGATCCGCGCCGTGCGCGAGCGCACGACGCTGGACGTCGAACCCACCGAAGTCCGGCTGACGCTTCTCGATGATCGGCTCTGGGACCATCCCTTCCTGCACCTCACCGGGCACGGGCGGATTCGCTTTACCGACCGCGAGGTCGAGCGGCTCCGCGCGTACCTGCTGCGCGGCGGCTTCCTCCACGCCGACGACAACTATGGGCTCGACGAGCACTTCCGCCGCGAGATCGCGCGCGTCTTCCCCGATCGCGCGCTCGTCGACGTGCCGCTCGACCATCCGATCTACCGGATCGTCTATGCCTTTCCGCAGGGGCTGCCGAAGATCCACGAGCACGACGGCGCCGCCCCGCGCGGCTACGGCATCTTCGTCGGCGACCGCCTCGTGGTCTTCTACTCGCACGAGAGCGACCTCGGCAACGGCTGGGAGGATGTCGGCACGTATCCCGACGATCCGCCGGCGCTGCACGAGCAGGCGCTGCGGATGGGCGTGAACCTGGTGGTGTACGCCGTCACGAGCGGGGCGGGGCGATGAGCGTGCTCGCCCTGGTGGCGCGCGAGGCCGCCCGTGCGCGGCGGCTTGCCGCGGTGGCGAGCACGCTCCTTCCGGCGATGGCGGCGCTCGCGCTCCTCACCTTTGGCGCGGTCTGGCTCGCGCGCGGACGCTGGCTCGCGTTGCCGGCGGCGACGCCGTTCCTGGTCTGGCTCGCGGCGGCCGTGGTCCTCGCGTGGTACGGCATCGTGGTCTCCCGTCGGCTCGGCGCGCGCGCCACGGCGCCCGAGGTCGCGCGCGCCATCGAGGAGGAGCAGGCGCTCCGACGCGGCGAGCTCACCGGTCTCCTCGAGGTGGCCGCGTCCGGCGGCATCTTTGCCGCCCACGCCGCCCGCGCGCTCGGCGACCGTTTGGCCGACGTGTCGGCGCGGCCCGCGCCACGGTATCGCCGTCGGCTTCGCCGCGCCGCGCTCTCTGCGGTGCTGGCACTCGCGCAGGTGGTGCTGTTGGCGTCGGTGTCGTGGGCGCGGCGTCCCGATGGGTGGAGCGCCCTGCTCCATCCCGTGGAGGCGTGGCGCGGGACGCTGCTGCCGGCACTGCACATCGCGGAGTACCCGGCGCGCGTCGCGCGGGGCGCGGCGGTGACCATCGGCATCCTCGCGCCGGGGCGGCCGACGGTGGACCTCCGTTGGCGCGCGACAGGCGGCGCGTGGCGCGACACCACGCTGCGCGTGGCCGGTGACGGGACCGTGACGGCCCGGATTGGCGCGGTGGACGCCGACCTCGTGCTCGTGGCCGCGGACGGACGCACGATGAGCGACACCGCGCGGGTGCGCGTGGTTGACCGTCCCTTTGTGGGCGAGGTGACGGTCCTCGCGCAGTATCCCGCCTATCTCGGCCGCTCCGCCGAGCGGCTTGCGGCGGACGAGGCGCTGCGCGTGCCCGCCGGCACCGTGCTTGAGGTGCGCGCCCAGGCGTCGGAGACGCTGGCGTCCGCGGCGTTGCTCGGGCCCTCGGGTCGGCTCGCGTTCACCACGGCGGGGAAGGGCTTCCACGGGCGCCTCACGCCGCGGGCGAGCGGCGACTGGCAGTGGGTGGTGCAGGGGGTCGGGGCGCCCATCGAGGACGTGCCGCCGCCGCTCCAGATCGAGGTGATCGCCGACTCGCTGCCGCGACCGGAGATCCTCGCGCCCGTTGGCGAATTGCTCGTGGCGGTCTTCGAGGAGGTGCCGCTCGAGTTGCTCGCGCACGACGACCACGCGCTCACGGGCGTCTGGCTCCGCACGTGGGTGCGCACGGTGGCGGGCGTGGACGGGCCGGCGCGCGAGACGTTGCTGAGCGACCGGCGCGCGCCGACCTGGGTTGGCGTCGGGACGGTGGAAATGCGTACGATCTCGGTGCGTCCCGGCGATGCGGTGGTCGCGGTGCTGGTGGCGCGCGACGCGGCGCCGGGCGCGCCCGGCACGCGCGAGGGGCGCAGCGCGGAACTCGTCCTCCGGCTTCCCACGGCGGAGCAGGCGCGTGAGGTTGCGCGCGCGGCGGCCGACGCCGCGGTGGATGCCGCACGCTCGGCGGCGCGTGCGCAGGCCGAGCTCGCCGAACGGACGGCCACCGAGGCGCGGACGCGGAGCGACCGCAACGCCCCGGGGGCCACCACGCCGTCGCCGCAGGGTGCGCCGCAGGACGCCCCCCGGCCCGCGCGCGATCCGCTGACCTTCGCCGGCGCCGAACGGGCGCGCGAGATCGCGCAACGGCAGCGCGCCCTGCAGGAGCAGGTGGAGCGTCTGCAGGACGCCGCGCAGGAGATGGAGGGGCGCCTGCGTCGCGCGGGCGCGCTGGACACCGCCCTCGCGCAGCAGCTGCGCGACGCGCAGCGTCTGCTGCACGAGGCGATGACGCCCGAGATGGCGGCGTCGCTCCAGGGGCTCGAACAGGCCACCGAGCAACTCGACGGCGATCGTACGCGTCAGTCGCTCTCGGAACTCGCGGCGCAACAGGAGCGGCTGCGCGAGGCGCTGGAGAAGAGCGCGGAGATGCTGCAGCGCGCCGCCCTCGAAGGCGCGATGCAGACCACCGCCGACCGCGGCCGCGATCTGGCCGAGGCCCAGCGCGCCTTTGCCGACAGCGCGGCGCTCGGGGACGCGGACCCCGCGCGGGCGCAGGAGCTCGAACGCCAGGCGCGCGATCTCGAGCGCGCCATCGACCGGCTCCATCGGCGGCTCGATGAGGCGCGCGCGCGTCCCGGGGCGGCCGCGACGCAACAGGCCTCCGTCGAGACGCGGCAGTCGGCCGAGGCGATGGCCGACGCGGCGCGTGATCGCACGGCCCCGTCGCGCGCGGCGTCGGCGATGGAACGCGCCGCCGGGTCGCTGGACCAAGCCCGGCAGCGGCAGGTCGGTGCGTGGAAGGAGGAACTGACCGACGCGCTCGACCGCTCGGTGCAGGAGATGATGCAGATGGCGCGCGAGCAGGATGCGCTCGCGGGCCGCGCGCGACAGGACCCGGCCGCGCCCTCGTTGCGGGGCGAGCAGTCGGCGCTGCAGCAGGGCGTCCAGGCGGCGCAGGAGCGACTCGCCGAGCAGGCGCGCCGCTCGGCGCTGGTCACGCCGCGGACGCAGGAGTTGGTGGAGCGCTCGCGGCAGCGGAGCGCGCAGGCCACGCGCGAGGCGACCAGCGGCCAGCGCGGCCAGACCGAGCAGGCAATGCGGGAAGCCGCGGACGCGCTCCGCCAGGCCGCGGCGCAGCTCACGCGCGACCGCGAGCGTGCCGCGTCCGCGCAGTCGGCCACCGGGATGCAGGAGATGCTGCAACAACTGAGCCGCCTGGCGCAGCAGCAGGGAGGGCTCAACAGCCAACTGCAGAGTCTCCTGCCGAGTGCGCAGGGACGGCCGTCGGAGGAGGGACTGGATGCGGCGGGGCGCGCGCAGGCGCGCGCGCTCGCGCGCGCGCAGCGCGAGGTGGCGCGGCAGCTCGACGAGGCCGCGGGCGCCGATCCCTCCGGCCGCGCGCAGGAGTTGGCGCGCGAGGCCCGCGCGATTGCGCAGGCACTCGACCAGGGCGCCGTGGACCCCACGCAGGCCGCGCGCCAGGAGCGACTGCTGCGCCGGATGCTCGATGCGGGCCGCTCGCTCGAACAGGAGCAGCGCGACGAGAGCCAGCGGCGTGAGGCGCGCGCCGCGCGCGCGACCCAGCGCTTCACGCCGGCCGGGGAGGCCGTTGGGCGCGCGGCGGAGCGATATCGCGTACCGACGTGGGAGGAACTGCGTGGATTGAGCGCGGAGGACCGCCGGTTGGTGATTGAGTACTTCCGGAAGCTGAATACGGAGGCCCAGCCGTGAGGGGACCCGTTCCCGTCGTCGGGCTGCTGCTGGCGTTGGCATTGCTTGCGCCGCTGGCCGCGCCGGCCGGCGCGCAGCAGTCGGGCGGCACGATGGTCTCGCGCGCGCTGGAGTTTGAGCGCGCGGGACGGAACCGCGAGGCCGTCGAGGCCTGGCGTGGCGCCATCGCCGCCGGCGCGGTGCTCCCCGGCGTCCTCGGGCTCGAGCGCGTCTTCACGGTGCTCGGCGAGGAGGACTCGCTCGTTGTGCTGCTCGACAGTCTGGTGCCGCGGTTCCCGCAGGAGCCGCAGCTCCGCGCCGCGCAGTTGCGCACCCTCGTGACGCTCGGGCGCGACGACGCGGCGCACGCCGCGTTCCGCGAGTGGCGCGATGCGCGCCCGCAGGACGTGGCGCCCTTCCTGCATCCCATGGTGTTCTACGCGCTGTTCTCCGCCATCGCCATCGGATTCTTCGCCGCGTACTACGTGAAGCTCGGCATCCGGGAACGCCTCGCCCGCTTCAGCATCGTCCTCATCCTGTCCGGCGCCATCGGCAACCTCATCGACCGCATGGCCATGGGACGCGTCACCGATTTCCTCGACGCGGGCATCCCCGGCTACCACCCGCGC
>CAYXQS010000005.1:11154-17949 GCA_964466515.1 uncultured Gemmatimonas sp. | reverse complement strand
CGCGCCCGCAGGACGTGGCGCCGTACCGCGACTACGCCCGCGTGCTCCTCTTCAACAACCGCGCCGCGACGGCCGACACCGTGCTTCGCGAGGCCGCCGCGGCGCTCGGCGCGTCTCGCGTGCTGCTGCTGGAGTCGGCGCAGCTCCGCGCGGCGCTGGGCCGGTGGCGCGAGGCGGCCGAGGCGTGGCGCGAGACAATGCGCGACCAGCCGTACTTCGAGGCGGCGACGGTCTTTTCACTCACGGCGACGCCTCCCGAGGCGCGCGATTCCGTGCGGAGCGCGCTCGGCGCGCCCGACGCGCCGCTCGGTGCCACGCAGGCGCTGGGGTTCCTCGAGCTCGCGTGGGGCGCGCCGCGCGAGGGGTGGCGCGTGCTCTCGACGATTCCGGCGTCCGACACCGCGGTGTCGATCTGGGGCGAGTTCGCCACCGAGGCGGAGCGCGCGCAGGCCTGGGCTGCGATGCGCGACGCGCTGGTGGCAATCCAGGCCGTGCGCCCAACGGACGCCAACGCGCTCCGCGCGGCCGTGGCCTCGCTGCGCGCCAATGACCCCGAGCGCGCGCTCGCCCTGGCCCGCGCGGCGCGCGCACGAAGCGGCGCGTCGCGGATTCGGAGCGACGTGCTCCCCGTGGAGCTCGAGGCGCTGGCGCGGCTCGGCCGCGCGGCGGAGGCGGAGCGGGTGCTCGATGCGGCCGCGCTCGCAGGGGGCGAGCGCCGCGCCTACGCACGGACGATTGCGTGGGCCTGGATTCGCGCGGGCGACGTGGCGCGGGCGCGGGGCGTGCTGGCCGACGCGCCGCTTGACGCCGAGGACGCCGTGGTGGGATGGCTCGCGCTCTTTGACGGCGACCTCGCCGCCGCGCGGCCGGCGTTGCGGTACAACGAGTCCGTGAGTGCCGAGGCCGTGACGGCACTCGCGCTGCTGTCGCGCACGACGGCCACGCGGTCGCCGGCCGTCGGTGCCGCGTTCCTGGCGTTGGCGCGCGCGGACTCCGCCGGTGCCGCCCGCGGGTTTGTGCGCGCCGCGGCCGAAGTGCCGGACGCCGCACCCTTCCTTTTGGCGATGGCGGCGCGGATCGAGTCGGGGCGCGGGGCGCGCGCGGAGGGACTCGCGCTCTGGGAGCGGGTGGCCACGACGCACGCGGACTCGCCGGAGGCGCCCGAGGCGCGGCTCGAGTGGGCACGCGCGCTGCGCGCGACCGGCGATCGGCGCGGCGCGCGCGAACAATTTGAGCAGTTGATCCTTACGTATCCCGGCAGCGCGCTGGTGCCGCAGGCGCGGCGCGAGCTCGACGCCCTCCCGCCCGCGGAGCGCCGCTGATGCCTGCCGCACGCCGCACACTGCGCCGCAGGGTGCTCGCTGCGCTCTGCCTCGCCGCGGCGGCCGCCGCGCCGCTGCGCGCGCAGCACCTCCTCATCCCGATGGACGATGCGCAGACCAACCACCTCAAGGCCTACGGGGAGACGTTCGGCGCGCTCATCGAGGGGATCCGCAGCGAGTGGCTTCTCAACTTCCGGGGCGGGAGCTTTCTCCTGCCGGACCTCGCCGCCCTCCGCCGCGCGGCCGCGCTGGCCGGGGTACACGTCGAGCCGGTGGATGCGGGCGCGCTGGCCGTGATCCGCCGCGAGATCGCGGAGGGCAATATGGACGCGATCCCGCTCGAGAAGGCGCCGCGGATCGCCGTCTATACGCCGCCGCAGTCGCCGCCGTGGGACGACGCCGTGACGCTCGCGCTCACCTATGCCGGGATCCGCTACACGACGATCTGGGACGACGAGGTCCTCGACACCGATCTCTCGCAGTTCGACTGGATCCACCTGCATCACGAGGACTTCACCGGCCAGCAGAACAAGCTCTACCTGGGCTTCCGCGATGCGCCGTGGTTCGTGCAGGCGCGCGATCGTGACCTGGCGACCGCGCGGAAGTACGCGCTTGCCGATGTCCCCGCGCTGAAGAAGGCGGTGGCCGACCGCCTGCGCGGCTTCGTGGAGCGCGGCGGCTTTCTGTTTGCGATGTGCGGCGCCACGGAAACGCTGGAGCTCGCGAACGCCGCCGCGCGCGTTGACATTGCCGGCCCGTTCTCGGACGGCACGCCGATGGACCCCGATGCCGAGGCCAGGCTCGACTGGTCGCGCGCCTTCGCGATGCAGGGCGCCCGCCTCGAGTTCGCGGGCGGCGTGAACGCCATCAGCGACATCGACGGCCATCAGGTGAACGTGCCGGCGCGGCGACAGCCGCTTGGCACCTACACGCTCTTCGGCTTCTCGGCCAAGTTTGATCCCGTGGCCACGATGCTCGTGCAGAACCATCGGAGCGTGTTGCGTGACTATTATGGGGTGACCACCTCGTTCACGCGCAGGCATCTCAAGCCGGGAGTGACCGTCCTCGCCCACGAGGAAGGCGCGCCGTGGGTCAAGTACATTCACGGCAACTATGGGCTCGGCTCGTGGACCTACCTCGGCGGCCACGACCCCGAGGACCCGCAGCACAACATCGGCGCGGCGCCGACGGACCTCGCGTTGCATCCCAACTCCCCCGGATACCGGTTGATCCTGAACAACGTGCTCTTCCCTGCGGCCAAGAAAAAGCCGTTGAAGACGTGAGCGGAGAGCCGGCGACCGGGGCGGTCCCGTTCCACGGCGAGACATCGCGGCTCACGCCGGGCGCGGCGGCGGCAATCCGGTCGGCGATCCGGCTCGCGGGCGGGCGCGAGGTCTGCTTCGTCTGCACCACCAACGACACCGGGGTCGTGCAGACCGCGCGCGTGGCGGCGCGCGGCGATGTCCGGAGCGTGCTCGCGCTGCCGGGCTTCGCCAATCGCGGTGAGCTGCTGGTGCACAACCACCCGAGCGGGTGGCTCGAACCCTCCGACGCGGACCTCGAGGTCGCGGCGCGCGTCCACGACGACGGCATCGGGTTCGCGATCATCGACAACGAGGCGGGGCGGCTCTACGTGGTCGTCGAGGTGCCGCGCCCCCGGAAGGTTGCGGCGCTCGTGCCCGGCGACGTGGCGGGCGTGCTCGGCCCGGACGGGCCGGTGGCGGCACACCTCGGCAGGTACGAGGACCGCCCGAGCCAACGGGAGATGGCACGGCTCATTGCGCAACTGTTCACGCGGGGCGGGGTGGGGCTCATCGAGGCGGGCACCGGCGTCGGCAAGTCGCTCGGGTATCTCGTGCCCGCGCTGCGCTGGGCGGCGGAGAGCGGTGAGCGCACGGTGGTCTCTACCAACACCATCACGCTCCAGGAGCAGTTGACCACCAAGGACCTCCCGTTCCTCGCCAAGGCGCTCGCGGACCAGCCCGTGCGGTTTGCGCTGCTGAAGGGGTGGCGCAACTACCTCTGCCTGCAGCGGCTCGATCAGGCGCGCGTGCAGGGGCCGATGCTCTTCGAGGACGACGCCACGGCGGACCTCGCGATGCTGGAGCAGTGGGCGGAGCGGACGACGGACGGGTCGCTCGCCGACCTCCCGTCGCCGCCGCGGCCGGAGGTGTGGGACGAGGTGGCGGCCGAGGGCGATCTGTGTACGCGACTGCGCTGCCCGCACTTCGATCCGTGCTTTGTCTTCAAGGCACGGCGGCTGGCGGCGCAGGCGGACGTGGTCGTGGTGAATCACCACCTGCTGATGGCGGACGTTGCCGTGCGCCGCGCGTCGGGCCGCTGGGACGAGGCCGCGGTGCTGCCGGCGTACAAGCGGCTCATCATCGACGAAGGGCACCATCTGGAGGATGCGGCGGCGGCGCACCTGGGGCAGAGCGTGACGCGTCGCGGACTCGAACGCCTCTTCGCGCGTCTCGAACGGCGGGGGAAGGGGCTGCTGCCGGCGCTGGAACGGAAGCTCGCCTCCTCGCGCGACCTGCTGAGCGTGGCGAGCCTCGACCTCGTGTCCGCGCGGCTGGGACCGTCGCTGCACGCCGCGCGGGAGAAGGGCGCGGCGCTCTGCGAGATGCTCGCCCTCTGGCTGCGCGAACAGCGGGAGCCGGTGGTGCGGCTGACCGAGGCCTTCGACGAGGACCCGATCTGGGCCGCGGGGCTCGGCGCCGCGCTCGAGGACCTCCTCCGGGAAATCGAAGTCCTCGGCGATGGGCTCCGGATGGT
Source organism: uncultured Gemmatimonas sp. (assembly GCA_964466515.1). Lineage (GTDB taxonomy): Bacteria > Gemmatimonadota > Gemmatimonadetes > Gemmatimonadales > Gemmatimonadaceae > Pseudogemmatithrix. Next base: position 13,849 of record CAYXQS010000005.1, on the reverse strand, counting down.
GAGGGATCGCCTGGAGAGCGATGAGCAGCGCGCCGAGGAGCTCGCGCCGCTGCTGAACGAGGTGCGTGGCGTGACGCGGCGGCTCCAGAGCGCGGGCGATGCGCTCCGCGCCTCGCTGCGCCCCGACCCCGACGCCTCGCCGCGCGTGCGCTGGCTCGAACTCAAGGGCAATGAGCGGAACGTGGGCGCCACCGCCGTGCCGCTCGATCTCGCGCCGCTGCTGCGGGAGGACCTCTTCCGCCGCGTGGAGACCGCCATCATCACGAGCGCCACCCTCTCGGTGGGGGACGGCTTCGACTTTATGACCCGCCGTCTCGGGCTCGATGACGACGAACTCGAGCCGGTGACGGCGTCGCTGGCGTCGCCGTTCGACTATCCGCGCCAGGCGATGCTGTTGATCCCGAGCGATTTCCCCGCCCCCAACGCCGATGCGCCCGCGCACTTCCGGCGGACGATGGACGCCGCGTGGGACCTGATTGCCGCGTCCGGCGGCGGGGTCTTTGTCCTCTTTACGAGCCACCGCGATGTGCGCGAGGCGGCGGCGGACCTGCGCGGGCGCGGGCTCGAGGCAAGGCACGCGCTGCTCGTCCACGGCGAGGGCTCGCGCGACGACCTGTTGCGGCGATTCCGCGAGCACGGCGATGCGGTGCTCGTGGGGACGGCGAGCTTCTGGGAAGGCGTCGACGTGCCCGGCCGCGCGCTGCGCGGAATGGTCATTGGGCGCATTCCCTTCCGCGTGCCGAGCGAACCGATGACGGCGGCGCAGTGCGAGGCCCTCGAGGCCGCGGGCCGCGACGCCTTCGCGGAGTATATGATTCCGCACGCGGCCCTGCGGCTCAAGCAGGGCTTCGGTCGATTGATCCGCACGGCAACGGACCGCGGCGTGGTGATCATCTGCGACCCGCGCGTGGTGACCAAGTCGTATGGACGCCGCCTCACCGAGGGGTTGCCGCCGGCCACCCGGCTCCAGGGTCCGTGGGCGATGCTCCGCGAGGAACTCGACGCGTTCTACCGCGCGTCTGAACCGGCCTGAGCGGGGTAGATTGCGAGATGACTCGACCGGGGAAGATCGTCTGCGTGGGACGGAACTACCGCGAGCACGCGCGTGAGATGGGCAACGATGTCCCGACCTCGCCCCTGATCTTCTTCAAGCCGGTCTCGTCGGTCATCGCGAGCGGCGCGCCGATTGTCATTCCGCCGGGTTACGGCCGCGTGGACTTCGAAGGGGAGATCGGCGCCGTGGTGGGGAAGACGCTCCGCCGCGCGACCCCCGCCGAGTGCGCGGCGGCCGTGCGCGGGATCGTCGCCATCAATGACGTGAGTGCGCGCGATCTCCAAAAGAGCGAGCCGCAATGGGCGCGCGCCAAGGGCACCGATACCTTCTGTCCGGTTGGCGAGGAGCGCAAAGGCGTGCCGGATCTCCGGGGCCTCACGCTGATCACCCGCGTGAACGGGGTCGCGTGCCAGCGCGGCCACTCCGCCGATATGGTCTTCCCGATTGACGAGCTCCTGGCCTGGATTTCCAACGCCATCACCCTCGAACCGGGCGATGTGGTCTCGACCGGGACGCCCTCCGGCGTGCAGGCGCTCGCCGCCGGTGACGTGGTCGAGGTCGAGGTGGTGGGCTGGAGCACGGTGTCGAACCCGGTCGTCGTGCTCGCGTGAAGTTGCCCAGGCTGCGGCTGCTGCCCAAGAGCCAGAGCGGCGATCCGCGTGCCTCGGCGGTCGCCATCCTCATTCAGGCCACGTTGATTGCCATCATCGTGCCGATGCTGATCGTACCCGCGGCGTGGGACTTCCTCCGCGACGATGCGGGTGAGAGCGTGATGCCCGAGCAGATCAGCTTCCTGGTGGAGCTCCCCACGGACGGCGTGCCGCAGCGCGAGGCCGCGCGCGCAGGCGGCGACGGGCGCGCCGTGACCGACGAGTCCCCGGCGGCCGCCGAGCCACTCGTTGCGCCAACAGCAGTCCCCACCGACCTCTCGCCCGCACCCGCCGAGCGGGAGCCCGCGGGCGGCGTCGGGCCGATCATTGGCGGCGGGGGCGTGCTGCAGGGCATCCAGCCGACCTTCACCGACCAGCGGCTCTGGATTCCGCACGGCGACATCGTCACCGCGCCGCTCGTGCCGCTCACGCGCGCCGACACGCTCCGCGCAATGCTGCAACAGCGCGCCATCGCCTACGTCGACTCCCTCAGCCGTCTGCCCGCCGACGAGCGCGGCCGAATGGGCGACTGGACGATTGATCGCAACGGAAGGAAATACGGGATCGACGGGCAGTTCATCCGGCTCGGCAACTTCTCGATCCCCACGCAGATCCTCGCGTTGCTCCCGATGAACGTGCAGGGGAATCCGATGGCGATGGAGCGCGCGCGGCGGCTCAACACGATGCGCGAGGAGATTCAGGGGCAGGCCGCACGCTCGATTCGCGACGAGGAGTTTCGCAAGGCCGTGGATGCGCTGCGGGAGCGGCGCGAACGCGAGCGCCGCGCGGCGCGCGGGGATTCGCTCCACTAGCGGTCGGCCGGCTCCTCGTCGCGGTCGTCGTCCGGCCGCGCGGTGGTGAGGCGCACCACCCCGCAGAGCGGACCCAGCACGCGGAAGTCGTCCCCGGGGCCGAGTTCGATATCCTCGCCCGCCGCGCCGGGGGCCCGCAGGACGATGGTCGCGCCGCGATGCACGAGCGTGCGCACGAG
>CAYXQS010000005.1:0-11144 GCA_964466515.1 uncultured Gemmatimonas sp. | reverse complement strand
CCACTCGCGGATCACGCGCGCCACCACCGGCGTCTCGTCCTCCGCGCGCGCCCCGGGATGCACCAGGAGGAGATCGCCCTCGCGCACCGCGTGTGCCGGGGCGTCCTCGAGCGTCGCGCGCACGAGGAAGGCGTCGTCGCCGGGGAGCAGGGCGCGGTCGAGCGTGAGATGCTGCTCGACGAGCACGGCGCCGTCCGGCGTGTAGCGCACCACCGGCACCGGCTGCGTGCCGGCGCCGCCGGCGAACCCCTCGATGACCACGCCGCGCGAACGCCCGGGCGTGCGCCGGACATACCCCTTGGTCTCGAGCGCGCCGAGGAGGTCGGTCACCGTGCGCGTGGACGGGATCCGGAAATGCCGCGCGATCTCACGCACGCTGGGCTGATACGTGTGCGTGGCGAGGAAATCGATGAGATACTGCCAGAGCTTGCGCTCGACCGGGGTCAGCGGAGCGCGCGGCGTGTCCACGTCAGCCGCCGGACGCCATCTCCGCGAGGCGGGCCTCGGCGCGCGCGATGCGCGCCACGGTGCGGTCGCGGCCGAGGACGAGCATTACGTCGAAGATCCCGGGCGAGACGCCGAGCCCGGTGAGCGCCACGCGGAGCGGCTGGAACAGCTTCCCGCCGCCCACGCCCTGCCGCTCCGCGAGGGCGCGGAGCGACTCCTCCATTGCGGCGGCGTCCCACGGCTCGAGCGTGGCGAGGGTCTCGCGCGTCGCGGCGAGCAGCGGGCGCACGGCGGCCGGGTCCTTCCACTGCTTGGCCACCGCGTCGGCCTCGTAGGCGATCTCGTCCCTGAAGAACGGCTCGGCCTGGCGCACGATGTCGTCGATGAGGCGCGAGCGCACGCGCAGCAGCTCGAGGAGCGCGAGGTACCAGTCGCGGCGCGCCGCGAGATCGTCGGCGGTGGCGAGGCCCGCAGCCACGAGGGCCGGCGTCACGCGCGGCTCGAGGTCGATGATCGGGATGCGCGAGAGGTGCTGGCCGTTCATCCACTCGAGCTTCCTGGGGTCGAAGACCGAGGCCTTCCGCAGGAGCCCGTCGGCGGAAAAGGCGGCGACGAGTTCCTCCATCGTCATCACTTCCTCGAAGACGCCGCCCGGTGACCAGCCCAGGAGCGCGAGGAAGTTCACCATCGCCTGCGGCAGGATGCCGAGGTGCTGGTAGTCGCCCACGGCGGTGGCCCCGTGGCGCTTGGAGAGCTTCTTCCCGTCGGTGCCGTGGATCATCGGCAGGTGCGCAAACTGCGGGAGCGGCACGCCGAGCGCCTCGTAGAGGAGAATCTGCTTGGGCGTGTTGGAGATGTGGTCGTCGCCGCGCATCACGAGGGTGATGCCCATCGCGATGTCGTCCGAGACCACGGCCATATTGTAGATCGGCGTGCCGTCCGAGCGGAGGATGACGAAATCCTCAATGTCCTTGTTGGGGAAGGCGATGCGTTCGTGGACGAGATCGTCCCACGCCGTTTCGCCGTCGCGCACACGGAAGCGGAGCACGCAGGGGTCGCCGGCCTTGAGGCGCGTGTCCACGTCGGCCGCAGGGAGGCGGTCGCAGCGGCGGTCGTACTTGAAGGCATCCTTGGCCGCCGCGGCCTTCTGGCGGCGCTCCTCGAGCTCGGCCGGGGTGCAGAAGCAGCGATAGACGTGTCCCGAGGCGAGGAGCCGCTCCGCGTCCGCGCGGTGGCGTGCGAGGTTGGCGCCCTGGAAGACAACCTCCTCGTCCCAGTCGAGGCCAAGCCAGGTGAGCCCCTCGAAGATGGCGCGCGTGGACTCGTCGGTGGAGCGCGCCTTGTCGGTGTCCTCGATGCGCAGGAGGAACTTGCCGCCGAGCTTGCGGGCCAGGAGCCAGTTGAAGAGCGCGGTCCGCGCGCCGCCGACGTGCAGGTCGCCGGTGGGGGATGGGGCGAAGCGGAGGCGCGGGGCGGCGGTCATCGTGGGACGGGGGTCTGAAGGATGCGGGACCGGCGGGGGATCGTCCCGGAAAAAACGAACGCGGACCCGACGAGAACCGGCGGGCCCGCGGTACGGAGACGGAGGGATTCGAACCCTCGATACAGGTATAACCCCGTATAACGGTTTAGCAAACCGCCGCCTTCAGCCTCTCGGCCACGTCTCCTGTTGTTCGGAACCGAACGAGGCAATCTGACGGAGGGGAGGCAAGGAATCAAGTTTTGGTGATGCCGAGACTAGCGGTCGAAGGTCCGCCACCTGACGAGCAGCACCGGAAGAGCGATCGCGTGAGAGACGATTAGGGCGTCTGGCAGCGTCGGTCGACCGAGCACCACGGGGATGAGCGGCACGCCCAGCACTATGGTTGCGAAAAGAAATCCCACGCGGCGTCGCTGGCGGAGTGCCAGTGCCACCCACACCAATGCCGCCGCCTCCGCGGTCGCGCGTCCCGCGTCGATTCACGAGTTCGGGAGCCCTCCAATCAATACGTCGACATCGCGCCGCCCGCCGAGAACGCCAATCGTGAAGACGGTGAGAGCGAGAGCCGCCAGGAAGTCGCAGCCCGTACGGACGCCTTTGTGCATTTACGGGTCTCGGGAAAGACTGCTGGCAGGTGCAAGTGGTGTTTGGCGCGCACCACCGCACCTGGCTCCCCAGAGTATCCTGGCAAACGTGGTGACTCGCGACACCTCGGCCGGAGAGAGTGGTTCTGCGGCGTCTGATCGAAGCGTGATAGCGGTTGTCGAATCTCTTACGGGCACCCTGACTCGCAATCCAAACCCGTTCCCGAGAGTGTCGACGATGATGGTAAGGCCCAGCATCGTCGTATCCGCATCGACAAGTGTCGGCCTAGTCCCGATTGCCGCGCGACTCACGCGGCCTGCGCTGTCGAACCACACCTCAGCTCTGAGTGCCGTGGTAGTATCGGCACCTATCATATACTCCAACCGCCACCCGTCAAACCGAACCGGTTCAGGCAATGAGCCTTGGCTCTCTCGGCACCGCACCCTAGTGCCGCTCCGCATTTCTAACAACGAGTCCAAGTTCTGCCCACCTGCAGTCGTTGCGAAGAACGACAATCCGGCCAACGCGAGGGCGCATCGAACACGACGTGTCGAGAATGGCGGGGTCACGGCTGCTCCATAGGCGAATCGCCCCACTGATATCTCAGCAAGCGGAGCTCCTCACGGTCTGCCGTGATTGCCACTCCCGCCACCACACCACAAGGAAGTTCGCCCAATGGTGGCTCGAACGAACTGCGATAACCTACTGAAATCACCGGGGTTGCATTGAACGGAAATATCTACTTCGGCCCGCAAACGTGAGGTTTGCGGCATTGATAGTCAATGGGCCTGGAAGCCATCCCGTCAATGGGAGCGCTTGCCTGCGTCGACGCTCAGACCAAGCTCCCCCGCTTGGGGAAGAGATAGGTCCGGTAGCCGACCTTCCGGTCGGCCAGCGCCCGGACGAGGTCGAGCGTGGAGACGATCCCCACGAGCTTGTCGCCCTCGACCACGGGGAGCCGGTGGACGCGCTCGCTCTTCATCAGGTCGGCCGCCTTGCTCACGGGATCGTCGGGGCTAACAGTGCTGAGCGGCGCGCGCGTCATCGCCTCCTCGACGGCGTGGTCGTCGAGAATCCCGTGTTCGGTGCCGCCGTCCATCTCCGCCGGGTCGGCGGGCAGCGCCGCGATGAAGTCCATCAGGTCGCGCGCGGTGATCATCCCGATGAGCTTGCCGCGCAGGACGATGGGCGCGCCGCCCACGCCTTCGGTGGAGAGCTGCTCGGCGGCCTCTCGCACGCTCACGTTGGGTGCGAAGGTGAGGACTTCGCGGGACATCAGATCGCGGATCTTGAGCATCGTGCCTCCCGGGTGGTCGGCGGGGATCGCCGCCTGGATGCAATTCTCTCCGCAGGGCGCACGGCATCCATCGGGCCACACCTGACCCGTGGTGAGGGAATCGCCTATTCTCGCCTTGCCGGAGGGCGCGGCGTGTCCTAGCGTACCGGAGCGCCGCGCGGTCGCGCGGCCCTCACCCGATCCCGATCCTATGCGGTTCCTCCCTGCGCGCACGGCCGTCCTGACGGCCGCCCTCGCCAGCACCTCGTTGGCTGCGGCCTGCGGCCGCACCCCGGACGCGCCCGCGGCCGCCGGCCCGGCGGGCTTTGACGAAACCACCTGGACGGCCAAGCGCGAAGCCGACATCCCCAACGACTCGATGGGCGCGTCCGTCCGCCGCGGACTCGCGCTGCTGCGCTTCACGCCGGAGAGCCTCCCGCAGTACGCCACGTCGGGGCTGCGCTGCACGAGCTGCCACCAGGACGACGGGATCAAGGTGAGCGCGGGCTCGCTCACCGGCGTCCACGCGCGGTTCCCCGCGTATATGGGACGCACCGGCGCGGTGATCGCGCTCGCGGACCGCATCAACTACTGCTTCACGCGCTCGCTCGCGGGCAACGCGCTCCCCGTGGGGAGCCGCGAGATGACCGACCTGCTGGCGTATATGGCGTTCATCTCCGAGGGCGTGCCGCTGGGCGTGCGCCTCTCCACGGCGCCGATGCCAGGAATGCCGGAGCGGCACGAGGGCAACGCGGCGCGCGGTGCGCAGCTCTATGTGGCGAAGACCTGCGCCACCTGCCACGGCGCGGATGGGAACGGGGTCGGGATCCTCCCGCCGCTCTGGGGCCCGCGCTCGTACTCGGTGGGCGCCTCGATGGCGCGCATCGAACGTGCGGCGAGCTTCATCTACCGCAATATGCCGCAGACCGCGCCGGGCACGCTCACGCCGCAGGAGGCATTCGACCTCGCCGCGTACATCAACAGTCAGCCGCGTCCCGACTCGCCGGCCAAGGAACTCGATTGGCCGCTCGGCGGGAACCCGGCGGACGTGCCGTACGACCTCCGCTCCGGACACAAGGCGCATCGCCCGCCGCCGCTCCTGCCGCGCGCGACGCCGCGGCGCGCCGTGGTGCCGGTTCCGCCGCGCGCCGCCGGCGCGCAGTGAACGGCGCGCGATGAGCGGCGAGATCTCCCGGCGCGCGCTCATTGCGGGCGCGGCGACCGCCGTTGGCGCAGCGGCCGCAGCCAAGCTTCCGGGGGAACTCGGGGCGCAGGACGTCCCCGCCGTCCCCGTGGTGCCGGACGATCCCACGAAGCTGCAGGGCCACCCCACCAGCGCTGTTGGCGCGCGCTCGCCCTTTGTGCGCCCGACGCGCACGCCCACGGGCGAAACGGTCGGCAGCTCGTACACGCCGCTGCAGGAACTCACCGGCGCCATCACGCCCTCGGACCTGCACTTCGAGCGGCACCACGCGGGCATTCCCGTCATTGATCCCGCGCGGCATCGGCTGATGATCCACGGCCTCGTGGATCGGCCGCTCACCTTCACGGTGGACGAGCTCAGGCGTTTTCCGCAGGTGACGCGCACGCATTTCGTGGAGTGCTCGGGCAACGGCCGCTCGGCGTTCCGCGACCCCAAGCCGGAAATGACGCTGCAGCGCGTGGCGGGGATGGTCTCCAACTCCGAGTGGACCGGCGTGCGGCTCTCGACGCTCTTCCGGGAGGTTGGCGTCCCGTCGGACGCGGCGTGGTTTCTCGCCGAGGGCGGCGATGCCTGCCTGTTGACGCGTTCCGTGCCCGTGACCAAGGCGTGGGACGACGCGATGATTGTCTGGGCACAGAATGGGGAGCCGCTCCGTCCGGCGCAGGGATATCCGCTGCGGCTGTTGCTCCCCGGATGGGAGGGCAACATCAACGTGAAGTGGATCCGACGCCTCGAACTCGGCCGCGTGCCCTGGATGACGCGCTGGGAGACATCCAAGTACACGGACCCGATCCGCGGCGGCAAGGCGCGGCAGTTCACCTTCGCGCAGGACGTGAAGTCGGTGATCACCACGCCCTCGACGCCGATGGCGCTGCGTGCGCGCGGCTGGCACGCCGTCTCCGGGCTGGCCTGGAGCGGACGCGGACGCATCACGCGCGTGGAGGTGAGCGCGGACGGCGGGCGGCGCTGGCACGACGCCGAACTGCTGCACGAGCCGCTGCCCAAGGCCGCCGTGCGCTTTCAGTGGATGTGGGAATTCACGGGGCGCAGCGCACGGCTGCTGTCGCGCGCCACGGACGAAACGGGGATGGTGCAGCCGACACGGCGTGCCATCCTCGACGAACGCGGGCCCGGCACCGACTACCACTTCAACCAGATGGTCGGATGGGACGTGGCCGCCAACGGAACGGTCACCTTCCACGGGGACACCTGATGCGCGGCGCGATGCGGCTCGCGATACGGCTCGCGACGTGCACAGTGTGTGCGGCCTGGCTCGTCGCGTGCGGCTCGTCGGCGAACGAGAACGCACCTGCACGCGCCTCGACGTCGCCAGGTCCCCAGGCCCCCGAGGGCGGCTACGGACTCGGCCGGACCCCCACGCCCGCCGAGGTGGCCGCGTGGAGCACCGCCATTGGCGCGGACGGCGCGACGCTCCCGCCGGGGCGCGGCACGGTCGCCGAGGGCGGCGCACTGTATCGCGCGCAGTGCGCGTCGTGCCACGGGGCGCAGGGGCAGGGGATTGCGCCCGTGTATCCCGCGCTCGTGGGGCGCGACGCGGCCTCGGACGCCTTCCGATTTGCCGAGGACCGTGCGCTGGTGCGGACCATCGGCAACTACTGGCCGCACGCGACGACACTCTTTGACTACATCCAGCGCGCGATGCCGCTCCTCACGCCAGGCTCGCTCACCGACGACCAAGTCTATGCCGTGACGGCGTACCTGCTCGCGGAGAACAACGTCATTCCCGATACCGCGACGCTTGATGCGGCCGCCCTGCGCGCGGTGCGGATGCCGGCGCGGGATCGGTTTGTGCCGGATGATCGACCGACGGGGCACTGAGTCCGCGCGAGGGCCCGCGGTGCGGCGGGCGCTCGGAGCGGAGGGCACAGGATTCGAACCTGTAAGTCCTTGCGGACGGCGGTTTTCAAGACCGCTGCATTAGCCATTCTGCCAGCCCTCCCGACCGGCGGCCCGGCACCTCCCCGGGCGTGGGCGAATAATAGCACTTCCTCCCCGGACGACGTATCTATTGCGGTGCCCGTTCCCACCCTGTGCCCGGACCCCGCGTGACCGCTCCACCCAAGGAAGCCGCCGCCGCACTCGCCGCCATCCGTGCCGTGGGGGGCGATGAGCTCGTGCGCGCAATGGTCCGCGCCTTTGCGGGCTTTGCCGCCGCGCAGCTCGACTGGATGGAACGGCAGCTCGGTGCCGGGAAGCTCGACGTGGTGGGTTCCGGCGCGCGGGCGCTTCGGATCAGTGCGCTGCAGGTGGGCGCGCAGGCGCTCGCGGACGCGTGCGAGCGCGCGGAGCTCGCGGGCGGCGGGCGTGACGCGGGTACCGTGACGACGGCCGTGGCCGACATCACGAAGGCCCTCGCCGCGGCGCGTCCGTGGATGGACGCGCTCGCGGCGGAGCCCGTGCAGACGCCTTAGCTCAGGGGCGCGGCAGGACCGGCGTCGGGATCGCGGTGTCGCCGCGAGTCGGCACCGGCGGGGGGGGCGGCCCGAACATATCGCCGAAGTTGCCGGCAATCGCCACCTGACGCGCCGTCTCGAGGATCGAGTCCGATGCCGCGCGGTCGCCGCGGCGCGCGAGCGCCTCGGCCGTCACGATGCCCGTGGTCGCGATCAGGATGGGAATCCCCCGCGAGGGCGCGTCGACCCAGTCGCCGCGCGCGATGAGCGACGCCGGCGCCTTGTACTCGTTCCAGAGTGCCTGGGAGCGCTCGATGTCCACGAACCCCTCGCCCGGGACGCGCACGATGTTGGCCGACTCGACCACGGGCGCAAAGTGGAGCTTGCGCGCGTGCCCCTGCGTCACGGTGTACGGCGACAGGCCGAGGTCGTCGACGAGCGGGCCGGACGTGCGGCTGAAGTGGATGGCCCGCACGTCGTTGTCGAGGATCATCCGCAGCACGAGGATGTCCGCGCGGGTGATGAACTGCGGCTGCAGCGTGGCGCGCAACTGCCCCTTCGCGAACACCTGTGCGACGCGCAGCTGCTCGCCGAGCGGGATCGAGTCCGCTTCGTCCATCGACAGGCTGAGCACCGGCTTGTCCGGCTTCACCCAGGTGCCGGTGCGGAAGGCGGCGGGGCCGCGCTCCGCGTCGTACTCCTCGATGGGGCGACGGATCAACTGCCGCGTGTACCAGTCGGTGTTGAGCAGCGAGGTATTGGCCACCGTGACGTCCCGGCGGACGCCGAGCACTTCCTGCGCATACCAGAGCGGGAAGGTGTCGTTGTCGCCCACGGTCACGAGAATCCCGTACGGCTCCACCGAGTTGAGCATATCGATGGCGAAGTCGGCGGTGTCGGTCTCGCCGCGGCGCGACGACGCGTCCCAGTTGGCAAGGAGCGGGATGAACGCGATCAGCAGCACCGGCGCCGCAAAGGCCCAGCCCTTGGTCGTGGGGAGCTCGAAGGTCTCCTTGCCGACCGTGACCGGCTCGCGGCCGAAGAAGAGCGCCACCGATTCCCAGACGTAGACCAGGCCGAGCGCGGCCCAGACGCTCCACGCCGAGAAGCTCCAGAGATAGAAATAGTCGCGGTCGCGCACCTCGCGCTCGACCGAGCCGCCGAGTTCCGGCGACTGGGACGCGCCGTACCTGAAGTTCAGGTAGTAGATCAGCCCCAGCGTCAGCGTGAGCATCAGCGGGCCGAAGAACGCGAAGCTCGCCGGGTCGCGTCGGTAGTGGACCCATCCCCCGAGGAAGCCGAGGAGGAGGAACGCCGCCGCCAGGCCGGCCTGGAAGCCCTGATGCTCGAACTTGTGGTCGCGCACCCACTGCCAGCGGAAATAGTGCCACCACATCCCGACCTGCGCGGTGAACGGCGCCATTCGCACGCTCACCGGCGGCTTCCCGTACTGCTCGCGGTCGAAGTTGTACTTGAATGCGCGGTAGGTGCCTTCGGAGAAGGTGCAGGCAACCTTGAGGCCGTCGCGGCACGCGGTGGGCTCGCCTTCGTTGATTGCCGGGAAGTGCGCGGCGCGGATGGGCTGCGTGGCAAACGAGCTGCCGCCGAGGAACACGGCGAGTGCCGCGGCGAGGATCAGCTTCCAGCGGAGCAGGGTGCGGGGGCGGCGCAGGAGCACGGCGATGCCGACCGCAGGGACCGCGAGGAGGCCGGCCATATGGTTGGCGTAGCCCAGCCCGCAGAGATACGCGATGAGGACCAGCGTCTTGTCGGCCTTGGGGCCGTCGGGATCGTCGCACCACCGCACCGTGAGCCAGGCGCAGATGGCGAGTCCCGCGAGCGAGACGGTATAGACCTTCTCGTTGACCACCGACTGGCTCCACACCGTGAACGCCGTGGCGCCGATGAGCACCGCGAGCGAGCCGCCCACGACGCGCTGCCAGCGCTTGTCGAACCACCCGACGAGGACGCGCTCGGTGATGAGGAACCACATCCCCGCGGAGACGGCGCTCGAGAGCGCGGCGAGGATGTTGACGCGCATCGCGACGTTGGGCGCGATGGGCAGCAGCGTGAAGACGCGCCCGAGGAGGACGAAGAACGGATTCCCCGGCGGGTGGGGGATCCCCATCGTGTACGCGGCCGCGATGTACTCGCTCGTATCCCACATCGCCGTCTCGGGGGAGAGGGTGATGAGGTAGAGGAGGAACGTCATTCCCGCCGCGATGCCGGCGGCGAGATAGGACGGGCGATAGTCGAGGTCGGCGGACATCACGGAGCTGGGTTCGGGGAAGCCGGAAAGCTACGGCGCTGGAACTACTGGTGGAAGGATGGGCGCAGGCCCGGCGCGCTGGCCCTGCGGCTCAGTGCCCGACTCAGTGCCTGAACGTCCGCTGCCCGGTGAAGACCATCGCGATCCCGTGCTCATTCGCGGCCGCGATGACCTCGTCGTCGCGCACGGAGCCTCCGGGCTGGACGATCGCGCGTACACCGGCGGCCGCCGCTTGGTCCACGCCGTCGCGGAACGGGAAGAAGGCGTCGGAGCCGAGGGCGGCGCCCTGGGTGTCGTGGCCGGCGCCCTGCGCCTTGTGCACCGCCATAAAGGCCGCGTCCACGCGCGACATCTGGCCGGCGCCGATCCCGATGGTCGCACCGGCGCGGGCGAGGACAATGGCATTGGACTTCACGCTCGCCGCCGCCCGCCAGGCGAAGAGCAGGTCCTTGAGCTCCGCGGAGGTCGGTTCGCGCTTGGTGACGACCGTCCAGTCCGCCCCCACGTGCGCCGCCGACGCGCGCTCCTGCACCAGGACGCCGCCGCGGACGCCCTTGAGGTCGAGGCTCGCGTCCGTGGCGCGCGCGGAGCCCTCGAGGACGCGCAGGTTCTTCTTGGCGCCGAGCACGGCGAGCGCCTCGGGCGCGAAGGACGGGGCCACCACGCACTCCACGAAGAGCGAGGCCACCGCCTGCGCGGTGATTTCGTCCACCGGCACGCTGAACGCGATCACCGAGCCGAACGCCGAGACGGGGTCGCAGGCGAGCGCCTTCTGGTACGCCTCGAGCGCCGTCGCGCCGGTGGCCACGCCGCAGGGCGTCGTGTGCTTGATGATGGCGCACGCGACCTCGCCGCCGAAGGGATCAATGGCGAGCATCGCCCCCTCGAGGTCGAGGAGATTGTTGAACGAGAGCTCCTTGCCGCCGTGCTGCCTGAGCGCGCCGAGTCCGCTGCCGCCGCGTTCCACGTAGAACGCCGCGGCCTGGCCCGGGTTCTCGCCGTAGCGCAGGGTCTGCGCGCGCGCATACGCCAGCGTGAGCTGTTCCGGGAAGCGCTCGCCGCGCTGCGCCGCAAACCATCCCGCAATGGCCGCGTCGTACGCCGCCGTGTGCGCGTACACCTTTTCCGCGAGGTCGCGCCGCATCTCGGCGTCGTCGCCGCCGTCGCGCAGCGCCGCGAGCACGCGCGGGTAGTCGGTGGGGTCCACCACGACCGTCACGGCGGCGAAGTTCTTGGCGGCCGACCGGAGCATCGACGGGCCCCCGATGTCGATGTGCTCGATCACTTCCGGCGCGGCGAGCCCCCGCTTGGCCGCGGCCTCGCGAAACGGATACAGGTTCACGCAGACGAGGTCGATCGGCGCGATCCCGTGATCGGCGATCGCCGCCATATGGGCGGGCAGGTCGCGGCGCGCGAGCAACCCGCCGTGTACCGCCGGGTGCAGCGTCTTCACGCGCCCGTCGAGCATC
>CAYXQS010000004.1:0-35697 GCA_964466515.1 uncultured Gemmatimonas sp. | reverse complement strand
CCATTTCCTCGAGCGAGGGCGTGATGGTGCCGAGCGCGCGGATCCTCGAGACGGCACGCGAGCGGCAGGTCGATCTCATCGGCCTCTCGGGGCTCATCACGCCCTCGCTCGAGGAAATGGCCTTTGTGGCGAGCGAGATGGAGCGCGAGGGATGCACCATCCCCCTGCTGATCGGCGGCGCGACGACGAGCCGCGTACACACCGCCGTGAAGGTGGCACCCAACTACTCGGGCCCGGTGATCCACGTGCTCGACGCCTCGCGCGCGGTGGGCGTCGCGGGCAACCTGCTCAGCGACGGCCTGAAGGATCGGTTCGTCGCGGACACCCGCATCGAGTACGAGCGCGTGCGCGTGGACCGCGCGGCGCGGCAGAGGGAGGTGAAGCGGCAGTCGTTTGACGCCGCGCGCGCCAACAAGGCGAATCTCTCGTGGGACGGACTCGCCCCGCCGACGCCGAGCTTCGAGGGCGTGCGCGTGTTCGACGACTTCCCGCTCCAGGACATCGTGCCGCGCATCGACTGGACGCCGTTCTTCCAGGCCTGGGAGCTGGCGGGGTCGTACCCGGCCATCCTCGGGGACGAACGCGTGGGCGAGGCGGCGCGCAACGTCTTTGCCGATGCGCAGGCGATGCTGGCAAGGCTCGTGGCCGAGCAATGGCTCCACGCGCGCGCGGTGGTGGGCTTCTTCCGTGCCGCGTCGGACGGGAAGGAGGACATCCGCCTCTGGGGACAGGGCGTCACGCCGGGGAACGGCACCGCGCCCATCGCCACGGTGCATTCGATTCGCCAGCAGATGGTGAAGACCGACGGGCGTCCCAACCTCGCGCTCGCGGACTTCGTCGCGCCCGAGGGGAGCGGCGTGCAGGACTGGATGGGCGCCTTCATCGTCACCACCGGCATCGGCCTCGACGCCAAGGTGAAGGAGTTCGAGGCGACCAACGACGACTATTCGTCCATTATGGTGAAGGCGCTCGCCGACCGACTGGCCGAAGCGTTCGCCGAGACGCTGCACGAGCGCGTCCGCCGCGACCTCTGGGGCTATGCGCCGGACGAGCACCTCGACAACCAGTCGATCATCCGGGAGCAGTATCAGGGCATCCGCCCCGCGCCGGGCTATCCCGCGTGTCCCGATCACACCGAGAAACGGACCCTCTTCGAGCTCCTCGACGGCGAGCGGAACGCGGGCGTGCGGCTCACCGAGAGCTTTGCGATGCAGCCGGCCTCGGCGGTGTCGGGGTGGTACTTCTGGCACCCCGGGTCGCGGTACTTCGGCGTCGGGAAGATCGAGCGCGACCAGGTGGAGTCGTACGCGAAGCGGAAGGGGATGACCGTGGAGACGGCCGAGCGGTGGCTCGCGCCGATCCTGAACTACGACCGGACGCCGCGATAAAGGATGCGCACGGCGACCCCAGGCGATAGTATCTGGGGGCCGGACGGGAGCTTCCCCCAACGCGGATCCGCTATGAACGCCCCGGAACACCGCCGCGTGCTGCTGGTGGACGACGACGACGCCGTCCTCTCGACGTCGCGGCTGCTGCTGTCCCGCTCGGGCTTCAGCGTGGACGCCGCCCCCTCGGCGGAGCGCGCGCTCGAGCTGCTCGACACGCACACCTACGGCGCCATCCTCTCCGACATCAATATGGCAGGGATGAGCGGGCTCGACCTGCTTCGGAAGATCCGGGAGCGCGACCTCGACACCCCGGTCATCCTCTTCACCGGCGGGCCGTCGCTCCGGACGGCGATTGACGCAATGGCGTGGGGCGCGCACCGGTACCTCCTCAAGCCGGTGCCGCCGGACGAGCTCGTCGAGGCGGTCGCACGCGCAGTACTCCTCTCGGACCTGGCGCGGCTCAAGCGCGAGGCGTTCGCGCTGCAGCACTCGGCCGCGCTCCCGGTACACGACGTCGAGGAGCTCAACGATCGGTTCACGCGCGCCGTCGCGCGGCTCTCCATCGTCTTCCATCCGATCCTCTCGATGGCGCGGCGCGCCGCAATCGGCTACGAGGCACTGCTCCGCTCCACCGAGCCGACCCTCAGCCAGCCCGAGACCCTCCTCGAGACGGCGGGATTGCTGGGACGCCAGCCGGAACTGACCCGCGCCATCTATCTCCGGATCGCCGAGCGCGCCCAGGGTCTCCCGGACGGGAAGCTCCTCTTCGTGAACGTCCATCCGCCGGACCTGCTCGACCCGTCGCTGCACAGTATGGGCAGCCCGCTCGCGCCGTTCGCCCACCGCATTGTCCTCGAGATCACCGAGCGCGCGTCGATCGAGCGGATGGGCGACATCAGCGGCGTGGTGCGCGGGCTGCGCAGCCTCAAGTACCGGCTCGCCGTGGACGACCTCGGTACGGGATACGCCGGCCTGTCGAGCTTCACGCAGCTCACCCCCGACCTCGTGAAGCTCGACCGCTCCCTGATCACGGGCATCGACGCCAGCCCGGTAAAGCAGCGGGTGGTGGGGGCAATGACATCGCTTTGCGCCGACCTGGGAATGCAGGTGATCTGCGAAGGCATTGAGACCCCCGCCGAGCGGGACGCGCTCGGGACGCTCGGCGTGGACCTGCTGCAGGGGTTCTTATTCGGTCGACCGACGCCGCATTTTGCCGAGCCGGTCCTCTGACAAGGCCGCGGTGATCGGATAGATTTCACGGATCGGGAAGCCCTGCGACCCGACTCCACCCGAACCGCCGATCCAATGCCGCACGAGACCCTCTCCCCACAACTTCCGCTCTCCGTCCTCACCGACGAGGAACAGGCATTCAAGGATGCCGTCGCCGAGTTCGTCAACGGCGAGGTGCGTCCGCGCGTGGCGCAGATGGAGAAGGACGCGAAGATCGACCCGGCGCTCATCAAGGCGTATTTCGAGATGGGGCTGATGGGGATCCAGGCGCCGGAAGCGCACGGCGGCGCGGGCGGCAGCGTGATGATGGTGACGCTCGCCGTGGAGGAGATCAGCAAGGCCGACGCCTCGGCGGCAATCCTCGTCGACGTGCAGAACACCCTTGTGGCGCACCCGATGCTCGCGGCGGCGACGTCCGAACAGCTCGCGCGCTGGATGCCGCGGCTCTGCACCGAAACGGTCGGCGCCTATGCGCTCTCCGAGGCGTCGAGCGGCTCCGACGCCTTCAGCCTCCGGACCCGCGCCACCAAGGCCGCCGGGGGGTGGACGCTCACCGGCCGCAAGCTCTGGATCACCAACGGCGCCGAGGCGGGACTCTACATCGTCTTCGCCACGGTCGACCCGTCCAAGGGCTACAAGGGCATCACCGCCTTCGTCGTCGAGCGCAGCGCGAAGGGCTTCGCGGTAGGGAAGAAGGAGGACAAGCTCGGCATCCGCGCCTCGAGCACCACCGAGTTGATCCTCGATGAGGTCTTCGTCCCCGACGCCGATGTGCTCGGTCCCGTGGGCCAGGGCTATAAGGTCGCGATGGAGACGCTGAACGAGGGGCGAATCGGGATTGGCGCGCAGATGATCGGGATTGCGCAGGGCGCGCTCGACGTCGCGATCGCGTACGTGAAGGAACGCGAGCAGTTCGGGAGGGCGGTGGCCGAATTCCAGGCGGTGCAGTTCCAGCTCGCACAGGCGGCGACGGAACTCGAGGCGGCCCGCCTCCTGGTGTACAACGCCGCGCGCCTCCGTGACGCCGGCCACGACATCGCCCAGGCGGGCGCGATGGCCAAGCTCCTCTCGTCCCAGATCTGCGAGCGCGTCACCTCGCTCGCGGTAGAGCTCTTCGGCGGGTACGGCTACACCAAGGACTATCCGGTGGAGAAGTACTATCGCGACGCGAAGATCGGGAAGATCTACGAGGGAACGAGCAATATGCAGTTGGCGACGATCGCGAAGGCGCTCCTCCGGTAGCTCATCGCCGCATCACCTCCGCCACATCGGGATCGAGCTGGCCCGCCGCGCGCGCGCGGGTCAGCCAGGAGCCGCCCAGGAAGACCGCAAGGGACGTCACGAGCGTGAGCCCCGTGACCGTCACGCCGACCGGGAGCGAGAACCACTGCAGCCACGCGGCGGTCTCGAGCGCGAGGGTCATCACGAGACCCGTGGCGATGGACGCGAGGGCGCCTTCCTTCGTGGCGCCCTCCCAGTTGAGGCCGATGGCGAGGGCCGGCACCAGGGTGCAGGCAAAGAGGCCGTAGCCGAAGATCCCGAGAAAGGCGACGAGCGTGCCGCTCTGCAGCGCGAGCACCGCGCCGGCGACGCTCAACGCGATGGTCCAGAGCCGGCCGCGCGCGAGCTGGGCGGCGGACGCGCGCGGGGCGTGGCCGAGGGCGCGCGGGAGATCGTGCGTGATGGCCGCGGCGCCGATATTGAGCAGGGAGTTCACGGTGCTCATAATCGCGGCCGCCACGCCCGAGAACACGAGGGCGGCCACGAACACCGGCACCGAGCCGAGGAGAAACGTCGGCGTCGCATCGTCGGGGCGCGCGAGCGGCGGGAGCTCACCGCGCACCACCATCGCCTTCACCGCAAGGCCGACGCCCACGAAGAGCAGTTGCGCGAGCAGCATCGCGACGGTCATCAGCACCGGATACCACTTCAACCGGCGCGACTCCTTCAGCATATAGTACTTGTGCGCGATGTGCGGCT
This sequence comes from uncultured Gemmatimonas sp., assembly GCA_964466515.1. Lineage (GTDB taxonomy): Bacteria > Gemmatimonadota > Gemmatimonadetes > Gemmatimonadales > Gemmatimonadaceae > Pseudogemmatithrix. Next base: position 31,099 of record CAYXQS010000004.1, on the reverse strand, counting down.
GGCCCAGCGAGCCGACGGCGAAGACAAGGAAGAACGAGAGCGCGACCATCGCACCGCGCGTGCCCCAGGGGCCGAGGTACGCGGGATCGGCCGCCTGCACCGCGCGCGAGATCGCCGCGAGCCCGCCGCCGGCGTCGAGCGCAAAGACGAAGACCATCGTGCTCGCGATCGCCATCAGGAGTCCCTGAAACACGTCGGTGTAGATCCCCGCGAGAATCCCGCCGCCGGCGGAGTACGCGAGCGTGACTGCCGTGCCGATCCACACGCCCCGCGCGAGCCCCACGCCGAAGATCGCGTCGACAATGAGCCCGAGCGCGAGCACGTTCGTGGCGATGTAGCCGACGAGCCCGACGAGGATCGCCACGGCACTCAAGCCCTGCGCGGCGCGCGAGCGATACCGTGCGCCGATGGCGTCGGGAATGGTGACGAGCTGCCGGGCGGCACCGAGGAACCGCAGTTTCTTGCCGAGCACCCAGGCGCCGGCCGTGTTGGTGATCGCCGCGGGAAGAATGATAAACACGGCCGTCATCCCGACGACGTACACGAGCCCGGGGCCGCCGATGAACGCGAACCCGCTGAGCGTGGACGCCATCGCGGCAAGCGCGAAGGGCACGAGCCCCACGCCGCGCCCCGCCACGAAGAAATCCTCCGCCGTGCGCGTGCGCCGCGACGCCCACCACCCGATGGCCGCGCAGGCGAGGAAGTAGCCCACGCCCACCGCGACAATCACCGCGCGTCCCGCACCAACCGGTTCAGGCATCGTCGGGCATCACGTCGCGGTCAAAGCGCAGCGCGTACGCCAGCGGGAGCACCACGAGCGGCACGCAGCCAACAAGGAGGAGCATCACCGCCGTCGTGCGCGGGAGACCGAGGAGGAGCGGCCCGCCACCCCTCGCGACCGGCGCAAGAAGCGCGAGTGCAAACCCGCCCGCCGTGCAGAGCGCAACGACGACGATGGTGATGCCGAGTGCGCGCGGCAGCCGCCCGCGCCGCCGAGCGCCGAGCCAGAGGATGGCCGCGAGGATGGCCGTGGCGCCGAGCGCGAGCCCCCACGGCGCGAGCGGGCTGTCGCCCGCAAACGCCAGCGCGTAGCCGGCCCCGACGAGGACCAGCCCAACGAGAAGCAGGAGGATCGGTGCGCGGGTCATCTTGAAAAAGGGAAAGAGAAACGGCGGAGGAAAGGAAACGCGGGGGACGCCACTCGGCATCCCCCGCGTCCCCGTTCTCCTACAACCTGCGACCTGCCGCGCCGGAGGTTAGCGCCCGGTGCCGATGAGTCCGTTGAAGACCAGCTTGAAGGTGCCGTGCGGCTGCGCCCGGAACAGCGCCTCCGGGCCGATCAACCGCACCGTGCCGCGGCCGAACGTCGCGTCGGCGGCTGCAACGCCGCCTTCGAGATAGTTCTGCCCCCACGCCCAGCCGCTGCGCAGCGAGGTGGGGGTGTCGAACCACGCCAGCGGGCGCACGCCGCGCGCCGCGGCGTCCGGCGCGAGCCGGAAGACCGGGCTGTTGTCGAACATCACGATCGCGCGCGGGGTCATACCGACCGCGCCCGGCGCCGTGTTGTCCACCGCCACCTCGAGGAGCGAGCCGGGGACGTAGAACTTCGCGTTGCCGAGCGGACGATCCGCGCCATCCGGCGTCCGTTCCACCAGATGATTGGTGAGCGGCAGCCCGAGGTGCGCGGCGAGGTTCGTCGAGCTCCCGATGGTGATTGCCATCCCGCCATTCTCCACAAAGCGCCTGATCTGCGGGATCGTGCGGTCCTGCGTCACGTTCCCCACCGCGCGCCGCCACTCCGGCGGGAGCGACGCGGTATCCGCCGTGCCGCCGCCGAAGCCACCACCGCCGCCACCGCCCTGGGCCGCCTGGCCCGGACGGCGATATGCCGGAATCGCGCCGTCGACGAAAATGATCGCGTCGTACTTCGCGTTCAGGTTCCCCGCGTCGAGCTCCTGCGGGAAGACCACGGTGAAGGGGAACTCGTACTGCTCGAGGAGCCAGCGCGTCCAGCCGGACGGCATCGAGCCGCCGTACCGATCCCAGAGGGCGATGCGGAGCGGACGCACGGGCGTGGCCCCGGCGGCGTCGCCGGCCGCGAACGACAGGCCGAGCTCGCGCGCGGCACGGTCGACGATCGGCTTGCTCGTCGCGTTGTTGGCGATGATCCAGGTGCCGTCCGCCTTGCGCGCCACGCTCGCGCGCGCCTTGAGGAGGCGGTTTACGACGATGAACGCGTCGTTGGTGGCGCCCGAGAGCGCCCAGGCCTGGCCGCCTGCCACCGTGCCCGCCGGCGGCGTCACGCGCGAGGTCGGCGCGATCTTCTCGAGCGGGCCGTTCACGGCGTCGAGGATGCGGTCGTACCGCACCCCCATCTGCATTGCCAGCGTCCACCCCGCGTTGTCGTACGGCGGGGTCGGCGGGCCGCCCGGGACGCGGAAGTCGTTCGGATGGTCCTGCGGCTCGAACATATCGAGCACGTGCGCACCGAACGCCTGCGCCGTCCTCACGACGTACGAGCCGGCCGGATACCGCGTGTTGCCCACCGAGAACGCCGCGGTGGCGCGGTGTACGTCGACGCCCGCCTTCTGCAGCGCGACGATGAACCGCACCGCCGTCGGGAAGTCCGCCTGGTCCGAGGGGATGATGTAGGCGCGCGGATCACGCATCGCGGGCTCGCGCAGCGCGGCCATCATCGCCTGCGCCGCCTCGCCGTTGCGGGCCTGCCCGGCACCCGCGAAGCCGCCGAGGAACTGCATCGGGTTGTCCGCGCCCGCGTCGAGACGACGCTGGCGGTTCTCCTCCTCGATCTGCGCCTGCACCGCCGCGATCCGCTTGGGCCAGACCGTCCAACTGTCGCGATTGCCCTGCGCGATCCGGTCGTTGCCCATCTTCCAGATGTTATAGAGGAAGATCTCGCGGTTGCGCGACACGACGTCGAGCACCGCGCGGTTGGCCGTGACCGAGTAGTCGACGGACTGGCGGAACTTCCACGGACCCGGCGTCACCGGGAGCGGAAGGTCCGCGCTGCCGATCTGCCGCGACGAGATGAACGGGATCTCGATCGGGGTCGGATTGCCGATGGTCTCCGTGAGGAGGCCGATCATATTGTGGAAGTAGACCGTCGTGCGGAGGCCGCCGTTCCACCAGGTGGAATAGCCGGCGCCGAGGCGCATCACCACGCCGCCCTTCTCCTCCTGCACGAAGCGGTTGTGCATCGCGCCGCCGACGACGTCGAGTCCGGTGCGGATGAGCGGGTGCACGTTGAAGTTCATCGGGTCGCGGAACGGCGGCGCGAACATCACGGTGCCGGCCGGGCCCGTCTGGTGATGGTTGTACATCACCTGGGGATACCACTCGGTGTAGAGCACCCGGTTCATATTCTCGGACTCGGGCTGTGCCGCGAGGTAGAAGTCGCGGTTGTTGTCGTGCCCGATGTACTTCTGGTAGAGGCGCGGGATGCCGCCGGTGCTGCGACGGCGCGGGTCCGTGTTGCGCATATACCAGTCGCTGACGAGGTCCATCCCGTCGGGATTGGCGTGGACCATCACGATGATGAGGTCGTTGCGGAAGCGCGCCGTCTCCTCGTCGTTGCCCGAGACCAACTGCCAGCTCGTCTCGAGGAGCTGCTGGGCCCCGAGGACCTCGGTGGCGTGGAGGCCGCCGTCGATCCAGACGACGCCCTTCCCCTCCTTGGCGAGCTGCCGCGCCTCGGCCTCGGTCACGCCCTCGGCGCGCGCGAGCCGTTCGGCGATCCGCCGGTAGCGCTCGCGGTCGCGGAGGTTCTCCGGGCTCGAGATGATCGCCATCAACTGGGGACGGCCCTCGGCGGTCAGGCCGATGGTGTCGAGCTCCATCCGGTCCGACTCGGTCGCGAGCTTCGCCCAGTACTCGGCGAACTTCACATAGTTGGGAAGGACGTAGTCGGCGCCAATGGGATGGCCGAAGAAGTCCGTGGGAGAGGTCAGCCGCTGCTGCGCGGCGAGGGGAAGCGCGAGGACGATCAGCGCCAGCGCGTGACGGAAGGAGCGCCAAGACATCGCGGGATGACTCCGTGTGGAAGGGGTACCAGCCATAGTTTACGCGCCCGGCCGCGAGTCCGCTGAGGCAGTGCGCGCAGAGGCACGAATGCGCATCTTCCCTGACCGTCCGTCCGCACCGCAAACCTTCCGCCACCACCGCAGATGCGCCGACTCCTGCTCCTTTCGCTGCTGCTCCTGCCGACCGCCGTGCCGCTCGCCGCGCAGCTCCCGACGGCCGAGTTCGCGATGCGCCGCGAGGCGTTGGCCCGCACCATCGGCGACGGCGCCATCCTCGTCCTCGGGTCGCCGGAGCCGAGCCCGGACTTCCTGCCCTACCAGCAATCGCGCCCGTTCTTCTATCTGACAGGGTTCCTGGAGTCGGATGCGGCGCTGCTGATGGTCCCGCGCGGCGGCCTAACGGACGCGCTGCTCTTCGTGCAGCCGAAGAACCCGGCGCAGGAGGTCTGGACGGGAACGCGCCTGGGCGTGGCCGGCGTGTCGACGCTGGGGCTCGAGGGACGCGATGCCGGCACGCTCCGCGCCGCGCTCGACTCGCTGCTCGGTGCGGGCACCGCCCTCTACGTGGCGGGCGATTTCACCGGCGGCCGTGGACCGGCAACCCCACACGACCAGTTCGTGGCCTCGCTACGCGCGGCGCATCCCACCGCACGCATCACGGACGCGACGGCCGCCATTGCGTCGCTGCGCGGGACCAAGAGCCCGGCCGAGCTCGCCCGGCTGCGCGTGGCGGCGGAGATCTCCGCGCGGGGGCACCTCGCGGCGATGCGCCTCGCACAGCCGGGCGTCGGTGAGTTCGAGCTGCAGGCGGTCGCGGAGTACGTGTGGCGCCGCGAAGGCGCGGACGGGCCGGGGTATTCGTCGATCGTGGGCTCCGGGCCGAACTCGACCGTGCTGCACTATGGGGCAAGCACGCGCGTGGCGCAGGCGGGTGAGGTGGTCGTGATGGATATGGCCGCATCGTTCGACGGCTATTCCGCGGACATCACGCGCACGATCCCGGTGAGCGGCCGCTTCACGCCGGCGCAGCGCGAGATCTACGCGGTGGTGCTCGCGGCGCAGAAGGCGGCGGAGCGGCAGGTCCGCGTCGGCGGGCCGTCGCGCGCAATGGCCGACTCGGCGACGGCGGCGCTCGCCGACGGGCTCGTGCGGCTGGGGCTGATCGAGGCGCCGCAGGCCACGTACGAGTGCGGTACCGCCGAGCGTGCGCGCAACTGCCCGCAACTCGCGCTCTACTATATGCACGGGCTCGGACACGGAATCGGGCTCGATGTGCACGACCCCGAGCAGTACTACGCGACGGGGACGATCGCGGTGGGCAGCGCATTCACGATCGAGCCCGGCGTGTACGTCCGAAAGGACCTGCTCTCGCTGATTCCCGAGACCCCGCGCAACCGGGCGTTCAAGGACCGCATCGCGGCGGCCGTCGCGCGCTACGCAGGGACCGGCGTGCGGATCGAGGACGACTACCTGGTCACGGCAACCGGCGTCGAGCGCCCGTCGGCACTCGTCCCGCGCGAACTCGACGAGGTGGAGCGCGTGATGGCCGAGCCGCGCACGCCGAGGGACCCGGCGGTGACCGAGCGGTTCGTGCGGTTCAAGACGGGGCGGTAGCGCTACGGCGCGCGCGCGCCGCCCAGGATGCCGGCACGCACGCGCCGTGCCCTCGGCGACGCCGCCGGGTCGGGCACGAGTTGCCGGTCGACGCGCACCAGCGTCTCGACAATCACCGTGAGTCGTATGGTGTCCGCGCCGCGTCGCACATCGAGCGGCATCGCATCGCCCGGCCGCCGGCCCCAGTAGTTCCGCCAGCGGTCCCCAAAGTCGGGATCCAGCGTCGAGCGCCCGCCGATCCGGGCGATGACGTCACCGGCCCGTAGCCCCGCCTTGGCGCCGGCGCCGTCGGGGTCAATTGCCGAGACGCGCACGCCGGCCTCGTGCGGACGGAGCAGCGCGCCGAGTCGCGGCTCGGCGATGGAATCGGTGCGCAGCCGCCATCCCGCACGCGGAAGCCAGTCGTTCCACGGAAAGGGCTCGCGCCCGTCGATGTAGCGCCGCTCGAAATCCCCAAACGCGCGCCCGCGGGTCGCACGCGCCACGGCGTTCCAGAAGTCGTCGTGCGTAAACCCGCGCCCCTTCTTCCAGCTGTTCTCCCACAGCTCGCGCATCACCCCGTCGAGCGAACGCGTGCCATTGGACGCGTCGCGAATCAGGATGTCGAGCGCTAGGCCCGCGAGGGATCCCTTGTCGTAGTAGAGGTCCGAGGTGCCGTCGCCCATCCCGAGCCACGCCTGCAGCGACGCATCCTCGAGCGCCGTCGCCGGCCGGTTGGCCACGCTCTCGATCTTGTTCAGCGTCGCCTCGAGGAACGCGGTTTCATCAATCAATCCCGTGCGCACGAGCGCGAGGTCGGCGTAGTAGTCCGTAATCCCCTCGCTCACCCAGAGCCAGGGCGTGGGCTGCGCCGCGTCGTAGCGATACGGCACCAGGTCGGCGGGACGGAGCCGCTTCACGTTCCACGCGTGTGCGATCTCGTGCGCGTGGATGCCCATCACGAACGGCTCATCGAGGAACGGCGTCCCCACCACCGCGAGCTCCGACTCGCTGTGCTCGAGCGCGGCCATCCCGGGATACTCGTCGCTGGCGGCCTGCAGCACCGTGTAGCTCGTCCACGGCACCTCGCCAAAGACCTCCAGCAACGGCTCCACCACCCGCGCGAGCCCATCCCACATCGCCGCGCGACGCCGGCCGCCCACGCTCCCTTCCGGCCAGGTCGCAAGCCGCATCCACTTCCCCTGGACCTGCGTGCTGTCAAGGTCGAAGCGCCCCACGAAGACCGGATGATCGACGAGATCGTGGAAGTCGGCGGCGCGGTACCGGCGCGTGGAATCGTCGCTGGTCATCCCGGTGGCAACGCGCCAGTCCGCCGGCGCGCGCACGACCATCGTCGCCGATGTCTCCAGGCGGCCTTCCACGGCGAGGAAGAGCGTCGTCCCGTTGAAGAAGGCAAAGTCCGTGGTCGTCCAGCTCCCCGCCACGCCAAAATCGTCCGCGCGGACGCAGTATCGGAGCTCAACAGTGCCCGCGCGCTCGGGGTGCACGCGCCAGGTGTCGGGATCGAGCTTGTCCCAGCGGAGCTCGGTGCCCGCTTGGCGCGCCGTGAACCCGGCGACGTGCCGCGCATAGTTGGCGATCTCGTACGACCCCGGCGTCCACGCCGGCATCGAGAGCAGCACCGCGTCGCGACCCGCCACGCGGAACCGCACCGTGACGTCCAGGCGGCGGTCGCGAAACTGCTCCGGGCCCGCGGTGACCTCAAAACGCAGGTCGGTGACCGGCGCGGAGACGGGTGGGCGGGCCTGGGCGGCAAGGCCGGGCGCGCCGACCAGAAGGCCGAGCGCGAGGAGCGCCCCGGAAGAGCCAATGCACGACGTGGCGGCGGTGCGACGGGTGGACATCCTGAAGGGTCAACGCCCCGCAGGGGCCTTCGCAAGGTGATGTGCCGTTCCGGACGGCTGGTTCGTCATTCCGGTTGGACCCACCCTCCAACGCCCTATGACCGCTCCTATCGGCCGCGTCCGTACCCAAGAGAACAAGCGCCTGCACGTCGTGCTCCGCGACGGCACCCTCGTCGAGGGCTCCATCTTCATCGCCGAGGATATGTCGCTCGTGGCGTTCCTCGGGAGCCGCAAGGGCGGCTTTATGAATATGGTGGACGCCCGCCGGCCGAAGCTCCAGGAGGCGCCGGGGCACCTCATCGTGCAGACCGACCTCGTGGTCCTCGTCTCCGCGCCCGACGAGAACCTGCAGGTCGTGGGCCAGGCCGGCGCCGGGGCCGGCGAGCGCGACGTCGAAATCTACCTGATCGGCGGGAAGGGGATCCGCGGCACGATGTATCTCGCGCCGATGCAGCGGATGAGCGACTACCTCGCGCACTGCGGCAAGTTTGCCGGGATTACCAAGGCGGTCTTCGTGGGCGACGGCGCCGAGGTCGGCGAGGTCGCGGTGAACACGGCGGCCATCGCCCTGATCCGCGAGTCGCGCGAAGAGGCGCAGCTCACGGGCTGAGTCGCGCGAGTTCGTCGGGACGGTCCGTGAAGAGGCCGTCCACCCCGATCGACCGCATCCAGGCCATCGTCTCCGGCGCGTTCACGGTGTAGGCGTGAACGACGAGTCCCGCCGCGTGCGCCGCCTCGACAAAGCGCGCACTCACGATCCGCCGTGACGGCCCGACCCCGCGCGCATACCCCGCGATCGCCGTCAGGCGCGCCGCCAGCTCCGCGGCCGGGACCGGGTCGTCACCGAGCAGTTGGGTGAGTGGAATCGACGGCTCGAGCGCGTGGATCCGCCGGAGCGCGTCGGCATCGAACGATTGGATGATCACCTGCGCCGCCGCCGCGTCCCGGCCGACGAGCCCGTGGCGGCGGAGCAACGCCAGTGTCTCGCGCTCCATCGCCGGCGCGTCGCCCCCGCCCTTCAGCTCGATATAAAAGCGCGCGCGGCCCACATAGCGCGCGAGCACCGCGTCGAGCGTGGGGATGGCGGCGCCCACATACACGGCGCGCGCGCGATCCGGATACTCCGTGTTGAACCAGCTCCCGACCTCGCAGCGCCGGAGCTCGGCCAGGCGGCGTTCGTGGACCACGCCGGTACACGCGTCGGCGGGCCCGCGCGCCGTGCGGTGCAGCGAGTCGTCGTGGAACACCACCAGGACGCCGTCGGCGGTGCGGCGCACGTCCTGCTCGATCCAGTGCGCGCCGCGCTCGAGGGCGAGGTCCCACGCGGCGAAGGTGTTTTCCGGCGCATCCCACGACGCGCCCCGATGCGCGATGATCGTGAGCGCGCGCTGACCGTGATCTGCCGCGCCGGTCACCGCAAGGAGCAGTGCGGGAAGGAGGAGAAGGAGGAGTCGGGCAGTACGCATCGGGACGATAGACGTTCGCGGAAAACCCGGGATCAGCGGTATCGGAACTTGTACACGAGGCCAAGGTCGTAGGAGGGTCCTTGGTACGTCCGCTCGCCACCGAAGTTCTCGAAGAAGCGGGTCCACTGGTACCGTGCGCCGACGTTCAGGGCGAGCGTGGAGCCGAACCACCATTCGACGCCTGTGCCGCCTTGCAGGGAGACACCCGGGACCATCTGGATGCCGCTGCCGCCGGCGGCGCCCCCGAGCACGCCGCCGCCATCGGTCTCGCGATCGTCGATCCCGATGGTGAACCCGACGCCGCCAAGGACCCACGGCTCGACCGACGCGCCGGCGTCCGTGGCCGGAAAGAACCGCAGCGCCGTCGTCTGCGCGATGACCCAGCTCTGCACCTCCTCGGCCGCGGTCCCGCCGATGCCGCCGGTGGCCTCGGTGGACTGGACGCGCCGCCAGACCCCGATGCCGTTCTCGAGCGCGAGTCGCGCGTCGAGTCCCTTGCGCATAAAGCCGTAGAACATCGGCAGGGTCGAGACCTCCACCGTGGCGGCCGGCTCGATGCCTCGCAGGTCCCAATGACCGACGGTGAGTCCCGCGGCGCGGCGCGCCATCCGCGCCTCCGCCTCTTCCCTGCTCTCGGGCGCGGGATCGCGGACCTGGGCGCCGAGTGGGCCGGCAAGCACGAGCGTAGCGGCGAGCAACCCCATCAAACGGGTGGACGGCATCAGCGCCTCCAAAATTAAAGAACCGATCCAAGTGACGGCCGACGCGGCCGACGCGCCACCCCCCGCGTACACGACGCTCCACTGGCGCGTTCCCCGCCGTCCGGCGAGAATGAGCAGGTCGTGACCCACCTCACCCGCACACATTTCCCGATGTCACAGTTCCGCCCAAGCCGACGGTCGCAGCGCCTGCTGGCGATCGCCGTGATCGCGGCAGTCGCGGTCGCGCCGCTCGCCGCGCAATCGACGCCTGCCCCGGCCGATCTCGTCGTCCTGAACGGCCGCATCTATACCGCCGACGGCGCGCGTCCGATCGTGGACGCGATGGCGATCCGCGGCGGCCGCGTGGTCTTCGTGGGCGACGTGGCCGGCGCGCGCGCGCTCACCGGACCGCGCACCGAGACCCTTGACCTCGGCGGCCGCACGGTGATCCCGGGGATGACCGACGCGCACGCCCACGTCGTCGGACTCGGCCAGGCGCTGCAGAACGTGAATCTTGTCGGCACGGGCTCGTACGACGAGGTGATTGCCCGCGTGGTGGAGCGGGCGCAGACGACGCCCAGGGGCGAGTGGATCACCGGACGCGGGTGGGACCAGAACGACTGGGCGGTGACCGCGTTCCCCACGCACGAGGCGCTCTCGCGCGCGGTACCGGACCATCCGGTGTACCTGACACGCGTGGACGGCCACGCCGGACTCGCCAACGCGCGCGCGCTGCAGCTCGCGGGCGTCACGCGCGAGACGCCGGACCCCGCAGGCGGCGCGATCGAGCGCGACGCCGACGGCGCGCCTGCCGGCGTCCTCGTGGACAACGCGCAGCGGCTCGTCACGCGCGCGATCCCCGGCGCCTCGCGCGCACAGCTCAAGGCCGCGATCCGCGCGGCCATTGCCGAGATGCATCGCTATGGACTCACCGGCGTACACGATGCCGGCGCGTCCGGGCCCGTGCTCGACCTGTACGAGGAGCTCGGGCGCGAGAATGCGCTCGATATCCGGCTCTACGCGATGATCTCCGACCACGCGGCGACGATTGACGCGTGGTTCCGCCGCGGGCCGCAGAGCGGGTTGTACAACGGGATGCTCTGGGTGCGCTCGGTGAAGCTCTACCAGGACGGCGCGCTCGGCTCGCGCGGCGCGGCACTCCTCGAACCCTACAGCGACGACGCGCGCACGTCGGGGCTGCTGGTCTCGGAGCCCGCGCATATCCAGGACATCGCGTCGCGCGCGCTCGCGACGGGATTCCAGGTCAACACGCACGCCATCGGCGACCGCGGCAACCGGCTCGTGCTCGATGCGTACGAGGCCGCACTCAAGGCACGCCCCACGGCGGACCATCGCTTCCGGGTGGAGCACGCCCAGATCCTGCACTACGACGACATCCCGCGCTTTGCGGCGCTCGGCGTGATTCCCTCGATGCAGGGATCGCACCAGACGAGCGATATGTACTGGGCCGACGCGCGGCTCGGGGAGACGCGGCTGCGTGGCGCATACGCGTGGCGCTCGCTCATCGCCAGCCACGTGATCATCCCCAACGGCAGCGACGCCCCGGTGGAATCGGCGGACCCGCTGATCTCGTTCAGCGCGTCGGTCTCGCGGCAGGACCGCCGCGGATGGCCGGCGGGCGGCTGGTATCCCGAGCAGCGGATGACCCGGGAGGAAGCGCTCCTCTCGATGACGCTGTGGCCCGCCTACGCGGCGTTCCAGGAGCAGGAGCTCGGCTCGCTCACCGCCGGCAAGCGCGCCGATTTCGTCGTGCTCGACCAGGACATCCTGCGCGTGCCAGCCGAGATGATCCTCAACACGCACGTGCTCTCCACCTGGGTGGGTGGGCGCCGCGTCTACGAACGGAGATAGCCCAATGCCGTCCAAGCAGCTCCTTATCATCCGCGTCGCGCTCATCACCGGCGTGTTCCTCTTTGCCGGCGTCTCGGTCTACCTGCGCGCGGTGGGCGGGTCGGAGGCCACGCAGGCGGTCGCCAACCTGCCCGTCGGCACGCTGCGCTACGTGCTGTGGGGACTCGTGGTCGCGTGCGGCGCCGCGGTGTTCGTGCTGCGGCCGCGCGCGGAGGTGGCACCGCCCGCGCTGCGTGGCACGCTCACCATCGTGGGCTGGACCCTCGGCGAAGGCGTTGCGCTCTTTGGGATCATCCTGCACTTCGCCGGGGCGGACATCTCGACGCTCGCGCTGGGGCTGCTCTCGTTCATCTTCGCGCTCGTCCTGCTCCCGGTCCCGCGGCGGCGGTGAGCGCTACGGCGCGACGGCCGCGCGCATCGTGGTCGAGCGCCGCGAGGCCTGCGCCACGAGACGCACCGCGGCGTCGCGCACCTCGCGATCGCGGTCCTCGCGCAGCGACTGCACGCAGGCCATCGCCTGCGGCGAACGGACCGCCACCAGTGCCTCGCAGGCGCGGATGCGGTGGCCCGCGCTGCGCTTGCGCGAATGCTCGGTGTCGCCCTGTGCGACGCGCACGAGGAGCTGCACCGCCTCCGGCGTGCCGATGACGCCGAGCCCCGCGACCGTGGAGTAGAGGACCTCGCGGTCCCCCTCGTTCTCGAGGAGCGGCGCCAGGAGCGCGGCCGCGGACGGGCCGCGTTCGGTGAGCGCGGCGACGGCGCGCATCCGCACCATCGGCGACTCGTCCTGCAACGCGAGCCCGAGCGCGTCGGTCGAGGTGGGCGTGGAGAACTGCGCGAGCGCGGCCACGGCGGCGCGGCGCGACCGGGCGTCGGGATGCCGCAACAGTTCGACGAGGATCTGTTCGCCCGTGTCCTCGCGCAGCGCACCGAGGATCCCGGCCGCCTGGCGGACAACCAGGTCGCGCGTGTCGCGCACGAGCGCAAAGAGGGCGTCGTGCGTACGGCCGAGCCCACGCAACGCATCGAGGCAGGTTCGGCGCTCCTCCTCCGTCGCCACGGAGACGTACTCGTCGATCATTGCCTCGGCGCCGTCGGTGCCGAAGCGAAAGAGAATGGCCTGCAGGCGTTGGGCCAGCGGCGCGTCGGATGCGAGGCGGTGCCGCATCACGGCGAACTGCCGCAGGATGAGCGGCGTCGCGAGGCGGCGGAGCGCCTGCGAAAAGGCGCTCCGCCGGGCCTCCGACGCGTCCACCTCAAGCTGCACGTGCTCAATGGCAATGAGCCCGCCGACCGCGTCGGCGAGGATGATCTGCTGCCCGGTGCGGAAGGCGAGGTCCGCGCGACTGCCCAGCGCCTCGAGGAGCGGCCCGAGCGTCGACGCGTCGGTGGCGTCCTGCAACCGCTTGAAGAGCGCCGCGAGCTCGGCGTCGTCCGTGGCGGGAAGATCAATCGCCTCCGCGAGCCGCTCGGACCGCGTGTCGGCGGCGCTCCCCGGCGCAACCACGACCGGTTCCGCCAGCTCCGGCTGTGGCGCCACAGGCGCCGCAGCCGCCGGCTCGGGTTCCGGTGCGGGCTCGGAAGCCGCGGCAACCACGCGCGCCCGGAGCCTCCGCGGAATCCCCCGCACATCCACGGTGGACGCGCGCGCCGCAAAGAACGCGGCGGGGTCGTCGCCGGCCGGCAACGCCGCGAGCAGCCGTGCGAGATCGTTGAGGTCCGCCTGCGCGGCCTTCGGCGTGAGCGTAAGTTCCTCGACGCCATAGGCGTTCATCCGCCCGGCAAGGAGGGCGAGCGCGACCGTGTCCTCGGGTGACTCCCCCGCGACGGCGGCGCCGTCCGCCAGGATCGTGCCGGTGCCGTCGGGCGCAATCCCCACGCTCGCGCCGCCGACCGCCTTGGCCAGCGCCCGGACCGCGTCGCGCTGCCTGGACGCCGGCTCAGCGCCGTCCGCCACGAGTTGGACGAGGCGGGCGAAGCGAAGCGCGAGCGACGAGGGGGAGGTGGGTTCTTTGGGACTCACGTTCTTCTGGTGAACGACCGGACCGCCTGATAACATACGCAGGTCCTCCCCGGAACGAATACCACCACCACGGGACAATGCATTTTCTCCCTCGCAGCGCCTTCGCGCTTCTCGCCGCCGTCCTTCTCGCGGCCCCGCTCCACGCACAGGTCCCCACCGCCGGGACGGGCACCGTGGTACTCAGGGCCGCGCGCATCATTGACGGCACCGGCGCCGCACCGATCGCCAACGGCGTGGTGGTGGTGACCGACGACCGCATTGTCGCGGTGGGGGCGGAATCGACCGTGCGGATTCCCGTCGGCGCGCGGCGCGTGGACCTCGGCGACGTCACGCTCCTCCCCGGCTTCATCGATATGCACGTGCACCTCCTCGGCCGCGAGATCGAGGACGCCGGGGCCTTTGACGCGGCCGCACGCGACTACCCCGGGTTTGCCGCGATCCTCGGCGCCGAACACGCGCGTCGCACACTGCTCGGCGGATTCACGACCGTGCGGATGCTGGGCGCCGGCGGCTTTGAGGACGTGGGACTGCGGAAGGCGATCGACGGCGGCTTCGTGACGGGCCCACGGATCGTGACCGCGGGACATTCGCTCGGGATCACCGGCGGACATTGCGACGAGAACAGTTACCGGCCGGGGCTCTTTGAGGGTTCGCCGGAGACGGGGATTGCCGACGGCGTGGACGCCGTGCGCGCCGCCGTGCGCTACCAGGTGAAGTACGGCGCCGACGTCATCAAGACCTGCGCCACGGCGGGCGTGCTCTCGGGCGGGACGCAGTCCATCGGCGCGTCGCAGTACTCGCTTGAGGAACTGACGGCGATGGTGGACGAGGCGCGGAAGCTGGGCAGGAAGGTCGCGGCCCACGCGCACGGCACCGAGGGGATCAAGCTCGCGACGCAGGCGGGCGTGGCGAGCATCGACCACGGGTCGTTCCTCGACGCCGAGGGCGCGCGGATGATGGCGGAGCGCGGGACCTATCTCGTGCCGACGATGATGGCCGCCGAGGCCGTGCTGCGCGCCGCGAATGCGGGGACGATGCCGGAGTATGTGGCGGTGAAGGCGCGCGCGGCGGCGGCCGCGATGCAGAACGCCACGAAGATCGCGCGGGCCGCCGGTGTGCCGATCGCGCTGGGCACCGACGCCGGCGTGGGACGCCACGGCAGGAACGCGCACGAGTTCACGCTGATGGTCGAGTGGGGCGGGATGACCCCGATGGAAGTGATCGTGGCCGGCACGTCGTCCGCGGCCAGGCTGCTCGGCTGGGAGGATCGCGTGGGCACCCTCGCCGCGGGACGCTACGCCGACATCGTCGCCGTGCCGGGCGACCCGTTGCGCGACGTGACGGTGCTCGAGCGCGCGACCTTCGTGATGAAGGGCGGCGTGGTGTTCAAGGGCGACGGCGCGGTGCGCTGACCGCCGTGCCCCCGATCCCGCCCCCGATCGAGGACGGCCTCACCACCACTACCGCGCTGCCGCTCTACTGGTGCCGCTACGGCCCGGCCGCGCCGCGGAGCCGGATGCTGGTGCTGCACGGCGGCCCGGGCGCACACCACGAGTATCTCCTCCCGCAGCTCCTCGCCGTTGCCGACGAGCGCGACTGCATCTACTACGACCAGCGCGGCGGCGGGCGCTCCAAGACCGACGACCGGACGCCAATCACCTGGCGCACGCACGTCGGGGACCTCGCCGCGGTGATTGCCGAGCTCGCCCCGGGTCCGCTCACGCTCGTGGGCTATTCGTGGGGCGCGATGCTCGCGATGCTCTATGCGAACGAGGCCGCGGCGGGCCGCGCGGGGCCGCCGCCGGTGCGGATGGTGCTCCTCGATCCGGGGCCGGTGAACCGCACCTTCCGGAGCGCCTTTGAGGCCGAGTTCGAGCAGCGCCAGAAGAGCGCGGCGGTGGCCGAGCTGCGCGCGGCGCTCACGGCGAGCGGGCTCCGCGAGCGCGACCCGGCGGCCTTCAGGCAGCGCGCCTTTGAGCTCTCCGTGGCCGGCTACTTCGCCGACCCGGCCAAGGCCCACGATCTCACCCCGTTTATGGTCACCGGGCGCGTCCAGCGGTCGGTCTGGGAGTCGCTGGGCGAATACGACCTCATCCCCGCCCTGCGCACGGTACAGGTCCCGTCGCTCGTGGTCCACGGGCGGCAGGACCCCATCCCCATTGCCTCGTCGATGGCGGCGGCCGAGGCGCTCGGGGCCGAGACGCTCTGGCTGGATGCCTGCGGCCACGTACCGTATGTTGAACAGCCAGAGGCTCTCTTCCCGGCCGTGCGCGCGTTCCTGGCGCGGACCGAGTCCCTCCTGTCGACCTGAATGGCATCGAACGACGAGATCACGCAGCCGTACGTGGCGACCATCGAATCCGACGGCCGCCGGTTCAACGTCTCGGTGCGGATCATCTACGACGGGATCGAATACGTGGGTCGGCTCTGGTTCTCCGACGAGACGTGGGATGACCTCGGCCTCCCTGACCGCGGCGCGCTCCCGGGCCGCTCGCGCGAGGAGGTCATTGCCCTCGCCAAGCGCCTGACGCCCCCCGAGCTCGTCAAGCGATATCGCCGCGCGCTCGCCGAGAAGCGCCGATTCCTCGGCCTCCGCAAGCACACCGAGGAGATCCTCGCCAAGATCCGCTACCTGAACCAGGTGGCGATCTCGATGCGCGCGGGGCTCCTCGACGTCGAGGGCGCCGCGCAGGAGATCGACCTCACCGAGAGGCAATTGCACGGGCTGATCGACCACCTGTCGGAGCACGCAGGCCGGGAAGAGTAAGGGCTCGGGTAGGCGCCCCGCCTATATTTCGACTATGGATACCCGCGTCGCCGCCCACCTCCTGCACGAGATCGCGGCACTGCTCGAGCTACAGGGCGAGGACGCCACGGTCCCCGCGCCGTATGCCGATGCGGCGCGGTCGCTGGCGGCCAATGACGTGCGACCGCTCGACGAGCTCCTCCGCCGCGACCGACGCCGGTTTGCCCCCGAGGTGATCGAGGTCCTCGAGGAGCTCAAGGCCGAGGGCGAGTCCACGCTCCTCGACCAGCTCCGTGAGTCCACGCCCGAGGGGCTCTTCGAGATGATGCGCGTTCCGGGGCTCGGCCCCTCGCGCATCCGCCGGATCCACGAGGGACTCGGGCTCGACACGTTGCAGGAGCTCGAGGAGGCCGCGCGCGACGGACGGCTCGCCGAGCTCCCGCGCTTTGGCGCGCGCACGGCGGAACAGGTGCTGCGCGGGATCGCGTGGCTCAAGGAGAGCGGCGCGCAGGTCCTCCTGCCGCACGGCCGCGCCGAGGCGGAGCGGCTCCTTGCCGCGGTCCGTCGCCAACAGGGCGTGGTGCGGGCGGAGATCGGCGGCGCAGTGCGCCGCCACTGCGAGACGGTGCGCGAGGTGGAGATCGTCGCCGCCTGCTCGCGCGACCCCGAGGCGGTGGCCGCGGCCTTTGCACGCACGCCCGGCGTGCGCGACTCCGTCGGCAGCGGCACGCGCGAGGTCGCGATCCGCTTTGACGACGGAATGCGCCTGCTCTTCCACTGCGTGCCCGCGGAGGAGTTCGTCGTCACCTGGTTCCGCGTCACGGGCTCCGAGACACACGTTGCCGAGATCGCCGCGCGCGCGGCCTCGCACGGACTCGCGCTCGGCCCGCACGACCTGCGGCGCGCCGACGGCTCGACGGTGGAGCTCGCGGACGAGCGGGCGCTCTACGCGGCGGTCGGGCTTCCCTGGCTTCCGCCCGAGCTGCGCGAAGGACTGGGCGAGGTGGACGCCGCCGCGGCCGGCACGCTCCCTGGCCTGATTACCCTTGCCGACCTGCGCGGCGTGCTGCACTGCCATTCGCAGTACTCCGACGGCGGCGCGACGATTGCCGAGCTCGCCGCCGAGGCCCGGCGTCGTGGCTGGAGCTACCTCGGAATCTCCGACCACTCGCAGTCGGCGTTCTATGCGGGCGGCCTGACGGCGGAATCGCTCGCGCGGCAGCACGAGGAGATCGACGCCATCAACGCCTCGTTCGCCGACTTCCGCGTGCTGAAGGGCGTTGAGGCCGACATCCTCCCCTGCGGCCGGATCGACTACCCGGTGGAGGTGCTCGACCGCTTTGACTATGTGATCGCCTCGGTGCATTCGCGCTTCGGGATGAACGAGCGACAGATGACCGACCGCGTGCTGAAGGCGCTCGACGATCCGCATATGGCCGTGCTGGGCCACCCCACCGGACGCCTTCTCCTCACGCGCGAGCCGTACGCGATCGATATGGACGCGGTGCTCGAGCGCGCGGGCGCGCTCGGCGTGGCCGTGGAGCTCAACGCCGACCCGCATCGGCTGGACCTCGACTGGCGCACGGCGCGCGGCGCGGCACGGCACGGCGCGTGCATCGAGATCGGCCCCGACGCGCACTCGGTGGACGGGCTCGACAACATCGGGCTCGGCATCGGGATGGCGCGCAAGGCGTGGCTCTCGCCGGCCGACGTGATCAACACGCGCTCGGCGGACGAGGTCGTCGCCTTTGCGGCGCGCCGTCGGCAGGCGCAGACCGCCGCGGCCTGAGCGCGTGACGGCGAAGGCCCGGCCGCGCGCACGCCTCACCGGCGATGCGCTTCGCGCGCACGCGCGGCGCATCGAACGCCGGCTCGCCAAGGCGTATCCCGACGCGCACTGCGCGCTCAATCACCGCAATCCCTTTGAGCTGGCGGTCGCGACGATCCTCTCCGCGCAGTGTACCGACGTGCGCGTGAACCTCGTCACGCCGGCGCTCTTCCGCCGGTGGCCCGACGCCGCCGCACTCGCCAAGGCATCGCGCGAGGAGATCGAGGACGTGATCCGCAGCACCGGCTTCTTCCGCAACAAGGCGAAGTCGCTCGCCGGGCTCGCCGACGCGCTCCTCGAGCGCCACGGCGGCGAGGTCCCCCAGACGATGGACGAGCTCGTCGCGCTCCCCGGCATCGGCCGCAAGACGGCGAACGTGGTCCTCGGCAACGCCTTCGGGAAGAACGAGGGCATTGTCGTCGACACGCACGTGCAGCGGCTCGCCGGACGCTTCGGCCTCACGCGCGAGACCGACCCCGTGAAGGTGGAGCGCGCGCTGATGCCCTTGTTTCCGCGCAAGCGCTGGACGATGCTCTCGCACCTGATGATCGCCCACGGCCGCGCGGTCTGCGTGGCCCGGACCCCCCGCTGCGGCGAGTGCCCGCTCGCCGACATCTGCCCCTCCGCCGACCTATGACCGCTCCCCGCCCCGCCGCCGCGTCGACGACGCGCCTGTTCGTCCTTGCCGCGCTCGCGACCATCGTCGCCGCCTGCGCGGCCGCGCCGCGCACGCGCAACGCGGTGCAGCTCGCCGCCCCCGCCGACAGTTGCGTCCTTGCGCGCGAGGACGCCGCCGCCGATCCGCGCCTCGAGGTCGAGCGCGTCCCGACACCCGTCCAGATGGTGCCCCCGCCGATCCGCCGCCCGATTCCCGCCAGCGCGCTCCGGCGCGACGGGAGTTCGTCGCTCAAGGTCGAGGTCCTGGTGGACACCCTCGGCAAGCCCGATATGACGACCTTCCGCGTAATCGAATCGACCAGCGCCTGGCTCACCACCGGCGCGCGGCAGGCCATCGCGCGGTGGACCTTTGAGCCCGCCCTGCGCAATGGCTGCAAGGTCCCGCGCTATTACCAGTTCAGCGCAAGCTCCCCGCCAAGACGCTAGATTGGCGGGGTCGGCCTCCTTGCCCTTTCCCCTTCGAACGTCCCAATGAAGACCGCCACCTTCGAGACCAACCAAGGCACCATCACCGCCGAGATGTACGAGAAGGACGCGCCGGAAACGGTCGCCAACTTCGAGAAGCTCGCGAACCAGGGCTTCTACGACGGCATTCGCTTTCACCGCGTGATTCCCGACTTCGTGGTACAGGGCGGCTGCCCCAACGCCAAGATCGGCGGCACCCCCAAGGGTCCGCCGGGCACCGGCGGGCCGGGGTGGACCATCAAGTGCGAGACCGCGAACAACCCGCGGACCCACGCCGTCGGCGCGCTCTCGATGGCGCACGCCGGCAAGGACACCGGCGGCTCGCAGTTCTTTATGGTCCTTTCCGAGGCCAACACGCGCCATCTCAATGGCGTGCACACCGTCTTCGGCCAGATCACCGGCGGGCTCGACGTGATGAAGAAGCTGACGCAGAACGACCATATGGTCACGGTGCGCGTCGGCTGACGCGCGTTCACTCCCACTGGTGAGGTCGGACACCCAATGCACGCACCCCTCAGCGGCCGCGACACCGCCGCCGCCTACAAAGGCCTGATCGTCGGCATCATCTCGATCGTGATCATCGTGCTCGCCATCGTGGCGCTCACGAACAAGAAGTTCGAGTCGCACGAGACGCCGTCCGTCGTCACCACGCCGTGATTCCCGCGTGACGGCTCCCTCCGTGGCCGAACGCCCCGCGTCCCCCGAAGGGCGCGGGGCGTCGTTCTTCACCCTCGTGCCGCGATCCGCGATCCGCACCCCGGCGCTCACGGTCCTCGCGCTTGTCCTCGGCGGAATCCTCGCGCTCATCCCCGCGACCCGCGACGGGTCGCGGGCCGTCCTCTTCGTCGCGCTCGTCCTGCTCGGCGCGCCCGTCATCCTCCGCACCGTCCGCGGGATGGCGCGTGGCGAGTTCGCCGCCGACATCGTGGCGATGCTCGCGATCGGTACGGCCATCGCGCTCCGCCAGCCGATTGCCGGACTCGTCATCGTGCTGATGCAGACCGGCGGCGAGCTGCTCGAGCGCTACGCCGAGGGCCGCGCGTCCAACGCCGTGCGCGACCTCGAGGCGGCCGCACCACGCATCGCGCACCGGCTTCCGGTCGGCGGCGGGGCAGAGCCCGAGGACATCGCCGCCGACCAGGTCGCGGTCGGCGACCGCATCCTCGTCCGGCCGGGCGAGATGATCCCCTGTGACGGCACCGTCGACCAGGGCTCGAGCTCACTCGACACCTCACGCGTCACCGGCGAACCGCTCCCCGAGCGCGTGACCCCGGGCTCCGCGGTGCGGTCGGGCGTCGTGAATCTCCACAGCCCCGTCGTCGTGCGCGTGACGGCCAAGGCGAGCGCCTCGCTCTACGCGCAGATCGTGGAGCTCGTCCGCACGGCGCAGGCGGAGAAGGCGCCCATCCAGCGCCTCGCGGACAAGTGGGCCGTCTGGTTCACCCCGGTCACCCTCGCGGCGTGCGGCATCGCGTGGTGGCTCTCGGGCGACCCGGGGCGCGTTCTCGCGGTGCTCGTGATCGCCACGCCCTGCCCACTCCTCCTCGCGACGCCCGTGGCGATCATCGGCGGGATCAATCGCGCGGCCCGCCGGCAGATTATGATCCGCAACGGCACCGCCCTCGAACAGCTCGCCGAGGTGGACGTCGCCGTCTTCGACAAGACGGGCACACTCACCCTCGGCCGCCCCGAGGTCGATGCGATCTCCGCGCTCGTGCCGGGCACCGAGGACGAGATGCTGCGCATCGCCGCGGCACTCGAACTGGGCTCGGGCCACCACCTCGCGCGTTCCACGGTGGACGCCGCGCACGCCAGGGGGCTCACGCTCCCCATCCCGCAGCACGTCGTCGAGGCCCCGGGCCAGGGCGTCACCGGCGAGGTCGAGGGCAGGCGCGTGACCATCGGCTCGCTCGCGCTCGTCGAGAGGGAACACCCGCACGCGGCCGCCGCGCTCGGGACCATCCACAATACCGAGGCGGGGCTTCGCGCCTATGTGGCCGCCGACGGTATGGCGCTCGGCTCCATCCGCTACGCGGACCGCGCCCGCACGGGGATCGCGCCGATGTTCGCGAACCTCCGCGCGCTGGGGATCCGCCGCATCGTCCTCCTGTCCGGCGACCACACGGAAAACGTCGAGCCGCTGGCCCGCGCGGTGGGAATCACCGAGGCGAAGGGCGACCTGCTCCCCGAGGACAAGGTCGTGGCCGTGCGGGCGCTTGAGGACGCCGGACACCGGGTCCTGATGGTGGGCGACGGGACCAACGACGCGCCGGCCCTTTCGGCGGCAACGGTCGGCGTGGCGCTGGCGGCGCACGGCGGCGGGATCTCGGCCGAGGCCGCCGGGGTGGTCCTTCTCGCCGACGACGTCACCCGCGTGGAAGAGGCCGTGGTGATCGGGAAGCGCAGCGTCCGGATCGCGCGGCAGAGCATCTACGCGGGACTCGGCCTCTCGGCGGTGGGGATGGTCTTCGCGGCGCTCGGCCACATCCCGCCGACGCTGGGAGCCGTGATCCAGGAGGCCATTGACGTGGCGGTGATCGTCAACGCACTCCGGGCCGCCCGCGCCGCCTAGATTTCGGTATGACCGACACTCCGCTCCCTTCGCGCGCCGACGCCCTCGCCCTGATGGAGGCGTGGACCGCCAGCGATTCGCTCCGCAAGCATATGCTCTCGGTGGAGGCGGCGATGGTGGCCTATGCCCGCCACTTCGGCGAGGACGAGGCCGCGTGGGGGCTGGCCGGCCTCCTGCACGACTTCGACTACGAGCGCTTCCCCAACGAGGCGCACGCGGCGGATGCCGAGCACCCGGCGGAGGGGGTGCGCCACCTCCGGTCGCTCGGGTACCCGGAGGGGATCCTGCAGGCCATCCTCGGGCACGCGCACTACACCGGGGTGGCCCGGGAGACGCGGATGGCCAAGGCGCTCTTCGCGGTGGACGAGCTGACGGGGCTGATCACGGCGGCGGCGCTGGTTCGGCCGTCCCGCAGCGTACTCGATCTCGAGGTTTCGAGTGTCAAAAAGAAGATGAAGGACAAGGCCTTTGCGCGCGGGGTGTCACGGGAGGATGTGGTTAACGGAGCGGCTGCGCTTGGCGTCGAACTCGACCCGCACATCGCCTTCGTCATCGACGCGATGCGCACGCGCGCGTCCCTCCTCGGACTCGGCGGCACGGCTCCCGCTTGAGACGGCGCAGCCGCTGCGCAACACCCCAACGCCGGATGCCTGTGCCGCGTATCAGAGGATGTGAACCGTGAGCGTTTGTCGTGACCGCCATCGCCCTTCCGTGGGGCCAGGTCGCTGGGCGTGCCGTGACTGAGCGGCCAGCGGACGAACGCGAGCTCGTCCTCGCCGCCCAGCGCGGCGAGCGGCAGGCGTTCTCGGAACTGGTGCGCAGGCACCAGCGTCGTGCGTACGTGGTCGCGCGGTCAATCGTCATCAACCACGAGGACGCCGAGGACGCCGTGCAGGACGGCTTCCTGCACGCGTTCAGGGCGATCGACCGGTTCCTGCCGGACCAGGCGTTCGGTGCCTGGCTCCATCGGATCGTGGCGAACGCCGCGTTGGACGTGACGCGCCGCCGGAAGGTGCGCGACGCGGATGAGCTGCCCGAGACGGTCGCGTCGACGTTCCGGGACCCTGCCGAGGGTGACGAGCTGCGGCAGCGGCTGAAGGATGCCTTGGAGACACTCCCGCCGCGCCAGCGGTCGGTGATCGTGCTGCACGATGTGGAAGGGTACAAACACGCGGAGATCGGGAAGATGCTGGACATCCCCGAAGGGACGGCCCGGTCCGATCTCCATTACGCCAGGTCCCAGTTGCGCAGGATCCTGGGTGAGTTGAGGAGCGGACTATGAACGACGAAATGCGGGGCCCGGCACTGGTCCGGGACGACGAGTTGACCAACCAGCTGCGCGCCATCGTGGCGCCGCCGGCGGCCGAGTCGTACTGGGCGGGCCTCGAGCAGCGGATCCTCGCGCGCATCGAGCGCGGCCAGGACGAGGGACGCTGGTGGGCGCTCTCGGAGCGCGCGTATCAGGTCGGGCTCATCGCGGCCGGACTGACGTTGATCGTGGCCGGCTCGGTCTTCCTCCGCGAGCAGGCGCTCGAGCGGCGGATGGCCTACGAGTCGGTGATCGAGACGCCGGCGCCGACCGACCAGGTCTTTGCACGACGCGGGTTGGTGCCTGACCGCCAGGCAACCCTCCGCGCCGTGACCGACCACTAACGAATCGAGGGTACGATGCGTCGAACCCAGGTACTGGCGCTCGCGTTCTACGTGACAGCGGCCGCGGCAGGAGCCGCGCTCGGCATCACGGTGGACCGGTGGCTCCTCCGGGAGCGGATCGAGCGGCAGTGGGGGGACCGGGCGATGCGGACGCGCCTCGCGGATGATCTGCAGATGGATCAGACGCAGCGCATCCGGCTCGATTCGGTCCTCGACGACCGGGACCGTCAGCGTGACTCGTTGTTGGCCCCGGTTCGTCCCGCCATCGATTCACTGGGGGCGGCCACCCGCCAACGCATTCGGCAGTTGCTCACGCCCGAGCAACAGGCCACTTACGACCAGATGCTGCGCGAGCGTGAAGACGCTCGTCGCCAGGAGAAGAGGCAATGAAGGCGTTCGCGATTTCCCTGATGTTGGTGCCGTCGTTGCTGGCCGCGCAGGACGCGGCCCGCCCCATCGCGCTCGACGATGCGGTGCGTCTCGCGCGTCGCAATGCGCCGGCCGCCGTGCAGGCGCGCAACGCGGTGCGCCAGAGCGCCGCCGCCGTCCGCACCAGTTGGGGGTCGTTCGTCCCGAGCCTCTCCTTCAGCACGGGCGCGACCTACTCCTCGGGCAACACCACCAACCCCAACGGCCAGATCGTCCCGATCGCCAACCCGTGGACCTATTCGCGGGCGATCAACGCCAACCTGAACCTCTTTGACGCCGGCCAGCGCTACTTCAACCTCCGCGCCGCCCAGTTCAACGTGGACGCCGCCGAGGCCGCGGAGATCGCGCAGGACTATTCGGTGGCGCTCAGCGTGAAGCAGCAGTACTACGCCGTGCTGGCCGCCCACGAGCAGGCGGGCGCCGCGCAGAAGCAGCTCGAGCAGGCCCAGCAGCAGCTCCGCGCCTCCACGGCGCGCGTCGCCGCCGGCGCCGCCACGCGCTCCGACTCGCTGCGGTCCTCCATCCAGGTCGGGAACGCGCAGCTCGCGATCCTCACGGCCGAGAACGCGCTCGCCACGGCCAATGCCGCGCTGAGCCGCCTCATCGGCTCGACGGAGGTCGTGACGGCCCAGCTCGGCGACTCTACCGACACCGGCGGCGCCATCGGCCTCAGCGACGAGGAACTCCTCCGCCTCGCCGAGGAGGGCCCGGCCGTCCGTCAGGCCGCCGCGCAGGTCACCGCCACGCGGCAGTCGTCGCGCGCCGCCAAGACGCCCTACCTCCCGACGCTGAACATCAGCCACGCGGTGTCGGGCAACGCCGCATCGCAGGACTTTATGCTCTCGGGCCAGGACTTCCGGCAGCAGCCCCGCACCTCCTTCTCGGTGAACTTCCCGATCTTCAACGGGCTGCAGCGCGAGGAGAACGTCGTCCGCACCCGCATCGCGTCGGACAACGCCACGGCGCAGTTGCGTGACGCGCGGCTCAACGCCCGACAGCAGATGACCCAGCAGCTTGGCGCCTTCCGCACGGCGCAGGCCCGCGTGGAGATCCAGATCGCCTCCGTCGCGGCCGGCGAGGAGGACCTGCGCGTGCAGCAGGAACGCTACAACCTCGGCGCCTCGACCCTGCTCGACCTCCTGACCTCGCAGACCACGCTCGACCAGGCCCGCACGGCGTTGATCCAGGCGCGCCTCGACGCGCGCACCGCCAAGGCCCAGATCGAAGCGCTGATCGGCCGCGACCTGTAGTCGCGCCGCCCCCCACCGTTCGTACCTCTCCGGAGTCCCCCGCCGTGTCTCGCAAGCCGCTCCTGCTCCTCCCCGCGCTCCTCCTCCTGCTTGCCGCCTGCGGCAACAAGGAGACCACCGCGGCCCGCATCCAGACCGCCGCCGTCGAGCGCCGCACGATCACCGTGCAGGCCGAGGCCACGGGCATCATCGAGCCCATCAACGTCGTCGAAGTGAAGTCCCGCTCG
Source organism: uncultured Gemmatimonas sp. (assembly GCA_964466515.1). Classification (GTDB taxonomy): domain Bacteria; phylum Gemmatimonadota; class Gemmatimonadetes; order Gemmatimonadales; family Gemmatimonadaceae; genus Pseudogemmatithrix. The sequence goes on along the minus strand of CAYXQS010000004.1, from coordinate 5,691 downwards.
TCCGGCCAGATCATCGAGATGCCGATCGAGACCGGGTCGCTCGTCCGTCCCGGGATGCTCATCGTCCAGCTCGACACGCGCGACGTGCAGAACCAGTTCGACCAGGCCAAGGCCGACCTCGAGGCCTCGGAGAAGCAGCTGGAGGTCGCCGAGATCCAGAAGCGGCGCTCCGACGAGCTCCTCGCGGCCAAGATCATCACGCCGCAGGAGAACGAGGCCACGCAGCTCAGCTACTCCAACGCGCTGTCGTCCATCGTCCGCTCGCGCACCAATCTCGACCTGGCGCAGCAGCGCCTCGACGACGCCCGCGTGACGGCGCCGGTGACCGGGACCATCATCGACAAGCCCGTCGCGCTCGGCCAGGTCATTCAGTCGGGCACCAGCACCGCCGGCGGCGGCACGACCATCGTGAAGATGGCCGACCTCACCAAGGTGCGCGCCCGCGCGCTCGTCAACGAGACCGATATCGGGCGCGTGCAGGCCGGCCAGTCGGCGACCGTCATCGTCGACGCCTTCCCCGACCGCCCGTTCACGGGCATCGTCGAGAAGATCGAGCCGCAGGCCGTCGTCCAGCAGAACGTCACGATGTTCCCCGTCCTCGTCTCGCTCGAGAACCGCGACGGCCTCCTGATGCCGGGGATGAACGGCGAGGTGGCCATCATCTCGGACCGCCGCGAGAACGTGGTGGCGGTGCCGAACGAGGCGATCCGCGGCGTGCGCGAGGCCGCGCAGGCGGCGGCGATCCTCGGCATCAATCCCGACAGCGTGCAGGCGCAGATCCGCAACGCGATGGGCGCAATGGGTGGAATGGGGGGCTTCGGCGGCGGTACGCCCAACGGCCGCCCGCAACAGATCCCCGTCACCTCGCGCGGCCTGGTCGCGTTCGAGCAGGGCCAGCAGGGCCAGGGGCGCGGCCCCGGCGGCTTCCAGATGCCCGACGTCACCGACGCGCAGTGCAAGGCGGTGGCCGACGCGCGCGCCGCCAAGCCGGCGGCCGCGAAGAAGGTCGATGACCTCACCGCGAAGATGAGCGACCCCAACGCCGACCGGCAGGCGCTGATGGGCGACCTGCGCACGGCGTACACCGAACTCGGCGTGGAGATGAACATCGTCCGCGCCTGCCGGATGCGCGCGGGCAACGCCAACGGTGGCGCCGCTCCCGCTCCCGCAGCTGCGGCACCGACTCCCGCCACGCGTCCACAGACTCCCGCCGCCACGCGCAGCACCCGCACCATCACGCGCACGGGGCTCGTCTTCGTGCAACGCGCCGACTCCACGTGGGAGGCGCGCATCGTGCGCCTCGGCGTGGCGGACTATGACTTCACCGAGGTCGTGAGCGGACTCGAGGAAGGCGAGCGCGTGGCGCTGCTCAGCGCCGCCGCGCTCCAGATGCAGCGCCAGGAAAACCAGGACCGGATGCGCGCGATGTCGGGCGGGGCGAGCCCCCTCGGCGGCGCGCGTCCCGCCGGCCGGTAACCGACTATGGACTTCAGCGAGACCATTCGCGTCGCCCTCGGCGCACTCCGCGCGAACAAGATGCGGTCGCTCCTCACGATGCTCGGCATCGTGATCGGCGTCTCCGCGGTGATTGCGGTGGTCGCGCTCGGTCGCGGCGCCCAGCAGGCGGTCAACGACCGCATCGCGTCGCTTGGCACCACGCTCCTCACCATCTCGCCGGGCCAGGCCCGCTCGGGCGGCGTGATGTCGTTCGACGTCCGCACCCGCCTCACGATGGCGGATGCCCAGGCGCTGGCCGACCGCGGCACGATCATCGCCGCGGTGCAGCCGGAGATGTCGTCCAACCTGCAGGTCCAGTATCTCAATAAGAACGCCGGCACGCAGGTCGTCGGCACGACCGCCAACTATCCCGAGGTCAGGAAGTACGAGATCGAGGCGGGCCGGTTCTTCACGGACGCCGAGGACCAGGGGCGCCAGCGCCTCGCGGTCGTCGGGCCGACCGTGGTCCAGAACCTCGGCCTGCAGAGCCCCGAAGGGCTCGTGGGCGAGAATATCCGCATCCGCGGCATCCAGTTCACCGTGGTGGGCGTCTTCAAGTCGAAGGGCCAGGCGAGCCCGTTCAACAACCCCGACGACCAGATCCTCATCCCGATCCAGACCGCGCGCTTCCGCGTGATGGGCACGGACCGGCTGCGTTCGATCTCGGTCCTCGCGCCGACCGAGCGGGAGATCCCGGAGACGATGGCGGACATCCAGAAGATCCTCCGGCGCGAGCACAAGCTGCGTCCCGAGCGGCCGGACGACTTCCAGATCCGCAATCAGGCCGACTTCCTGAACACGCTGGGCGAGACCACGCAGGTCTTCTCGATGCTGCTGGCCGGGATCGCCGCGGTCTCGCTCCTCGTGGGCGGGATCGGCATTATGAACATTATGCTGGTCTCGGTCACCGAGCGGACGCGTGAGATCGGCATCCGGAAGGCGCTCGGCGCCACCAAGCTGAACATCCTCTTCCAGTTCCTCATCGAGGCAATCGTGCTCTGCCTCGTCGGGGGCGCGGTGGGGATTGCGGTGGGGGCCGGCGGCGCGATGGTCTTCACCAAGGTCCTGGGGTGGTCGACCCAGGTCGGCGCGTCGTCCATCGGGCTGGCCTTCGGCTTCTCGGCGATCGTCGGGCTGGTGTTCGGGGTCTATCCGGCGCGGCGCGCGGCGTCGCTCGACCCGATCGTGGCCCTGCGCTTCGAGTAAGCGCCGGGCCGCAGTCCGCGATACATTATCGGGCGAGATGCCCGACGAGAAAGACCCCGCCCCGCCCCCGCCACGCCCTTCCACGGCGGGGATGACCGCGGAGTACCGTCCGCCCGAACGGCCCAAGCTCGAGGCCAAGCCCACCGGAACGCGGCTCGCCGTCCTCACGCTCGCGGCCCTGGGCGTGGTCTACGGCGACATCGGCACCAGCCCGCTCTACGCGCTGCGCGAGTGCTTCAGCCCCAAATACGGGATCCTCCCCACCACCGCAAACGTCTACGGGATCCTCTCGCTGGTTGTCTGGGCGCTGCTGCTCGTGGTGACGGTGAAGTACATCATCTTCATCCTGCGCGCGGACAACCGCGGCGAAGGCGGGATCCTCGCGCTGCTCGCGCTGATCCTGCAGCGCGAGTCGACGCCGGGCATCCGGCGCTTCCTGCTGATTGCGGTCGGCCTCCTCGGCGCCGCGCTGCTCTATGGCGACGGGATGATCACGCCAGCCATCTCCGTGCTCAGCGCGGTCGAAGGGCTCACGATCGTCTCGGACGGGTTCCAGCCGGTGGTGGTGCCGCTCTCGGTGCTGATCCTGGTGGGGATCTTCCTCGGCCAGCGGTTCGGGACGGCGCTCGTCGGACGCATCTTCGGCCCCGTGACGCTCCTCTGGTTCATCGCCATCGCGGCACTCGGGCTGCGCGAGATCGCGCAGGGTCCGGCCATCCTGCAGGCGGTCAATCCCTGGTACGCGGTGCGCTTCTTCCTCGAGCACGGGACGGCCGGGTTCCTCGTGATCGGCGCGGTGGTGCTCGTGGTGACCGGCGGCGAGGCGCTCTACGCCGATATGGGACACTTCGGGCGCCGGCCAATCCGCCTGGCCTGGGTGGGCCTGGTCCTCCCGGCGCTCCTCCTCAACTACTTCGGACAGGGTGCGCTGATCCTGCGCGACGCGAGCGCGGTGGCCAACCCGTTCTTCCATCTCGCGCCACGCGCGGCGCTCTACCCGCTCATCGCGCTCGCCGCCGTGGCGACGGTGATCGCGTCGCAGGCGATGATCTCGGGCGCGTTCTCGCTCACGCAGCAGTGCATTCAGCTCGGGTATTGCCCGCGACTCACCATCACGCACACCTCGGCGCGCGAGTTCGGGCAGATCTACATCCCCGAGGTCAACTACGCCCTGATGGTGGGATGCCTGGTGATCGTGCTGGGATTCCGGAGCTCCAACGCGCTCGGCGCCGCGTACGGGATCGCCGTGACCGGCACCTTCGTGATGACGACGATCCTCTACTTCGTGATCGCGCGGCAGCGGTGGGAATGGTCGCGGGCGAAGGCCGGCGCGTTCCTCGTCCTCTTCCTCGGGATCGACGTCGCGCTCTTCGGCTCGAGCGTGCTCAAGTTCGTGCACGGCGGATGGGTCCCGATCGCGATTGGCGTGGCGATCTTCACGATGATGACCACCTGGAAGCGCGGGCGCGCGATCCTCACGGAGCGCGTGCAGGACATCTCGCTGCCGATGGACCGGTTCCTCGACGACATCGACGAGCGCCGCGTCACGCGCGTGCCGGGCACCGCGGTGTTTATGACCTCGGAGCCGCTCGGCGTCCCCGTGGTCCTCCTCCATCACCTCAAGCACAACAAGGTCCTGCACGAGACCGTGATCCTGCTCTCCATCCGCACCCTCGAGGTGTCGTACACCCGGAAGGAGGAGCGCGTCCGGATCGAGGCGCTCGCGCACGGCTTCTTCCGCGTCCACGCCCACTACGGCTTTATGGAGTCGCCGGACGTGAAGGAGGTGCTGCAGCGCTGCCGCGACAACGGCATCGCCGCGCGCCCGCTCGACACCAGCTACTACCTCGGCCGCGAGCAGCTCATCCCGCGGCGCGGCCCGTGGAAGAAGCACGGGATGTCGATGAACATCGCGCGCAAGACGCTCTTTGCCGTGATGTCGCGCAACGCACGCTCGGCGACCGCGTATTTTCAGTTGCCGCCGAACCGTGTCGTGGAGCTCGGCACGCAGATCGAGTTCTGACCACCCCTCTTCCCGGTCAACAATGTCCCGCCTTCCCGCCTGCCTTCCCGCCTGCCTCGCCGCGCTCCTCCTCGCGCTTCCGACGCTCGACGCGCAGCGTCCCGCGACCGAGACCCTCCGCGACGACCGTGACTTTTCCTTCTATGCGAAAGGGCCGTACCGCGCCTCCGTGCCGCGCCCCGAGTCCATCCTCGGCTATGACGTCGGCACCTGGCACACGCAGTACGACCGGCAGGAGCGGGTGCTCCTCGCCATCGCGCAGGCCGCGGGCGACCGCGTGCGCATCGAGGAGATCGGCAGCACGAGCGAGCGGCGCACGATGCGGATCTTCATCGTGAGCTCGGCGGAGAACATCGCGCGGCTCGACGCCATCAAGGCGGACCTCGACCGGATCGCCGACCCGCGCGGCGCGACGCCGGCGCAGGTCGACGCGGTGGTCGCACGCACCCCCGCCGTGGTCTGGTTCTCCGGCTCGGTGCACGGCGACGAGGTCCCGGGCTTCGAGGCCTCGATGCAGCTGCTCTACCACTTCGCGGCGAGCGAGGACCCCGCCACGCTCGCGAGGCTCCAGAACGCGATCGTCATCATCAATCCGAGCTCCAACCCCGACGGCCACGAGCGCTTCGCGGTGTGGAGCAACAGCATCGCGGTGGGGAGCCCGGAACGGCTCTCGCTGGAACAGCAGCGCGGGCAGCCCTGGGCCATCAGCGGCCGCTTCAATCACTACCGGTTCGATATGAACCGCGACCTGATGGCGATGACGCAGCGGGAGGTGCAGGCGATCGTGGGCGGGATGCTCCGCTGGCATCCGATGGTCACCGCGGACCTGCACGGCTACACCTCGACGTACTATATGGCGCCGGCGGCACGGCCGGTGAACGTCAACATCTCCGGCTGGCCGTACAAGTGGAGCGAGGCCATCGGGCGCGGGAACGCCGCGGCCTTTGATGCCTTTGGCTGGATGT
>CAYXQS010000003.1:21669-35957 GCA_964466515.1 uncultured Gemmatimonas sp. | reverse complement strand
GACCACGCCCCGCTTCCCCTGCGCGCCCAGCGTGCGCCAGGCGCCGAGGATGGCCAGGTTGTCGGCCTCCGTGCCGCCGGAGGTGAACGTGATTTCGTCGGCGGAGGCCCCGAGGCAGTGGGCCACGCGCTCGCGCGCCTCGTCGAGGGCGGCGCGGGCCTCGCGGCCCCAGCGGTGCGTGGAGGACGGGTTGCCGAAGCGCGGGCCGTAGAACGGCGTCATTGCCTCCAGGACCTCCGGGCGGACCGGGGTCGTGGCGGCGTGGTCGAGGTAGATGGGCGAGGCGGACATAGGTCCTGAATATACTCCGGCGCCGCCCTCCCCGATAACCCGCCGCGCGCGGCGGGCCGCTACGCCTGCTGCATCCGGTGCGAGTAGCTCGCGATCTGCAGCCGCGAGTGGAGCGCGAGCTTCTCCATCACGTTCCGCACGTGGCTCTTCACGGTGTGCGTCGCGATGTTGAGTCGCTGCGCGATCTCCTTGTTGCTGAGCCCCTCGCCGATGATCGCGATGACCTCGAGCTCGCGCGGGGTCATCCGGACGTCCTCGATCCCGCGGGCGTGGGCGGGGCCCGTGGCCTCGCGGGCAATCTGCGAGAAGAGCGACTCGGTCATCGACTGCGGCAGCACCTTCGCCCCGCCGGCCACCGTGCGGATCGTGGCGACGAACTCCTCGAACGTCGCATCCTTGAGCACGAAGCCCGACACGCCGGCGTTCACGTACTCGCGCAGGTCCTCGCTCGCCGGGAGGAGGTCCATCATCACGATCCGTATGCCGGGGTTCGCCTTGAGGAGGCTGGCCGGGACGCCGAGGCTGTCCCGGTCGCCCAGGCCCGCGTCGAGGAGAAGCACGTCGGGCGCGCTCGCCGTCAGCTCCGGCGACTCGCCGCAGCCGGTGAAGACGACCTTGAGGTCGGGCACGGTGTCGAGCATCGTTGCAAGGGCCTGCCGGACCATCTGGTTGTCGTCGATGACGGCGACCGCGATCGTGGGCTTGGTGGGCATCTGGGCTGACCTGTGGAGGGCGTGCTGGCCCGGTTCCCTGAAAGGTATAGCCGGTATCTCCTCCTATTGGGCGATTGCCCCCTCCGGCCCCCGGGTGTACCCTGCCTCAGACGGCAGAAACTCCCGCCGCCGTTCATCGCCAGAGGCGTTATGGCAGGTCCAGAGACCGACGTTTTCCCGACGACGCCCACAGGCGGCGTGGCGGGGTTCGTGCCGGCTGCCCAGCGCCTGCTCCTGGACATTCTCGATACGGTTCGGCAGCCCCTGCTGGTGCTCGATCCCGATTTCCGGGTGACCCAGGCCAACCGGGCGTTCTTCCGGACCTTCCGCGTCGAGCCGGCCGATACCATCGGTACCGTGCTCTTCGCGTTGGGTGACGGCCAGTGGGACATCGCCCCCCTCCGGGAGATGCTACGCGACAAGCTCCCGGTCGAGTCGCAGCTCGACGATTTCGACGTCGATCACGTCTTCCCCGGCATCGGCCGGAAAATTATGCTGCTCAACGCACGGCTCGTCTCGCACGGGCCGGGGACGCCGCGCATCATCCTGCTGGCCATCGAGGACGTCACCAAGCTGCGCGGGACCGATGCCCGGCTCGCGGTGCAGCGGCGCGAGCTCGAACGGTCGAACGCGGCGCTGGACGAGTACGCCGCCATCGCCTCGCACGACCTGCAGGAGCCGTTGCGGAAGATTCTCTCCTTCGGGGAGCGGCTGGTGAACACCGCGGGGCCGGCCCTCGACGAGACGCAGCGGCAGCAGCTCGATCGGATGATGAGCGCCGCGGGCCGGATGCGGACGCTCGTGGACGACCTGCTGCTCTTCTCGCAGGTCAGCACCCGTGTGGCACGATTCGTCCCTACAGACCTCGGCCGCATCGCGCGCGAGGTGATCGCGGACCTCGACACCGTAATCGGCGATGCGGAGGGGCGAATCGAGGTCGGGGAGCTTCCGGTGCTGGAGGCCGACGCGCTTGAGATGCGTCAGTTGCTGCAGAACCTTCTCGGAAACGCGTTCAAATACCGTCGCGCGGACACGCCCCCGGTGGTGAGGCTCTCGGCGACCAACCCCCGCGGACCGATCTGTTCGATCACCGTGACGGACAATGGGATAGGTTTCAAGCAGGAATACGCGGACAAGATCTTCAAGATGTTCGAGCGGTTGCATAACCGCGCACAGTACGGCGGCTCAGGGATCGGTCTTGCGATCTGCCGACGGATCGCCGAGCGACACGGCGGCGCGATCAGCGCCACGGGTACGCTCGGAGCTGGGGCCACCTTCACGGTGGAACTCCCCGTCAGGCACGTCAACCCGCCGACCCTAGGATACGACCAATGATCGACCGACCACACCGGATCCCGATCACCATCCTCCTGTGCGATGACGACGAGGACGACCGGATGCTGACGATGCAGGCGCTCGAGGCGGCGCACGTCTCGAACGCCATCAATACGGTCGAGGACGGCGAGCAGCTGCTCGACTACCTCTACCAGCGCGGGGAGTACGCGGGGGAGAATGGCACGGCGCCCCGCCCGGGGCTGATCCTCCTCGACCTCAATATGCCGAAGATGGATGGACGCGAGGCGCTGAAGATCATCAAGGGCGACCCGACCCTCCGCGAGATCCCGGTGGTGATCCTCACGACCTCGCGTGCCGATCAGGACATCCTGCGCAGCTATGAGCTCGGGGTGAACTCGTTCATCTCGAAGCCCGTGACGTTCAGCGGGCTGGTCGAGGCGATGAATGTGCTCGGGAAGTACTGGCTCGAGATCGTGGAACTGCCGCCGCGGCCGGCGTAAGGTGCGCGCATCAGGCGCGCCCGCAAGGCGTGCCGCTCAGCCCTCGCGCAGCGCCTCCGCCGGGTCGATGCGGGCCGCGCGTCGCGCCGGGATCCACCCCGCCACCGCCGCCACCGCGGCCAGCAGGAGCATCGCCCCGGCAATGGTCACGGGATCCGTGGGCTCAAGCCCAAAGAGCAGCGCCGAGACGAATCGCGAGGCCCAGTAGGCCACCAGCCCGCCGAGCAGGATGCCGCCGCCCACGAGCGCGCCGGTGCGCGAGAGCACGAGCCGCACCAGCGCGCCGGGGGTGGCACCCAGCGCGAGTCGGATGCCGAGCTCCGCACGCCGACGCACCACGGAGTAGGCCGTGATGCCGTACAGCCCCAGCGCGGCCAGCAAGAGCGCGAGCGCGCCGAAGAATCCCGAGAGCATCGCAATCAACCGCTCCTGCGTGAGCGCGGCGTCGATGTACTCGTTGAGCGGGCGGAAGGTCACCGAGAGATCGGGGTGGACGCTGGCGAGTGTTGCGGTGAGTGCGCGCGTGAGCTCCCGCGGCTCGGGCGCGGATGTCCGGACGGTGAGCACGATGCTCGAGCCCGCCGTTGAGTCCTGGGCGAGGGCAAGGTACGCCGTGGGGCTGAGCGGTTCGCGCAGGTTGGTGTACACCGCGTCGCCCACGATGCCGACAATCTCCAGTGCCTGCCCCGGCCGGTCGGGGTAGCCGGCGCGCCGCACGATCTTCCCGAGCGCGTTGCCGCCGTCGAAATACTTCTCCACGAACTTCCGGTTCACCACGGCCGCGCGCGCGCCGCCGACGCGGTCGCGCGAGTCGAAGTCGCGTCCGGCGATCACCGGCGTCCCCATCGTGGCGAACCACCCCGGGCCGATGAAGTTGAGGTTGACGATGCGCTCTTCCTCGGGCAGCTCGGGCTTCTCGGGGAACTCGAGGTCGCTGTTCCACTGCGAGTTGCTCACCGGGGTGAGCACCGAGAGCGCGGCGTGCGTCACGCCCGGCACCGCGGCCACGGCGTCCCGCATCCGCTCGTACAGCGCGCCGCGCTGCGCGGGCTCCACGCCGGTGCGTTGCGCGCCCACGTTCATCACCAGCACGCGGTCGGGGACAAACCCCAGCTCCACCTGGGCGAGCGAGACGAAGGTGCGCACAAAAAGCCCGGCGGCCACGAGCAGCAGGAGCGAGAGCGAGACCTGCGTCAGCACCAGCGAGCCCGCCACCTTGGCCTGGCGGCCGGACACCGTGCCGCGGCCCTGTTCCTTCATTGCCTCCATTGGGGGCACGCGCGTGGCGAGCATCGTGGGGCCAATGCCAAACACCAGCGTCGTGGCGATGGCCACGATGCCCGTGAAGCCGAGCATTCGCCAGTCGAGTCCGATGTCCAGCGTCACCAGCGCCGTGGCCCCCGCGATCTGGTTGACGATCAGCTGGCTGCCCCAGAGCGCAAACAGCACGCCGAGCGCCGCGCCCACCGCGGAGAGGAGCAGGTTCTCCACCAGGAGCTGCCGCGCCAGCCGCCACCGCGAGGCGCCGAGGGCCGTGCGCACGGCAAACTCGTGGCGGCGCGCCGACGTCCGCGCGAGCAGCAGGTTGGCGATGTTGCCGCACGCGATGAGCAGCGTGAACGCGACCACCGCCGTGAGCGCCATCAACGGACGTTCGTAGCGGTTCCGCAGCCCCGAGATGCCCGCCGTGGCCGGCACCATCGACAGCGGCCCCGTGAGATAGCGCTCCGCGTCCTGGGGGCGATAGTTCTCCGGGACCGTTTCCTCGCGGATGCCGGGCTGCGCGGCGCGGAGCGCGAGCGTTGCCTGCTCGGCCGTCTGCCCCGGCTTGAGCCGCGCGAAGATCGGCATCCACCAGGTGGACCGCCGGTCGAGGGCGCTCTCCACGCCGCGCACCACGGGCTCCGTGCCCAGCGGGACGTACACCTCCGCGCGCCGTCCCACCTCGTGGCCGAAGAAGCTCCTCGGCGCGATGCCGATGATCGTAAAGTTCACGCGGCTCAGCGTGAACGTCTGGCCGATGACGTCCTCGGCGCCGCCAAAGCGGTCCTGCCACAGTGCGTGGCTGATGACCACGACCGGGCCATCCGGCCCCCCACCGCGGATGTCGTCCGCCGGCGTGAAGAAGCGGCCGCGGGCCGGCCGCACGCCGAGGACATCGAAGTACCGGCCGCTGGCAAAGAGGCCCTGGACCAGGTCCACCTCGCCCGCCTGCGCCGCGTTGAAGCTCACCCCGCCCGCCGCGAAGGCGCCGTCAAAGAGGTCCGGGCGCGCGCGCACCGCCTCCCAGATCGGGTTGGTCCAGTAGGATCGCTGCTGGCCTTCGCGGAGGATCACCAGGCGTTCCGCGTGCTCCACCGGCAATGCGCGCAGGATCAGCGCGTCGACGATGGAGAAGATCGCCGTGTTGGCGCCAATGCCCAGCGCCAGCGACAGGATGGCGACGGCCGAGACCAGGGGCGTCGCGCGGAGGGCGCGGAATGCGCTGCGGATGGCTTGCATCGGGGTGGGATCCCGGGAGGAGGACGACTACCGCCGTTCGACACCCCGCGGGGCCAAACCGTTGTGCGTGTCGAATTCCACCGCGTGCAGCCGCTGGCGGGTGGCGTCGAAGAGGTAGAGGCGCTCCACCCCGAACTCCGCCGCGTATTCCCGGAGCTGGCGGCGGGTCGCCGTCGCGCGCGCGTCGGCGGCATCGCCGGTTTTGACCTCCACCAGCACGCGCTCGCCGGCGATCTCCACCAGCAGGTCCGCGCGGAGGTCGTATGGGGTTTCCACCCCATCCACCCACATCACGCAGCGCCTCGTGACTTGGCGCTCGAGCACGCGGTGCCCGCGTGCCGCGAGCCAGCGTTCGGCCAGTTCCTCGCCCGAGGCCGCGCCGCGCATTCGCCGGCGGAGCAGCCACGCCTTCCACGCGCGGCGGATGGCCAGCGCCATCCACGCGATGAGCGCGACGGCGAGGAGGCCGACGAGGAACCGGATCGCGTCAACTGGCAGGATGTCGATGGGAGTCTCAGATTCCGGAAGTCCGTTCGATTACGCCACACCCACGGAGCCACGATGCAGCTCGGCAACTTTTCCATCAGCCTGGCCGTGAAGGATATCCACGCGTCCAAGGCCTTTTACGAGAAGCTCGGCTTCGCGGTGTTCGGCGGCAACATCGACCACCAGTGGCTGATCCTCAAGAATGGGACCACCATCGTCGGGCTCTTCCAGGGGATGTTCGAGCGGAATATGCTCACCTTCAATCCCGGCTGGGATAGCAGCGCGCAGGAGGTGAATCCGTTTACCGATGTGCGCGAGTTGCAGAAGTCGCTGAGGAAGCACGGCGTGCAGTTCGTCACCGAGGCCGACGAGACGACCACCGGGCCGGCGAGCTTCACGGTGGTGGACCCGGACGGGAATCCCATTCTCGTGGACCAGCATCGGTGAGCGATGGGGGGGCACAAGATGATCTGGTCCGGTGCGCGCGGCGCGGATGATGCGGGTTGTCTGATGCCTGCCACCTTCGCGGTATGGTCATCCGGAGTTCGCAGTATCTGGCAATTGCTCCAGTAAATGCGTATACTCAATGTGTATACGTTCCTGGAGGATGTGTGCGCGTCCGAGTGCAGATGTGGGGAAATAGCCTTGCGCTCAGGATCCCCAAGCCATTCGCCGACCATATGGGGATTGCGGCGGACGCGGAATTGGAACTGACACTCGCGCGCGGTCGTCTGGTGCTCGCGCCCATTACGCCCACGGCATATCGTCTCGACGACCTCCTGTCCGGCGTTGACGCCAAGAACATCCATCGCGAGACGGATTTCGGCGACCCCGTGGGTCGCGAGATGTGGTAGATGGCACCACGATTCATCCCTGCGCGGGGCGATGTTGTGTGGATCACGCTGGATCCCCAGCTCGGCCACGAAACAAAAGGTCGCCGTCCGGCGCTCGTGATTTCACCCAAGGCGTACAACGCGAAGGTCGGACTCGCGATCCTATGCCCCATCACGAGTCGGGTGAAGGGTTATCCCTTCGAGGTACCGATGCCTGACGACGTCCCCATCGCAGGCGTCGTCCTCGCCGACCAGGTGAAGAACGTGGATTGGCGCGCGCGGCGCGCGGCGCTTGCCTGCCAGCTCCGCGCGTCCGTCGTCGCGGAGGTCTTGGCGAAGCTCGGAGCGCTGATTGATCCCAGGGTCAGCGCCGCGTGACCCGCTGCCAGTGCTCCCAGATGAGCACCATCGCGAGGGTGTCGAGCTTGCAGTACTCGAGCAGGAGCGTGGACCACTTGGCGCGCGTGTCCGGGTCGTCGCGCTCGACGCCGTAGACCATCGCGAAGTAGGCGCGCATTGCCCCGGTGCCCTCGGCCACCTGCTGTTCCTCGCCGTTGATCAGGAGCGGCGGGAGCGCGGCGTAGGGGCCGAGGGCCGGGTCGCCGGCAGTACCCGTGACTTCCAGGTAGCGTGCCCGCACCTCGGGGACGTGTTTCCAGAGCGCGTCGAGCACGGCCTTGATGGAGTTGCTCCCACCCATCGCGGGGTGGAAGTATTTCGTGCGGCACAGCTTGAGCATATCGAGCTGCCGTCCGCCCACGGCGGGCAGGTGCAGGGCGGCCTGCCGCAGCCACCCGGCGAGATCGCGATCGCCGCTGCCCAGCGCCGAGAGGTCCTCGGCGACGGTATTGAGGACCGAGCGCTCGAAGGGCGACCACACGAGGAGCGTGCCGGTGTCGCCGACCTGCTGGCGCAGTGAGTGCGCGAACTCCTCGTTGGGCCAGCGCGGGTCGGTGTTGAGGAACTCGGCGTGCTCAAGCGGTGCGCCGGGCGCCTTGAGCGTGTGCGCGCTCCACTGGAAGGCGAGTTGGCCGTAGGGCGTCATCCCGCGGTGATGCGGCACCGCAATGCGCGCGGCCTCGAAGTCGATGAAGTGGAGCGGCCACCGCACGCCGGCGAGGTCGCTGGCGAGCGTGGGATCGATGTATTCCGTGCCCGAGCGCGAGTGCTCCACCTGGATGGTCTGCCGCACGGCGTAGGCGCCCGTGCGCGCGGCGAGCACGTCGTCGGGGATGTCGGTGACGCGGTCCACGCCGCGCTCGATGAGCGAGGCGAGCAGGTCGCGGCCCTGGTAGAGCCCGAGGATGTGCGGCGTTGCCTGCCCGCGACTTCCCCAACATTCGAGAAAGCCGTTCCTCTCCTTTTCCACTGCGGGATCGACGCGGAACTCGCAGTCGCGGCAGTGGACGCCGAGGTGGGGCGCGATGCGCGTGAGGGCGGGGAAGAGCGAGGCGAGATACCTCGCCGTGGCCTCGCGGACCTCGGGTTCGAGTTCCTCGACCTCGGCGGTGACGTTCATCGAGACCGTGAGCGGCGCGGTGCGCGCCTTGTCCCGGTCGCCGATGAACTCCGCCGTGTGGAGTCGCCCGTCCGGCCGGCGGACGATGCGAAACCACGAGGGCATCTCGTCGAACTCGGCCTCGCGCGCCTTGTCCATCAGGACCAGGTGCGCCGCGATGGGGACGCCGGGATAGAGGTCGCGGAGGAGCGCGACCTGGTACGTGACGTCCTCAAGGTATTCGCGCCAATCGCCGGCGATGCCGAACGGTTTGCGAAGCGAGCGGAACGCGCTGCCCGTTTTCTCGATGCGCTTGGCCGCGTCCGCGGTGTCGAGGCTTGAGGACTTCACCTCGTAGAGGAAGAAGCCCTGCGGCGTGCGCCGGAGGATGTCCACGCGCGAGAGGCGCTGGCCGTCGGCGAGCGTGGCCTCAAAAAGAGTGATGCTGCCGCCCGTCGCCGCCGGCGCGAGCAGGCGCCTGGTCTCCTCGAATGCCGTTTGCGGATCCTTGTCGGCGTAGTCCAGCGTGACGCCATCGGGGAACTGCTGCTTGGCCAGGAGCTCGACCATATAGCCCCCCTCGGCGAGCAACTGGAGGTACTCGTTGTCGGCGTTGGTGTCCGGGTACCTCAGCTCGCGATAGTAGAGCTTGGTGGGGCAGGTCTGGGCGAGCTTGAAGTCGGACTTGGAGAGGGTATGGCGCATCCCGGAAATCTGGGGGAAGGGAGGGAGGGACGCGAGATTTCGGCGCGGATTGCGCGTGTTATGTCGTCAGTGGCCTACGCATCGGTGATTTGATGGTGTGTTGGCCTGCTGTGAGTTGCGGAGGGGGAGGGAGGGTGTATCATTGCGTTGACTGCAGCATAACAACGGCGGGCGGGGCGTTGTTGTGGGGGCAGAATCTACGTTATCTGGACGAGACTCACCGGGATGCGAGGAGAGCAATGCGCGACTGGATAGCGCTAGGAGTCTCGATCCTAGCTTTGGCCATTGCCGCTACGACGGCGTGGCTCACCCTTCTGCGCGGGGGCGAGCTTCGAATGACACGCCCGACTGTACTCTTCTTCGGTCCGGACGGTGGTTCTGGTCGCGGTGGGGCCCGACAGCTAAAGGTTTATCTCCGGGCGCTGCTATACAGCACGTCGCGAAAGGGGCAGACAATCGAGTCGATGCACGTGAACGTTCAGCGCGGAGAATTGCGTCAGAACTTCTCCATCTGGGTCCACGGCGACCAGAAGCTGGTGCGCGGAAGCGGTCTCCACGTCAGCGAACAAGGAGTGGCATGCAGTCATCACTTCCTGCTCCCAAGCGACGGCGTCTCGTTCAAGCTGGCCGCAGGGAAGTACACCGTCCGCGTGTTCGGTAGCCGCGTGAACGATCACACACCCAACCAGCTATTCGAAACCAGCCTGGTCATCTCAGATGCGCAGGCGGCCGAGCTGGCCAATCCCGATGCCGGTATCTATTTCGACTGGGGGCCGGATCAACAGGCGTACCAGCCCCACATCGACGTGAGGAAGCCACTCCCTCTTCCACCTTGGCTTTTCGACGCCGCCGCAGCGCCTCCGACCCCCGACAGATAGCTTCGCTCGACCGCCAGATAACGCCGCTTGGTACTGACGGCGGATTTCGGAAGCGGCGGTGGGGCCACCGCTCTATGTTACGGCAAGCACGCGGTGGCCCCACCGCCGCATCTATTTGACCCGCCGCAGCACAAGCCCACGTTATGCAGTGAGCCGAGTGCCGCGATCACGGCAGCAGTGAGGCTAGAATCGCAGAAACTCTTGGGGTTCACGGCAACGGCCTGGGCGAGGTTCGCTAGACGCCACATTCGTTTCCGTGCGCCGGCGCCACCATGTGACGTGGCCCGTACGGGCCAACACACTCGCACGCTGCGCCGTCGAGCGCCAGCGCGTCGTGGCGAACGGCGTGCTTCCGCACACAGAACCCGGCTCGCCGAGTGGAACTGGCGCCGTCGTTGCTGTTCGACGCCCGGTCGGCCGCCCGGAACGGAAGCACGTTTTAGCGTGGCCGCTTCGACCTCGAGCTGACGATCCGCGGCCGACTCATTCCTTGTTGGGTGTAGCTCCAGGCGAGGCTCGGGGCTCCCAGTCAGTTCCTGTGCATTCGAACGGAGGCGCGGACTATTGACAAATGAACACATAAACCGTATTTACTACATAATTTCCACTTTTACGCCGGAGGAGCAATGCTCTCACGAGTTCGGAAACTGGCAGTTGCCGTAGTCGGTTTTGGCGTCGCGGGCCTCGTCGCCCCAGAACCAGCCCACGCGATGATGTCGTGCTCAGGGGGCTTCGGGATGTGTAACTACGACGATATCGCAGATGCAGCGTACTGTGCATCCGTCTGCCCGGGATTCACGGGCTTTCAGTGCATGGAGTGGCCGCCGGTGAACGGACCGACCGTGCTCGTGTGTTGGAAGGACCCGATCTAGTCGCTCCGTAGCCATCACTTTCGCGAACCAACAATGAGTACGCCTGTGGAGTCCAAGTCGTCTGGGATGTGGGAGAAATTGTCGACCGCTGCCCTGGTGATTGCCGCGTTGGCGATCGCTGGGGCCGTGGTCCTTCGCGAGTTTCGCGGCCGCGGAGGGTCTGCACTGGCCACCACCGCGCTCTCAACGGCCGACTGGAATCAAGTGCTCAACGTTTCTACGCACGTCATGGGTGACTCAGCATCCAGTGTTCCGGTTCTGATCGAGTTCACTGATTTTGAATGTAGCGCGTGTCGGCATTTTCACCGTCAGGTCTTGCGTGAGGTGTTGGTTCGACTCCAGGGTCAAGTCAACTACAGAGTCGTTCATTTTCCACTTGGCCAGCATCCCCACGCGGTAGCTGCCGCGACCGCCTTTGAATGCGCGAGCGACCTCGGGTCTGGGCACGCCTTCGCAGAACTAGTATTCGAGAAGCAGGATTCTCTCGGTATGATTTCGTGGCGTGAGTTTGCGGCGCGTAGTCGCATTGAGAATCTTCGGCAGTTTGATGCCTGCGTTGCGAATGGCCCGCCCGACCGGGCCGTGGCAGGGCGGGAACTTGCGCTCCGCGTCGGAGCGCGAGGCACGCCGACGATTGCTGTTGATGGTGAAATCCTAGTCGGTGTCCCGTCGGCTGAATCGCTTAGGCAGCGACTGCTAAGGACGCGCTAGGTTTCCTTCGGGCACTTGCGCCACCATCACAGGCGGTCCAAGCCAATCTGCGAGGGAAACAGGTGATGCGGTCCGCATTGGCAATCGTATTGGCGTTTGTTCCGGGATTGATTGCCGCGCAGTCGAGCTTGCGTGGCATCATCACCGACTCACTGCGTGCGGTGCCGTTGGGCGGCGCCCTCGTGTCAATTGAAGGGACTGCGCTCCGCACGCGCTCCGATGCGCGGGGCCGGTACGAGTTCCGCAGCCTTGCCCCCGGCGTCTACAGGCTCACCGTGCAGTCGCCGTACCTCGATTCGATGTTACTCGGTGCACTCTCCGCGACAGTCGAGATTCGTCGTTCTTCGCACGAACTGAACGTCGCGACGATGTCTGTCGCGCAGTATCATCGCGCGGTGTGCGGTGGTGTCTTGCCAGCCGGTCAAGGCGCCGTGATTGGTATCGTAACGACTGCGTCGGGGAATACCGCCGTGGGTCAACACGTCGCGGCAATCTGGAACGAAGCTGTGTTCAGCTCCGCTGGCGCTCAGGGTGCGCTTCGCGGATCGGTCGATACCACCGACAGCAACGGCTTTTTCGCGGTCTGCGGCGTACCGATCGAGTCGGGTTACCAGATTCGCGGCGGCGACGACGAGATGGGCACTGCGATACTCACGATGCCCTCTTCGCCGGCGCGCGTGCGACGCCGTGACCTGCGTATCGGCGTGGCCGGAACTGTCGTCACAGTGCGCGGCCGACTGGCAACTGCGAGTGGCACTGGGCTTCAGGGCGACGTCGAACTGACCGGCGATACAACCGCCAGGGTACGGACCGCCGCAACGGGTGAGTTCGTGCTCTCGATATCCGAGCGCAGTTCGCAAGCGTGGGTGCGCGTCATCGGGTACACGCCGCGGTACTTGAATCTTGAGCCGGCTGGTGACGAGATCGATCTGGGCGATGTCGTCTTGGAGAGCGTGCCGCACGAGCTGGAAGGCTGGCTGATCGAAGGGCGGTTGGTCAGTCGCGAGGAGTTCGAGTTCGAGGAGCGGCGTAAGACCGGCATTGGATCGCATTTCGACTCCACCTTTATCGCACGCTTCCCGCGCATTACTGCGTCGGTGCTCTCGAACCACTCGAGGCACGTCAAGCAGAGCGTAGACGGCCGGATTCAGTTGCGTCGTGCGATCGGCCTTTCGGGCGCCGACGGTTGCTTCCCGCGCGTTTGGATTGATGGCCTGTTCATGGGCGCGACTGGTTCCACTGGACGTGGCGTGCGATCTATTGTGATTCCCCCTGAAGTCCTGACCGACGCGCTCAACCGTGCAAAGCGGATCGAGTTGTATCCTGCCACGCAGGCGCCGGCCGGGTTCACCGACTTTGATGGCTGCGGTGCGCTCATTGTCTGGACCCGATAGCGCGAACTCAACGCTACTCAGCCTGGCGCGAGCGCTACCAAGCGCGTGGTGCGCCACAACGCGTGGGCTGGAATCGGATTCCTTTCGCGGCACTGCGGACAGGACTACGTCCGAGATCCGGTGCGCTCCTGCATAACGATGGTTGGTACTGACGGCCACGCTATTGAAGCAGCCGCTGCGCGGCTGCATTGTTGGAGTGTCCGTAGCACAAGCCCACGTTATGGTGACGCGTGTGAATGAGAGTCCACAGGTGCACGCCGACGGCTCCGCGACGCTTCTCAACGAATTCCTGGCTCTTCTTGATGAGCAAGGACTGAGTCCGAGCACACTTGATCCTTAGGTATGGGTGGCGTGCGTTCAAGCAGTCTGCGCGCGCTACGTCGGCGCCAGTCGATCTGGGCGTCAGGGTCCAGATTGCTCCCGACGGCGACAGGCAACCAGTGCACTGGTTCTTCGCGCGCCAAGTCGTACACGACGAGGGTGGATATTTGAAGCCGGTAGGCAGCGTCGTCTGCGGGTTCGCGTTCGCGTTCGCGCCGCGCCGACGCACACCGCTGGCCTGGCAGGTATGGAGCTTCGACTTTCCGCGCTTCGAGGACCTTGTGGACACAGTCGAACGTACGGATCTCTTCGCAGATCTCATCGGGACGAAGCCGACGCAGTCGGTAGTCTATTGGGAGGAAGCGTAAGCCGGGGCGCACTGCCACTCTGTTGAGAGGGCAACGGAAATCGGAACTGTAGTGCTCGCAGCCCTCGCCTCTCCCCCCCTTGCATACGCTTCTCCGTTGACTTATACTGAACCATATGGTTCAGTTACAGCGAGCCCACCTGGATGCCTCGTTCTCCGCGCTCTCGGACGCGACCCGACGCGGCATTCTGGAACGGCTAGGGCATGCGGACGCTTCGATCACGGAGCTTGCCGAGACGTTCCGTATGACTCTCACGGGCATAAAGAAGCACGTCGGTGTCTTGGAGCAGGCGGGGCTCGTCACCACGGAAAAGGTCGGGCGGGTGCGGACGTGCAGGCTCGGCTTGCGCCGGTTGGAGGAAGAGGTGGCGTGGATCGAGAGGTACCGCCAGCTCTGGGGCGCACGCTTCGACGAGTTGGACAAGATCATTGAGGAATTGAAACGGGAGAAAAGAGTCGATGGAAGAGGAAAAGGAAAGTGAGTCCAACCCAAGGAAAGTGAGCCCAACCCTATGAAGAACCCCACGACGGTAGAACGAAAGTCTGAGCGTGAGCTAGTCGTCACGCGCACCTTCAACGGCCCTGCGCGCATCCTGTTCGAGGCGTGGACCAAGCCCGAGCTGTTCAAGCGGTGGTGGGTACCGAAGTCGTTCGGTATGTCTCTGCTTTCCTGCGAGATGGATGTTCGTGTCGGGGGCACGTATCGATTGGTGTTCAACCACCCTGCCTTTCCGGAGCCTATGGCGTTCTTGGGCAAGTACATCGATGTGACGCCGTACTCGCGCATCGTCTGGACGAACGAGGAGGGCGCCGATGGTCCCATTACCACAGTGACCTTCGAGGAAACGGACGGCAAGACGCTCCTGGTCCTGCGCGAACTCTATCCTTCCAAGGAAGCCCTCGACGACGCCATCGCCTCCG
>CAYXQS010000003.1:0-21659 GCA_964466515.1 uncultured Gemmatimonas sp. | reverse complement strand
ACACGGGCACGAGCGGAGCGGGCGAGCAGTTCGAGCTGTTGGACGAGCTTCTCGTCACCTTGGTGAGACCGTGAGAAAGCCCCGGCCATTCCTGGTCCTCGTTGCCGCGGCCTTTGCCGTGTTCACGCACCCAACGACGGCGAGAGGACAAGCCATGCGCACGCCAGAATCGAAAGGTTATGCCATAGTCAACGACGTCGAGCTGTACTACGAGGTCCACGGTGACGGCCCACCCCTGATTATGCTGCACGGGGGCGTCACTCCGTCGGAGATGTTCGGTGCGCCGCTGGCGGAAATGGCCAAGGCGCACAAGGTCATCGCGCTCCATACCCGGGGCCACGGTTTGAGCAAGGACAGCAGCCGCCCGTGGTCGCACGAGGTCTTCGCCGACGACGTCGCCGCGCTGATGGGTCATCTCGGCATCACGAAGGCCAGCGTGATGGGATACTCAAGCGGCGCTCTTGTCGCGCTTCAGACCGCGATCCGCCATCCCCAACTCGTCGACAGGTTGATTGTGATCTCGACCGCGTTTCGATCGGACGGCCTCTACCCGGAGGTCCTCGAGGCCTTCGCGCAGATGCCCTCGGCAGCGCCGATGATCGCGGCCAGCGTGAGCACATCGCCGCTCGCATCGCTTTATCCGTCCGTGAACTGGGAAACGATGTTCCGGAAGACTGGTGAGCTCGCCAATCGAAGCATCGATTGGTCGGCCTCCGTGGCCGACATCAAGGCGCCGACCCTGCTCTTGTTTGCGGATGCCGATATGATGCGCCCTGAACACGTCGTGGAGTTCTACAAACTGTTGGGGGGCGGACAACGCGACGCCGGCCTCGACGGATCGTTGCGATCGCCAAACCACCTCGCGATCATCCCGAACACGACGCACCGTACCATCCTCGGTTCTGCGGCTGTCACCCAATTTGCGTCGGCGTTTCTGAAATCCCAATAGCACGAGGTTGATCCGCAGCAAGGGACCACGCCCCCCGACGGCTTCGCGCGTTCCGTGGAGCGAATCCCGCGTGTCACGTTGAGCCTGAACGGGGGTATCGCTGATCGGCTTCGCCGGCAGCTGAACGCCACAGCGTTAGGCCGAAAGCGGAATGCATTGCACGAGTGAAATGTCTGGTGCAAGTTAGACGGCGTATAATCCAAGGGGCTCCTATGCCGCCACTCTATCTTCCCGCAGCCCGCGCGCTGCAAGACCAGTTCGACACGCGTCGCTTGGCTGACCGCCTTGCCGACGTAACGGTCCACGACCGCTTCACTCCAGAGGATCGGGCCTTCATCGAGAGGCTCGATATGTTCTTCCTCGCGACGGTCGATGCCCTGGGACAGCCCACCTGCTCTTACAAGGGGGGAGACCCGGGCTTCGTGACGGTCGTTGATGATCGGACACTTGCGTTTCCAAATTACGACGGAAACGGGATGTATCTCTCTATGGGCAACGTGGATGCGACACGGCGCGTCGGGCTCCTCTTCATCGACTTCGAGCGCCAGCGCCGCGTGCGGGTGGACGGGACGGCGGAGCTGCGGCATGACGATCCGCTTCTCGCGGAGTATCCGGAGGCCCAGTTTGTGGTGCGGGTGCACGCCGACCGCATTTACCCGAATTGTCCTCGTTACATTCACAAGTACCAGCTTGTGGAACGTTCAGCGTTCGTGCCGCGGGTCGGGACCTCGACGCCGATTCCCGGCTGGAAACAGACCGATTGGGCCCGAGACGTGCTGCCGGCCGGCGACGCGGTGCGTCGGCCACGGTAGCGGCCTGTTTGGCGCGGCTTCGGTCTAACCCGCCGCCGCAGCCGACGAGCGACGTGGGCGCATTGCGTGAACTCACCAATACTTATCGCTCGTGGCTGAACGGCAGGTCGTTAGAGCGACTCGGGCACGCTCCCCATCGCGCGCCGTGTTGCGGATCCACGTCACCCCCGAAGGGCGCCCGCCGGATCAATCCTCGCCGCACGCAAAGCCGGCACCGCGCAAGCGATGGTCGCCATAACGGCAACCACCAGCACGGCGGTCCCATACGTGACTACGTCCAGGTGCGACACACCATAGAGCATCGAACGCATCAGCCGCGTGCCGAGCACGGCTCCTGTGACTCCGGCCGCCAGCCCGATGCCTGTCACGCGCGCCCCGAATGCGAGCACGAGCCCGACGATCTGCGACGCCGACGCACCGACGGCCGCGCGTAACCCCAGCTCGCGGGTCCGCTCCGTTACGAGCCCCGCCATCATTCCGTAGATCCCCGCCATCGTGAGCACCAGCGCAGCCAGCGCGAACACCTGAAACAAAAGCAGGATGAAACGCCGCTCGGCGGCAGTGCTCGCGACCAGTGACTCCATCGTCGCAATCCGCACGACCGGCTGATCGCGGTCCACCGACCAGATGGCCTCGCGCAAAAGCGGAACGATCGCCTCGGCATCCGCGGTCCCTCGCACGACGAGAGACATTGTGAGTTCCTCGAAGCGCCATTGGGCTGCCGTCGTGTAGACCGCGTCCGGCACATCGCCCGCGAGAGAGAGCTGCTTCACGTCACCCACCACGCCAACCACAGAATACGGCTGACCATCCGTCGGCCCAATCCACAGCCGCTGGCCAATGGGGTTCCCCTCGCCAAGGTAGCGGCGGGCGAACGACTCGTTGACCACGACTGCCCACGGCGCGTCCTCGCGATCCGCGCTGGTCAGCGTACGGCCGATGCGTACCGGGATCCGCATCAGCTCGAGATACTCGGGACTCACCGCGTAGCGGAATATGTCGCGCCTGTCGCTTGGTGCGGTCTCCGGCGGGGACTCGAGCGTCACGCCGTACGCTTCGTGATCGCCGCTCATTGGCAGCTGGCTCGTCAGCGCCGCCTGCGTCACTCTCGGCACGCGCTGCACTGCCTCGCGCACTTCGTCGAAGAACTGGCGCGCCGCCCCAGCATCGGTATAGCGACGCGGTGACACTTGAAGCTGCATCGTGACAACTCCGCTTGCATCGAAACCGGGCGAGCCGGCGAGGAGTCGTTGCATTGACCGCACGAGAAGTCCGCTGCCGATGAGGAGCACAAGCGCGAACGCGAGCTGGGCTGCCACGAGTCCGCTCCTGAGCATTCGGCGCCTTCCACCCACCACGCGCGTTGTGCCGAGGTCGATCGCGAGACTGTCCTGCCCCGAAGCCTGGAGCGCTGGCAGGAGCCCCACGACGATGCCCGTGAAGGTCGTGAGAACGAGCGCCGAAAAGAGCACGGGCCAGTCCACCGCGATCGCGTGTACGCGCGGCATTCCTGTCGGCGCCGCGGCGATGAGAGCTCCGACACTGACGCTCGCGAGCGCCACGCCGATCGCGCCACCGATCAGTGAGAGCAGGACGGACTCTGTCAGCACCTGACGGATCAGGCGCATCCGTGACGCGCCGAGCGCGGCGCGCAGGGCGAACTCCTCGCGACGGCGCGCCCCACGAACCAAGAGCAGGTTGGTTACGTTCACGCACGCCAGCATCAGCATCAGCACCACGCCCACCGCGACGAGTACAGCCCACAGCGCCGGTCGTACATCGCGCGTCAGGTCATCCTGCAAGGTGGGCGCGGACCACCGCACGCCCGTTCCGTACGTCGCCGGTCGTTGTTCCGCGATCACTGCTGCAGCGAGCTGATTGAGCTCGGCCTCCGCGGCGGCCGCATCCACACCAGGGCGCAATCGACCGAGTGTGCCAAGGTGGTGCCCCCACACGCGTCCTTGCGCGGCATCATACTTGAGTGTGGTCCACGCGTCGGCAGATGGTGCGATGACATTCTCGAAGCCCACGGGCATCACACCCACAATCATCACGTCGTCATCGTCCAGTCGTACGTTGCGTCCGATAACGTCAGGATCAGCGGCGAATCGCCTCCGCCAGAGCCCGTCGCTGATGATCACGACCGGCGCGCTGCCCGGTCGGTCATCCTCGGCACGCAGGTCGCGGCCCCGCGCAGGCGCGACACCGAGTACCTGAAAGTAGGTCGCGCTCACGCGCTGTCCGCTCAAGCGCTCGGGGCGCGCGTCGCCGGTGAGAGCGGGAGACCACGGTGCAAAGACGGCCATATGCTCAAACGATCGCGCGCGCGCGGCGAGGGCGTGATACATACCGAAGGTACCCGGATTCCGTCCGCCGTCCGCCGTGTTCTCGACGATGGCGCGGACACGCGAGGCTTCCGGGTACGGCAACGAATCGAAGAGCACCGGTCGGACAGCACTGACGATGGCTGTAGCGGCTCCGATGCCGATTGCGATCGTGCAGGTCGCCACCACGCTGAAGGAGCGGTCGGACCGCAGTCCACGCCACGCGAATCGCAGGTCCTCGATGGCGTACGCGACGGCACGCTCCCAACCGTAGCTCCGGGCAGTCTCACGGAGCTGGGTCTCCCCACCGAGCTCGAGCTGGGCAGCGCGCTTCGCCTCCTCCGGCGTGAGCCCGCGCGCGAGCCCCTCGGCCACGAGTGCGTCGCGGAAATGGGCGACCTCGTCGGCGGTGTCGTGGTCGCGCGGTGTCCGGTCCCAAAGATCCGAGATACCGCGCCGCAACTGACGCCAGAGCGACACCGTCAGCTCTCTGCGCTAAGCAATCGGGTAACGGCCGCGGCGCGCTGCTGCCAGCCGGCTGTCTCGATTTTTAGCCGGCGACGGCCCTGCTTCGTGAGCGTGTAGTACTTCGCGCGCCGGGCGTTCTCCGTGACGCGCCACTCCGCTTCAATGGAGCCATCGCGCTCGAGGCGCTGGAGCGCTGTGAGCAGCGAACCCGGATTGACCTTGAAGACGTTCCGCGAGATCTGTTCGATGCGGCGCGTGATCCCGAATCCGTGCAGCGGCTGCAGGCTCAACGTCTTCAGGATCATCACGTCGAGCGTACCCTGGATGACCTCGGTGCCCTGTGCAGCCACGGCTCCCCCCTATATGATCGAGAGAGAAGTTACTGACGTTCCTCTTGTACGTCAAGATGTGACCATCAGGGGGACTGGTTGCGCTCTAACGAAGGTTGGTGCTGATGGCCGGGATTCGGTAGCGGGCGCGACGCGCCCGCATTCTATTTGAACGGGCACAGCACAACCTCACGTTAGGCAACACGGGAGAGATTATCGATGGCCATCTTGAAGCTCATCCTTGCCGTAGTTCTCGGCCTTGTCCTTGGAAGCGTCACAAATATGGCGCTCATTATGGTGAGCGGCTATGTGATCCCTCCGCCGGCCGGTGTTGATATGACTACCGCCGAAGGCATACGTGCCGCGCTGCCCCAACTGGAGGCAAGGCATTTCTTGTTTCCTTTTATGGCCCACGCCTTTGGAACATTGGCTGGTGCTTTCATCGCCGCAAAGATCGCGCCTCAGCACAAGTTGATGGGCGCGTTGATCGTAGGGTCACTTTCCTTTGCCGGTGGCATCGTGGCGGCACGTATGAT
Organism: uncultured Gemmatimonas sp.; assembly: GCA_964466515.1. Lineage (GTDB taxonomy): Bacteria > Gemmatimonadota > Gemmatimonadetes > Gemmatimonadales > Gemmatimonadaceae > Pseudogemmatithrix. Next base: position 16,241 of record CAYXQS010000003.1, on the reverse strand, counting down.
TCCAGCCCCTACCTGGTTCATTGCCTTGGACTTGGTTGCGGCATATTTCCCGTTCGCATTGTTGGGCTTCGCACTCGCACGTCCGCGCCGGACGTCGCCTGCGAGTGCTGCCTAACAATTATTCAAGCCGACGCCGCTTCGCGGCGCGGCTTGATTCGGGCGTTAGACCGACAGCCCCCTCTTCGCGCGACACCTGCGGGAACTGCCTATGGCCCTCGTGGTGCTTCTGAGAGGGGTGAACGCACCGGTGTCGCCCGCTTCGTCAGTGTCCTGTCCCGTCGCCCGCTCGCGGCGCCGTCGCTGCCGGTTGTCCTGCCCAACAACGGCAGGTGGTTGCTACGGGTCCTCGCGAGGGACCAGTTGCTCCCCTCCAATACGGATAGCTCGGCCAACCGCCACCTAGAATAACTCCGTCTGCGCGGCCGACGCCGAGTGCCGGGCGGCGCCCTTCTCCCGATGCCGTTCCCGCAGCGCGTCCTCGATGTCGCGCAGGAAGGGAGATGACACGCGCGGCTCGACCTTGCCGTGGCGGGCGCGGTGGGCGGCCCACGACAGCATCAGCTTCTCGCGCGCCCGCGTCATGCCGACGAAGAAGAGCCGGCGCTCCTCGGCGACGTCACCCTCGTGGGCGGCGCTCCACCGGAGAGGCAGCAGACCGTCCTCGCATCCGGCGATGAACACGACCGGGAACTCGAGCCCCTTGGAGGCGTGCAGGGTGAGCAGCGAGACCTTCTCCGCCCTCGGATCCCAGAGGTCCGCCTCGGTCTCGAGCACCAGCTCCGAGACGAACCGCTCGGGATCGTTCCCGGCGCGTACCGCGATCGGCCGGAGCGCGTTGAGAACGGCCAGGCTGTCGGTGTCCGGGCACTCCTCGACCGGTCCATCCAGCAAGTCGGTCCGGAAGGCCTCGACCCGCTCGGCGAGCGCGGTCTCGGAGGGCCGTGCGGCCCGTTCCTTCAACAGCCGCGCGACCACGGGATGCTCCGCGAGCGCGCCGTGGGATCGCCGCTGGAAGGGGATTCCCGCGCGCGACAGCGCCTCGGCAAGTGCGTCCGACTGCGTCCCGGTCCGGTAGAGGACCGCGAAGTCGCCGAACGCGCGCTGTGCGGCCTCGTGGCCCTCCACTCGCCTGCTGTCGAAGGAGAAGAACGTGGATCCGCCCATCATCCGTTCGATCGCCCGCACGACGAACTCCGCCTCGGCCCTCTCGGTGGGGCACTCGTGGACCTCGATCCTCTCGGGATGGTCCAGGAGCGCCTCGATCCGGCGATCCCGGACGAGCGAGTCCGTGGACATCATCCGCAACGCGCCTTCCAGGATCGGCCGTGACGAACGATAGTTGCGGCCCAACTGGACGACGGCCGCGTCCGGGTAGTCCTCCGTGAAGCGCGCGAAGATCCCGGCGTCGCTCCCGCGGAATCCGTAGATCGACTGATCCGGGTCCCCGATGACGCACAGGCTTCCGGCCCCTCCGTCCTCCCCGGACTGCGGAGCCAGCGCTCGCAGCAATCGGTACTGCCGCGCGTCCACGTCCTGGAACTCGTCGACCGAGACGTGGTGGAAGCGCTCCCGATACGACCGCGCCACCTCCGGATGGTCTTCCAGGAGATGCGCGCTCAGCTCGATCAAATCGTCGAAGTCGACCCACCCGCGCCCGCGCATCAATCGCCGATAGACTTCCCGGGCCCGACCGAGCTCGGAGTCTTCTGCGTCCACTCCTCCGGGCACGCTCCGGAGAAGACGTTCGAGCAGGTTGCGCGCCTTGGACGGGGGAATCCCCATCCCTCCTGCCAGGAGGTCTGCCCGCTCGTGCTCGGACGCCACGCGCAACTCTCCGGGCATACCGACGAGCGCGTGGTTTTCCCGAAGCAGCGTCAGGCCCAGGCCGTGAAAGGTGGTGATGGTGACTCCCTGTCCCGCTCCGTCGGGGACGAGGGCTTCGAGGCGCTCCCGCATCTCGGCCGCGGCCCGGCGCGTGAAGGTGATCGCCAGGCACCGCGAAGGCGCGACGCCCTGATCCAGCACGAGATGCGCGAGACGGCGGGTGAGCGTTCGCGTCTTTCCGGTTCCCGGTCCCGCGATGATGAGGAGCGGTCCGCTGGTGATCCCGCCCGCGCGCCGCTGATCCGGGTCGAGTCCAGTCAGCGCGGAGCCGTCCTCCTCGGGCGGCGATGTGTTCGTCGGCGGTGAGGTCGAATCCCGTGCCGACGCGAAGGTTCGCGGCACGACGCGGACTACTGCGGGCCCGGGTGTCGCCCGCGAGGGGCCGGCTTCCGCCGACGGAAACTCGAACAGCGACGCGACCGCCTTCGCGCGCGACAGTTCGCCCTCGGCGAAGAGCTTGATCGTCCCATACTCGCCGTCGAACCCCCCGTTGCGGATCACGTCCCCGGCGCGCATCCGCCGCAGCGCCTCGTCGAGCAAGGGGGGACCTTCCCCGCGCAGATCGTCCAGCGACGCCTCGCCCAGAATGAAGAGCTCGGGCCCGACCCTGGAGAGCAGGCGTTCGTACGCCTGGTTGACCCCCTTCGTGTCAGGCCCCGCGCCGAGCAGCTCGCCCAGCACCTCGTTGAGCGGAACGAAACTCTCGAACCCGGCCGCCCCGGCCGGTGGCCGCCCCTCCGCGCGATCCGCCAGCTCGCCGACCCGGTTGAGCACGCCGATGGTGAGCGGGGTCCCGCACTCCGGGCATTGGTTGCCCAACCTCCGCGATTCCTCGGGATCCAGCCGCACCCCGCACTTCCGGTGGCCGTCCTGATGGTACTTCCCCTCTTCCGGAAAGAACTCCACGGTACCCGAAAACCCATCACCCGTCTCGAGCGCCCGCTGGATGGAGAAGTAGTCCGGTTCGGTGTGGAAGCGACTCGCCTCGCGGCCCAGCTTGGTCGGCGAGTGCGCGTCGGAGTTGGAGACGAGCGTGTACCGATCCAGCGCCGAGAGCCGCCAGTTCATCGGCGGGTCCGACGAGAGACCCGTCTCGACGGCGAAGATATGCCTGGCCAGGTCGCCATAGCACGCGTCGATCGAGTCGAACCCGGACTTCGAACCCAGCGCGGAGAACCAAGGCGTCCAGATGTGGGCGGGAATCAGGAAGCATCCGTCACCGCCCTCGAGCGTGATCTCCAGGAGATGCCGGGAGTCCAGCCCGAGGATGGGACGTCCGTCGGATCTCAGGTTGCCGATCCGGCCTAGGCGTTCGGTGATGCGGTCCGCCTTCTCCAGATCCGGCGCGTACAGGAGATGGTGCACCTTGCGGACCTTCTCGTCTTTCTTGTAGATGGTCGAGATCTCGACCTCCAGCATAAAGCGGACATCGTCTAGGCCGGGAACGCGGCCGTAGTGCCGGGCGATGTCGCCCAGGACCGCGTCGGACGGCCGAAAGAGTCCCGGTTCGGCGGCTTCCAGCTTTCCCCGAATCTCCTTCATCCACGCCGGGTGGGTGAAGTCGCCGGTCCCCAACACCCGGATGCCCTTGCGCGCCGCCCAGAGGGTGAGGTGCTCGACGTCCAGGTTCCGGCTCGTCGCCCTCGAGTATTTCGAGTGAACGTGCAGGTCCGCGTAGAAGCGCATAGAGATCGGGGTCCGACGGATGATCGGAAAACGAACCTGGAAACGACGAAGGTCCGCGGTGCGGGACCGCTCCGGAGAATCTATCGGGGGAGATAAGCGCCGCCAACCATCGCGGTACAGCGCGCACGTTGTCCCCGCGATCCCGCTCGATGAGCTTGTAGTACGGATCGATCTCCACCCGCGCGGGCCGATTCACAATCCCCGCCACGTGGTTGCTACGGAGTAGCGCGACGACCTCATTCGGCCACGGGGCGTATCCCACGAGATCGCCGAGGAATTTCGTGTTGGTCGGCCACATCCTCGAACACTGCTTCCAAGGCCGGCAGGTTCGCGTGAATATCCGAGAGGAGGGCGCATTTCACGCGCAACAGTCCGGGTCGCATCCGCACTCACGGGGTGCAGTCGCCAACTCCCTCGCAACCGGCATCGGTTTGGTGGCGCGCACGAACGCACTCATGAACCTCCCGTCGATCTGTCCCGCGAATTCCTTCGGGTCAAGTCCGGTTCCCGTGAGGAACGCCTCCGCATCCTCGCCCCGGTACATCCGTGTCGGCTCGATCGTCGTGCGCCGGAACCCCGCATCGGCGAGCAGGTCGCGATACTCCAGTTCCTCGAGCGCGCCCGCGACGCACCCGATCCACAATTCCACGTTCCGACGCACGTCGGCCGGCACGTCGCCCCGTACCACCACGTCCGATACCGCGAACCGCCCGCCGGGCTTGAGCACCCGGAACGCCTCGCGCAACACGCGTCCCTTGTCGGCGGACAGGTTGATCACGCAGTTGGAGATGATGACGTCCACCGAGTTGTCGGGAAGCGGAATGCTCTCGATCTCGCCGCGCAGGAACTCCACGTTGGTTGCCCCCGCCCGACGCTTGTTCTCATTGGCGAGCGCCAGCATCTCATCCGTCATATCGAGGCCGAACACCATTCCCGTCGGCCCCACGCGCTTGGCGGACAGCAGCACGTCAATCCCGCCACCTGACCCGAGATCGAGCACCGTCTCGCCTTCGGCGAGTTCCGCCAGCGCAGTGGGATTGCCGCACCCCAGCGAGGCGAGCAGCGCCTCGGCAGGCACCCCCGCCTTCTCCCCCTCGTCATACAGGTTCGCCGTGATTGGGTCCCACGCCTCGGTGGTCGAGCCGCAGCAGCCGCTCGACCCGCAGCACGACGCGCTCGTTTCGCCGTCGGTGACGCGTCGCGCCGCCTCGGCATACCGCTCCCGTACCGCCGTTTTCACATCGGGCATCGTCCCCTCCATCGAGTTTTCTTGATATTTAGGCCAAAAAGAAACAGCTCAGTCGCAGCACACGACGGAGCGACCACCCCGTCGACCGGCTGGCTTCATTCCGTCGAGCAGCCGCCGCGCTTCCGCAATCACATCTGCGTTCAATGAGTAGTAGACCCACCGTCCTTCGCGGCGTCCGGAGACGATCCCGGCATCCGCCAGCGTCTTGAGGTGCCACGAGAGCCGCGACTGCGCCATATCGAGATCGTCCATCAACTCGCAGACGCATCGCTCGCCCGGGAGCAAGAGTGTCACCACGCGCACACGGATCTCGTCCGAGAGTGCGTGAAAGAGCGTCGCGGCCCGTGCCGCATCGAGAGCGAGGATGGTCCCCATTTCCCAGATATAACGAGTTTTCTTGATAGGTCAAGTGGCGAGCCGGTTTCCGCGCTTGCCGATGTATGCACCAAGGTCTAGCGAGTGCTTCACCCCCGCATTCTATTAGGGCGCTCGCAGCACAAACCCGTGGTATGCGTACGGAGAAAAGAATGGATCCGAGTCCGGTGCTGGAACTGAATGCCTTCGTGCCTGCCAGGAATTTCGATCTCTCCAAGCGGTTCTACTCGGACATCGGCTTTGAGCTCGCCTGGTCCAATGACGACATCGCGAGATTCAAGATCGCGTCCTTCAGCTTCCTGCTACAAAGGTTTTATGTTCAGCAGCATTCTGAGAATTTTATGATGAGCTTGATGGTGGAGGATGCGGGCCGCTGGTGGGAGCACTTCGAGTCCATCGGACTTCGGGAGAAGTATCCGCACATCACGCTCAAGCCACCGGCAGTGCAGCCTTGGGGCATTCGCGTCCTATATGTCTCGGACCCAACGGGCGTGCTGTGGCACATCGCGGACCGCAAGAATGCATAACAGGCGCCTACACGCTGCGATCATCGCGCAATCGTCCCGGGCGATACGGTATGAGCCGAGATGAAACGCGAACTGCTTCGCACCACGGCGCAACTGCTGGCGCTCGGCGCCGTGCTCGGCACCGGGCCGGGCCGAGCGGACGGCCAAGGCGCACCAGGCGCGTTCCGTATCTACGTGGCGGGCGGCACGGTGCTCGTGACCACCCCAACTGGCGCGCGAATCGGCCAGCCGACGCCTTCGGATTCGGCGGTCGTGGAGTTACGGGGTGCCACGTACAGGCTGGATAGTATCAATGCCCGCAACGTGACCGTGCCGCGTGTGAGGGCCACGGTGCTGTTCCAGAATCCGGAATCCGGAACGTATCGAGTTGCCGTGACCTCCACCGGCCCGCAGCGTGGCACCATCGCCGCATCGCGGAGCGTGCGGGACACCGCGTGGGCCACCGCCAGCCAGGTGATTCAGCACGGGGAAGGCGACACCTACACCTTCGACGTGAGCTACAGCGCAGCGTCCGGGCTGGCGCCAACCATCCGGTACACCGGCCGGCGACGGCGACCTGACCTTACCATACACGGTTTGGGCGGCAGCCTGCTGATCACCGACGCGCAGGGACGCCGCACCGGGCAACTGAGTCCGATGGATTCGATGCTTCAGGCGATTCCAACCGCCTACTATTCGCCGGACGAGAATCCTGATTGTCACGGCTGCGAGGACGAGGCACCCGAACCACCGGGCCCGGAACTCTTCTTGGCCAATGCCGGCACCGGTGTCTATCGCCTGCGCCTGCTGGCCACCTTCACGATTCCAAACGCCGGCCTGTGGGTGACCTCGAGCACGCCGTCCGACCGTCTTCACACCCAGGAAATACGGTTTGCCATCCAGAAGGACAGCATCTACCACTTTGAGCTCGTGTACGATCGCGATTCCGAGGGGGCGCCTCGTCTCAGTCGGGTCAGTGCACCACCTCCGCCAATGTAGCGTTCGCCTCTCGCCAACCCCCCGAGTCCCCAATGCTCCGCCTCGCCCTGACGCTCGCCCTGCTCTCGGGCGCGACCGACCTGCTCGCGCAGGCCACGCTCACCGTCGGCCGCCCCGTGCGCGCCACGCTCGCGCGGGGCGACACCGCGCGCTACCGGGTCGTCGCCGATTCGGCGGACCTGATCCGCCTCACGGTCAACCAACTCTCCGCGAACACGGTCGTCCGCGTGGTGAGCCCGAAGAACCGCCCGATGCGTCGCGTCAACGACGCACCGCGCGGCACGGAACGACTTCAGGTCGAGGCGACCGAGCGGGGCGCGCACGAGGTGCAGGTCCTCCTCGCCGACTCGATCGGCGGCGAATTCGTCATCACGCTCACCGCGCACGAAGCGCTCTCGGGCGATCCGAGGAAGCTCGCCGACCAGCTCCTCGCGCCCTGGGACCGGCGCGATGGCCCCGGCGCGGCGGTCGCGGTCTGGCGCGGCGGACGCACGCTCTTCGCCAAGGGCTACGGGATGGCGAACCTCGCGTATGACATCCCCTTCACGGTCACCACGCCGACCAATATCGGTTCCACCTCGAAGCAGTTCACCGCCTTCGCGATTATGCTCCTCGCCGAGCAGGGCAAGCTCTCGCTCGACGACGATGTGCGGACGCACCTCGCCGAGCTCCCCGACCTCGGCCAGACGGTCACGGTGCGGCACCTGCTCACGCACACGAGCGGGTATCGCGAGATCTACAACGCGATGCAGATCGCCGCGCGCGTGCTGGGAGAGGGCGACTACATCGGACGCGACGAGATGATCGCCCTCGTCCAGCGGCAGCCCGCACTGCAGAACGTGCCGGGGGCCGAGTTCAACTACAACAACACGGGATTCGCCTTCCTCGCGATGATCGTCGAGCGCGTGAGCGGCGAGTCCTTCCCCGAGTTTATGTCACGGCACGTGTTCGCGCCGCTCGGGATGACGCAGACGGTGGTGCGCGCCGATCGCCACGGCACGGTGCGCGGCGCGTCGGTCGGCTATTCGCGCGGCGCCGATGGCAGTTGGCGCGACCTCGGTGACCTCGCCGGTTCGATGGGCGCCGGCGGCATCTACACCACGCTCGGCGACCTGCAGAAGTGGGCGGAGAACTACGCGAATCCGCGCGTCGGCACGGCGGCGAGCATTGCACGGATGATGGCCCCCTTCACGCTCACCGGCGGGAAGCCGACCGGATACGGCTTCGGGCTTTCCATCGACACGCAGGGACCGCTCACGCGCATCCATCACGGGGGAGCCGATATCTCGCATCGCTCGATGCTCGCCTACTATCCCTCGATCGGCGCCGGCGTGACGGTGCAGAGCAATGATGGCGGCTTCGATGCGAGCCTCGCGTTCCGGATCGCGACGGCCTTCTTCCCCGAACTGGCGCCGGCCGCAGCGACGACAGCGTCGGCCTTCGACCCGGCCACTTACGACGCGAGCGGGTTCGACCAGTTCATCGGCCGCTACGCGCTCGACGCGGCGCCGCAGTTCATCATCACCTTCTCGCGCTCGGGCGACACGCTGCGCGCGCAGGCCACCGGGCAGAGCGCCTTTCTGATCCATCCGACGTCGGACTCGACCTTCGCGTTGAGCGGGGTGCAGGCTTCGATCACCTTCCATCGCGACGCGCAGGCGAAGGTCACCGGTCTCACGCTCCATCAGAACGGCGACCAGAAGGCGACGCGGCTCGTGGGTGACGCCGAGCAGCCTTGGGCCCCGACGGCGACCGAGCTCGCGGCGTATGCCGGGCGATACTTCAGCGACGAGCTGGAGACCTTCTATGACGTGAGCGTGAAGGATGGGAAGCTCACCGTCGTCCATCGACGAACCGAGCCCGTGCCGTTCACGTCAGGCCGGCGCGACCAGTTCGAGGGCACGGCCGGCGCGCAGGGGACGCTGATTGCCTTCGAGCGCGACCGGAACGGCGCGGTAATCGCGTTCTACGCCGGGAACGGCCGCGCGCGGGACATCCGATTCGTGAAAATCCGCTGATGGCAGAGTCCAAGATCGTTGCGCATCAGGAACCTCAGTTTCGAAGGCCGGGCGCCGCTCGTATGATATGAAGTCAGGGCTCTTGACGCCTCTCCCTGGCCGCCGTACCGTCTAGGGTACTCCATCAAGGCAGGGACCCAATGCCCGCGACCAGCCCCACCGCCGCCCGACTCCTCTCCTTGGCCCTCGCGACGCTCTTTCTCGTCGCCTGTCAGGCGCAGGATCTGTTCCCCCCGGTCCATCACGAGGAACCCCCCGTCGAGCCACAGTTCGCGAGCATCAGTGGCGTGGTCCGCGACGCCACGACGCTCGCGCCGATTGCCGGGGCGCTGGTCAAGGTTGGCGAGTTCCACACGTTCTCGCGGCAGGACGGGGGGTTTGACCTCACCGGCCGGTGCGATATTGCCGTGGCCTTCACCGTCAGCCACGACAGCTATCAGTCGCTGAATACGGTGGCCAAGTTCGATCCGGGCCATAACACCCGTGGGATTCACCTCACGCCGATGTGAGTGGGTGGCCGTGAAGCAGAGGTAGGCACTACTGTCCCCTCCCCCCACCCCGGGGGTGACTGGTGGGCATTTCCCGCCGCAGCTTGCGGGTTTTCGCGCAGAATGCTGACCCACGCGTTCCACGGCTGCAGCGCGCCCATTTATGCGTGCCACAATGTGACGGTCCAAAATACAGTGCGCAGGACACTTGGCGTCTCAAAAACGTATAGTTGGTGCACGCTCGACACCGCCTATTGGCAGGATACATCTACTCAACTGTATGTTATAAAACAAGTTACATATCTTGGTACTGTCAGAGTCGTTATTGTGAAATATTTGTTGACACTAGTTAATAACACTTCACTTGGCCCGCTCCCTGCAATACGTTCGTGGTGTCGGACACTCACGGCTCAGGATGGATGGTTTCCCGGGCCACGCAATCAACTGCACGACCCACCAGAACGGAGAGTATCACAATGCGTAGCTTCACCTCGATCAGTGGCTTGGGCTTGGCGTTGGTGCTGGCGATGAACACCGCTTCGGCGCAGGTCAACGCGAATATGACGGCGACGGCCACCGTGGGTGCCTCGCTGGGCGTCTCGGCCGCTCCTGGCGTGCTCGGCCAGCTGCGCTTCGGAACGCTGGCGCAGGGGACCGGGGCCACGACCGTGTTGCCGTCCGCGGCGACCGCCGGTCGCTTTGACGTCATCGGGATCGGCAGCAGCGTGCTTGATGTCTCGTTCACGGCGCTTCCGGCCTCGCTGAACGGCCCGGGCGGCGCGTCGCTCACGATGACCAGCTATCAGGCCTGCTATACCACGACCACGACGAACGCCGGCTGCACGGCGCAGGCCATCTCGACGGCCGCGCCGATGTCGGGCTCGCCCGCGCTGTCGGCTGGTGGCGTCGGCTACGTCTGGATCGGTTCGACCCTCGGCGCGATCGCCGCAGGCCAGAACGTCGGTACCTACACCGGGACCGTCACGGTTCAGATCGTTATCCTGTGATTGGAGGCGGTCCGCGCCCAGTGCGCGGATGCCTGCCGGCGATACCCGCGCGAGAGCGCGGGTATCGTCGTTTTCGGGGGTGTCCTCGCAGGATGGTGACGACAGGCGATAGCTTCCGTGCTATGCGAATCCTCGCGGTACACCGGTGGTGGTGCCTGCTCGCGTTGATGGTGGGCGTTGCGGCCCCGCTGTCGGCGCAGGCGTCGCTCCGCGTGAACGTGTTGCGTCCCCTGGCCTTTGATCGGCTGGCGCCCGGGATGCCGCAGGGCGCGCGGGCGGGCAGCGCACCCTCGGACACCGGCGTGTTCGAGGTGCTGGGCCCCCCGGGCGCGCTGGTGGAACTGTGGTTCACGTTGCCGGCCGTGTTCGACGGCCCGCGGGGCGAGCCATTGCCGGTGTTCTTCGATGCCACGTCGGCCGCGCTTTCGGCGGCGCAGTCACTCGCCGACCGAGCGCCGTTTGATCCCCGGCTGCGTCAGCAGTATCGGATCCCGGCGAGCGGACGGTTCCTGGTGTTCATCGCCGGGCGCGTGGCCGTGCGCGATGGACAGTCTCCCGGGCGGTATCGCGCGTCCATTGTCCTGTTTGCCAACGAGGTGCTCTGATGCGTGTGTTGCGATGCTGTGTGCTCCTGCTGGTTGCCGCCGGGTCCGCCGCCGCCCAAGGCGTGGTGGTCTCGCCGCCGACGTTGGTGATGGACCATCGGACGCGCTCCGGCGCGCTGGAGCTGTTCAATCCGGGTGATCGGGCAATGGAAGTGCGCATCGAGGCGCTCTTTGGGTTTCCGGCGACGGACTCGCTCGGCCAGTTCCGGCTGGAGACGCCGCCGTCCGTGCCCGAGGGGATGCGTGCGGCGACGCCGTGGCTGGAAGTGTATCCCGCGCGCGTGACGATTCCCTCGGGCGGCCGCCAGACGGTTCGGTTTCTTGCGCGTCCGCCGGCCACGTTGGCGGACGGCGAGTACTTCACGCGCGTGGCGGTGACGTCGAAGTTCGCCCCCAGCGCCGCAGACGCCGCGGAGAGCAGCACGATCCAAACAGAACTCTCGCTTGAGGTGCGCGCCGTCTCGACCTTGCTGTACCGCAAGGGCACGCCCACCTCCGCGCTTGCGCTGGCCGACCCGCAGGTGTCGCGGGAGGGAGACACGCTGGCGGTGCGCGTGGCCCTGACGCCGGAGGGAACGGCGGCGTTCCTCGGCACGGTGCACTACGCGCTCGAGGACCTGCAGGGCAGGGTCGTCGCCTCGCACGCGCTACCGGTGGCGGTCTACGTTCCGGTCAATCCGTTGGTGCGTCTGGCCATCGACGCCCTCGCGCCGGGTGAATATCGCCTGCGCATTCGCGCGGTGGCCGAGCGGGCGGATCTTCCCAGCGGGACGATCCTGCCGAGCCCGGCACGCGAGATCCTCGTGTCGGTGCCCCTCGTGTCGCGCTAACCGGCGATGGGTGCGGTGCGCGCGCGGCTGAGCGGGGCCCTGCTCCTCGGGGCAATCGTGGCAGGCCCGGCCGCCGTGCCGGCACAGGACGCGCCGCCGGCACCGGACGTGGTGCTGCTTGACGTGGCGCTGCCGCCCTACCGCACGGGGACGGTGCTTGCGCTGCGGCTCGGTGACCGCGCGCTGCTGCCGGTGCGCGCGGTGCTCGAGATTCTCGATGTGGCATCGAGCGGCACGGGTCCCACGGTCCACTTCACCCGGCCGAAGGACCGCGCGGCGGTGGACATCAACGCCGACGCGCGCACGGTGGAGTCGGGCCGCGCGCGGCAGGTGCTTGCGCCGGATCGGCTGGTGCTCCGCGACGCGGAGGTATTTCTCGACGCCGAGGATTTTTCCGCGGCGCTCGGGGTCCGCGCGGTGATTGATTGGGCGGCACTGCAAGTGCAGGTGCTCGGCGCCGACTCCCTCCCGCCGGTGGCGGCCGCGCATCGGCGCGTGCGGCACGAGCGGCTGCTCGCCGCCGAACCGCCGCTTCCGCCGGTGGATCAGCGCCGTGCGCTCGCGCGCCCGTGGTTTGACGGCGGCACGCTCGACTATCTCGTGACCATCCCCGACGCCCGCCCGATTGGCGAGGGCACGTATCTGACCACGGTGGGCAGCACCGTGCTCGGCGGCGCCGTGGAGGCGTTTGTGTATGGCGACCTTGGCGCGCGCTCGCACGCGGTGAGCGGCTCGTGGTTTGGCGTGTGGCGCGATCGGCAATGGCTGTCGCAGCTGCGACTCGGCGATGGGTTCGGCACCGGGCCGCGCGGCCGCGCCGTGCGCGGCGTGACGCTGACCAACGCCCCCTTCCTGCGTCCGCTCGACTTTGGCGTGATTCCCGTCCGGGCGGCGGGGGACAGCACCTGGGAGGTGGAGAGCTTTGTGAACGGCCGGCTCGTGCGCGTGGACACGCTGCGCGGGGCGAGCGACGCGGTGCCGATTGCGGCGCGGTATGGCGGGAACCTCATTGACCTGGTGGCCCGCGGTCCGGGGGGACTGGAGCAACGCACGCAGCACTTCGTGTCGCTGACGGCAAACGAGTTCCTGCCGGCGGGCCGGGTGGAGTATGGCTTCAGCGCGGGTGAATGTCGGGAACTGTCGTGTGACGCGCTGGCCAACGCCGATGTGCGCGTCGGCGTCTCGCGCCAGGTGACGGTGCAGGGTGGGGCGGAGTGGCAACGGGACTCGCTGACGCGGGGCGTCGCGCGCCCGTATGGCGCGGTCTCGTGGCTGGCACATCCCGCACTGACCGCGACGGGCCTGGTGCTCGTGGGTGGCGAGGCGAGCGGCGTGGTGCGCTACCAGCCGACGTTCAATCGCGCGGCCGTGGTGGAGCGCACGACGGTCCGGCGCGACAATCCCTTTACGCGCACGTTGGGGCGCGGGGCGCAGGAGCGCCTCAACGCGACGCTCTTCTGGCGTCCCGAATGGCGGCGCGAGGCGGCGTTTGTGACCGCGTCGTGGCGTGGCGAGCACGGCGACGCCGGCCGGTCGGACCGCGCGCGCCTGGGACTGGGGATGCGGTCGGCGGCCGGCCAGATCTTTCCGTACGTGCAGCTTGAGCGCACGGAGTTGCCCGCCGCGCCGAGCGTGGCGCGGCGCGCGGCGGGTGCGGCGCTCTACTCCACGCCCTCCCCGCGCTGGGGATCGTGGCTCGCGCGGACCTGGGGCTACGTGGCCGCCGAGTGGCGTGACGACGGCGCGCGCTCGGGCAGCGCGACGCTTGCGCAGTCGGTGGGGAACGCGGTGCGCGTGGAGGTCTCCGTGCAGGGCGCCAACACGGCGCCGCCGCTCTTTACGTTGCGGGCATACACCGACCTGCCACGCGCCCGCGTCATCACGGCGTCCCAGTACGATGGGTTGAGTGGATACCAGGGGACGCATCAGGTGCAGGGTGCGCTCTTCGTGGATGCCAATCGGCGGCGGATCGAGGCGTCGCGCGGTCCGTTGGCAATGCGCGGGGCCATCGGAGGCCGCGTCTTCCTCGACCTGGATGCCAACGGCGAGCTGGATGGCGACGATCAACCCCTCGAGGGCGTGGCCGTGCGCGTCGGCTCCGCCTCGACGCTCACCGATGCGGCGGGGTGGTACCGCGTGTGGGACGTGTTGCCGTTTGAGCCGGTTCGGCTGGAGGTGGAGGCGCTGACGCTTGCGTCCCCGCTCTGGGTGCCGCTCTTCGAGCGGGTGGAGATCGAGCCGACGCCGAGCAGCGTGCGGCGCGTGGATGTGCCCGTGCTGTCCGGCGGCGTTGTCGAGGGACGCGTGGTCCAGGCGCACGCCGACGGCACGATGACCGAGCTGGCGGGGGTGGAGGTGACGCTGGTTCGGCGCGGACGTCCCGGCGTGCGGAGCGTGACGACGTTCAGCGACGGTGGGTTTGTCGTGCTCGGCGTTGCGCCGGGCACGTATGACGTGCGGATGGGCGACGCGCGGTACGCCCTGCGCGAGGCAATGCCCATTGAAGTGCGCGCGGTGGCCGACGGTGATCGGATTCGCAATCTTGAGCTTGTGGTTGCGCCGCGGTTCTAGCGGCCACGCCGGACGTATTCACGAACCCTTCACTCACGGTCCCGTGCCCAATTCCCTCCGCTGCTCCCTTGTCCTCGCGCTGGCCCTGCTGTCGGCGCGCCCCGTGCAGGCCCAGGTCGGTGTGGCCGACTACGTCCGGGCCCGCGGACTCGCCGAGCGCTATCAGGCCGCGGCCACCGGGGTGATCGAGACGCCGGTCTGGGTGGATGCGACCACGCTGTGGTATCGTGTGTCGGCACCGGGCGGGCACCGTTTCGTTCTCGTGGCCGCCGCCAGCGACGGCACGTCGGCCAAGCGACCGGCCTTTGATCACGAGCGCTTGGCGACTGGGCTCTCGGCCGCAGCGCACGCGTCGTTCACCGCGCTCACGCTTCCGTTCACGACCTTCACGTTTACGGCGGGCCGTGAACGGATCGCATTCCAGGCGGACGGCGACTGGTGGGAGTGTACGCTGACGGAGTACTCGTGCGCGCGCCGGGCATCGACCGGTCGCGGGCCCAGTGGGATTGGCGGTGACACGGCGACGGTGGTCTCGCCCGACGGCCGGCGCGTGGCGTACATCGCCAACCACAACGTCTGGGTGCGCGATGCCAACACGGCCGCGGCGGCGGGCACGGCCCTGAGCACCGACGGATCGGAAGGGAATCCGTTCACGCGTTCGTCCATTGTGTGGTCGCCCGACTCCCGGCGGCTGGTGGCCTCGCGCGTGCGGCCGGGGCACCGCCGCGTGGTGCGCTACATCGAGTCGTCCCCGCGCGACCAGGTGCAGCCCAAGTACTTCGAACGCGTCTATGCCAAGCCGGGCGACGTGCTCGACCTGCCACAGCCCGCGCTCTTCGACCTCGAGACGCGGCGCCAGGTCAATGTGGATCCCGCGCTCCTCCCCAACCCGTTTGCGCTGTCGCGCGCGCAATGGCGGCGCGATGCGCGCGCCTTCACGTTCGAGTACAACGAACGCGGGCACCAGCGCTTTCGCATCATCGAGGTGGACGCCGAGAGCGGCGCGGCCCGCGTGCTGGTGGACGAGGAGTCGCGCACCTTCATTGACTATCGCCGCGCCTCGGGCACGCTCGACGGCGGCGGCCGGGTGTATCGCCACGACGTGGGCGATGGCGCCGAGATCATCTGGCTGTCCGAGCGCGACGGCTGGGCGCACCTGTACCTGTACGACGGCGCCACGGGGCGGGTGAAGCACCAGGTCACGCGCGGCGAGTTCGTGGTGCGTGCCGTGCATCGCGTGGACGAGGCGCGCCGCGAGATCATCTTCAGCGCCGGCGGGATGGACCCGGCGCAGGATCCCTACTTTGCGCACTACTATCGCGTCGGCTTTGACGGCAGCGGCCTCACGCCGCTGACGCAGGCACCGGCGGATCATCGCGTGGCGCTGTCTCCCGACGGTGCGCTGTACGTGGACACCTGGTCGCGCGTGGACCTCGCGCCCGTTGCCCAGTTGCGTCGCGTGCGCGATGGCGCGGTGCTGCTCGAACTGGAGCGCGGCGACCTCACCGCGCTGCGGGCCGAGGGATGGCGGCCGCTTGAGGTCTTCACCGCCAAGGGACGCGATGGCGCCACCGACATCTGGGGCGTGGTCGCGCGGCCCACGCGCCTTGATCCGCGGCGGAAGTATCCGGTGATCGAGTACATCTACGCCGGCCCGCACGGCTCGTTCGTGCCCAAGGCGTTCATCCCGTTCCACAATATGCAGGCGATCGCCGAGCTGGGGTTCATCGTGGTGCAGATTGACGGGATGGGCACCGCCAACCGCAGCCGCGCCTTCCACGACGTGGCGTGGAAGAACCTCGGCGATGCCGGGTTTCCCGATCGCATCCGTTGGCACCAGGCCTTTGCCGCGCGCAATCCGTGGTACGACATCACGCGCGTGGGGATCTTCGGCGGCTCGGCGGGCGGGCAGAACGCGCTCGGCGGACTGCTCTTTCACCCGGAGTTCTACAAGGTGGCGGTCTCGTTTGCCGGCTGCCACGACAACCGGATGGACAAGATCTGGTGGAACGAGCAGTGGATG
>CAYXQS010000002.1:20854-38893 GCA_964466515.1 uncultured Gemmatimonas sp. | reverse complement strand
TGAGCACCTGGGCGCGCACCTCTGCGACCGTCGGCAGGTGCGGCAGGTGCGGCAGGTGCGACTGCAGCTCGTGCCACGCCTCCCCCGCCTGCGCCTGCCTGGCCACCAGCTTGGCCCGGAGCTCAATCACCTTGGGGTGCGCATCAAACGCCTCGCGCGCGTGGCTCGCGAAGTGGGCCACGCGGCTGGCGGCGAACTGCTCGGCCAGTTGGCGCGAGACCTTCTCGAGCACGGCCGTGCCGACGCGCCGCTCGTTGCGCACGACTTCCTCGGGCGGCTGGCCGAGGTCCCAGACGAGCCCCACCCACGACATCGCCTTGAGGGCGTAGTAGGTCGGGTCGAACTCGTACCAGCGGAATCCCTGGCGCGTGGAGCGCTGGTAGGCGTGGTGGTTGTTGTGCCACCCTTCGCCCAGCGTGATGATCGCGAGCCACCAGTTGTTGCGCGAGTCGTCGCCCGTCACATAGCGCTGCTTCCCGTGCACGTGCGCCAGCGAGTTGATGAAGAAGGTGCCGTGGTAGAGGAACACCGTGCTCAGGAAGAACCCGATGATGAGGCCCGGCCACCCGCCGATGACGAACGTGAGGATCGCGAGCCCGATGGCCGGGAGCAATTGGTGCTTATCGAGGAAGCGCAGCTCGGGATAGCGCTCGAGGTCCGGGACATCCTCGCTGCGCGTCCGCTCGTGGCGCGCGTCGAAGATCCAGCCGACGTGCGAATAGAAGAAGGAGCGGTGCACGGGCGAGTGCACGTCCTCCTCGGTGTCCGAGTGCTTGTGATGATGGCGATGGAGCGCGGCCCACCAGAGCACCGACTTCTGCGTGGAGCTCATCGCGACGACGGCGAAGATGAACTGCATCGCCCGCGAGGTCTTGAAGCTGCGGTGCGAGAAGTAGCGGTGGTACCCGGCCGTGATGGCAAACATCCGCACCACATACAGCGTGACGGCGAGAATCACCGACGTCAGCGTCACGCCCGTCCAGATGGCCGCGAACGGCAGGAGGTGGACGATGATGAATGCGGCCGTGTTCGGATAGACGATGTCGTCGTGAAACTCAGCGGCGTCTGCCAATGCGCGGTCCAGATCTGGGGTGATGAGAGTGGCTCTCAACAAGCTAATGGATTAGGGGCGGCCGTGTCGTCAGGGATTTTCCCCGAACCAAGACATCACCCGCTGTTCCAGGTGATACTCCGGGCGCCACGGCTGTCCCGCAATCCAGCCGACGTGGCCCCCGTATGGAGTGAACTCCACCGTGAGCCGCGGGTTGGAGGCCGAAAGCTGGCGCACCCGATCAAGGACGACGGGAGGAAGAAAAGGGTCATCCACCGCGGAGTAGAGCAGCGTCGGGACTTCGATCTGCGGCAGGAAGCCGATGGAGCTTGCCCTGAGGTAATAGTCGTCGGCGCCGGCAAAGCCGTGGACGGGTCCGGTAAAGGCGTCGTCGAACTCCCGGAACGTGCGTGCTGCCTCGACGCGCACGCGATCCACCGGGAGGCCGGGGTGCTTTTGTAGCGCGGCGAAGCTCTTTCGCTTCAGCGAGCGGACAAAGTGCCAAGTGTAGATCCGCGAGAGTCCCTCCTGGAGCTTGCGCGCGCCGGCCGCGAGGTCAAAGGGCGTGGAAATCGCCACCGCGCGGCGGATCTCCCTAGGCACGCGGGCCCCCTGCTCGCCCAACCATTTGAGGAGCACGTTCCCGCCGAGCGACACGCCGACGCTGAAGAGCGGGCGGCCGGGCCGTTCGGCGACGAGCCGCCGGATGAAGAGGTCCGCATCGCCGGTTTCTCCGGAATGGTAGAGACGCGGGGCGTCCGGAATCCGGCCATCGCAGGTGCGCCAGATGAGCATTGCCGCGCCCCAGCCACGCGCCCGGGCCCGATGCATCAGGCCCTGGGCATAGTTGGAACGGACCGTCCCCTCGAGTCCGTGGAAGATCGTGAGGAGCGGAGCGTCGGGTGTCGGTCCGTCCACGCGCGCAACGGAGACCGCGTCGCCATCCGGGGTTTCCCAGCGCTCGATTCGGTCGTGCGCGGGAGGCACCGTGCGCCCGAACTTGCTGAAGATCGTGGGGAGATGGGCGCCCGGAAGCCACCAGGCGGGACGAAACGGCTTTTGGTTCGGCACTCGGCACCCGGTAGATTCCAGCATCCTTCAATATCGGGGGGACACGCGGTGGAAGTGCAGGTCTTCGGCACGCAGAAGCATCAGGACACGAGGCGCGCGCTCCGCTTCTGGAGCGAGCGTCGCGTGAAGGTGCATTTCGTGGACCTTACCGTGCGCGCCGCGAGCAAGGGTGAGCTGCAGCGCTTTGTGCAGAGGTTTGGGCTGACGGCGCTGATCGACCGGGCCTCCCGCCGGTACGCGGACCTCGGGCTGGGCGTGGCGCGACTGAGCGATGAACGCTGGATGCAGCAGTTGATGGATGAGCCGCTGCTGCTGACGCAGCCGCTCACCCGATTCGGCAACAAGGTGTCGATCGGGCTGGCTGAACCGGAGTGGACGGCCTGGGTGGCTACGGAGCGCGCGACGTGATCTTCGTCTGGATCGGATTCCTCCTCTTCATCGCGCTGATCCTGGCGCTTGACCTTGGCGTCTTCAACAAGAAGGCGCACGCCCCGTCGCTCCGGGAGGCGATGCTCTTCACGGCCGGCACCGTCGTGCTGGCCGTGGGCTTTGCGGCGTTTGTGTACTTCGCCTACAACGGGCATTGGCTCGGGCTTGGCTCGCACCTGGACGCGGTGGACCGCCAGGTGAATGACGGGCGACTGGCGGCGGTGAAGTTTCTCACCGGCTACGTCGTCGAGCTCTCGCTCAGTATGGACAATGTGTTCGTGATCGCGCTGATCTTCGAGCACCTCCGCGTCCCGCTCATCTACCAGCACCGCGTGCTCTTCTGGGGCATCCTCGGCGCGCTCGTGATGCGCGGCACGATGATTGGCGTGGGCGCACAGTTGGTCGCGCGCTATCACTGGATCCTCTACCTCTTCGGAATCTTCCTTGTGGTCACGGCCATCCGGATGCTCTGGCGGAAGCCGGAGGAGGAAGAGGCCGATGTCGAGAGCTGGATCGTGCGGTGGCTGCGCCGCCACTTCCCGGTCACGGACGGGTTTCACGAGCACCACTTCCTGGTGGTGATGAACGGCCGGAAATTCCTGACGCCGCTCGCGGTGGCGCTCGTGTTGGTGGAGACGACGGACCTGATCTTCGCGGTGGATTCGATCCCGGCGATCTTCGCGATCACGGCGGACCCCTTCCTGGTCTTCACGTCGAATGTGTTCGCGATCCTCTGCCTGCGGTCGCTCTACTTTGGGCTGGCGGGGTTGATTCAGAAGTTCCGGTACCTGAAGCCCTCGCTGGCGCTGGTGCTGGGGGTTGTGGGCGTGAAGATGCTGGCGGCGCAGTGGATCAAGGCGTGGCTGGGTGACGACTCGAACATTTGGCTGCTGGGGCTGATTTTCGGCATCCTGATTGGGGGGGCGGTGGCGAGCTGGCTGGCGGACCGGCGTGATGCGCAAGCGACTGGATTAGCCAAGTAATTATGTAACTAGTTGCCAATATTTGCATTTCTTTATTCTAGAAAATAGAATAGAGTGTGCCAAAGGCCTTACGCACCCAGCCGTTTGACCTCGTCCTCGCCCTCCGGCTCCTGAGGCCAATGGGCACCTTGGCTCCACTCGCGAGCGAGCTGCAGGTGGCGCCGAGCCAGGTACACGCGGCAATCGTACGTCTCGGGACGGCTGGACTTCTCAAGCCCGAGTCGCGGACCTCGAATCCGCGCGCGCTGGGCGAGTTTCTCCTCTTCGGTGCCCGGTACGCGTTTCCCGCCGTGCGCGGCACCCTCGTGCTGGGCGTGCCCACCGCCTATTCCGCACCGCCGCTCTCGACGCTCGTCGATGCCGTCGACGTCCTGGTGTGGCCCGCGCCGAAGGTGGCCGATGCCGTCCGCGGATTTTCCATCACGCCGCTCTATGCCGGCGCGATCGCGCTCCGGGAATCGTCGCC
Source organism: uncultured Gemmatimonas sp. (assembly GCA_964466515.1). Lineage (GTDB taxonomy): Bacteria > Gemmatimonadota > Gemmatimonadetes > Gemmatimonadales > Gemmatimonadaceae > Pseudogemmatithrix. The sequence continues at coordinate 34,893 of CAYXQS010000002.1, read as the reverse complement.
GGAGACGTATCGCCTGCTGACGCTCGTCGACGCGCTTCGCATCGGGGACCCTCGGATCCGGAATGCCGCGCGCGAACAGCTTGAGGCCGCGCTAGCGTGGCGCGCCGGCTGACGTCCTGCGTGCGCAGCCGGATACGTGGTCGTTCACGAGTCCCATTGCCTGCGAGAAGGCGTACATCGTCGTCGGTCCCACGAAGCGCCAGCCGCGGCGCTTGAGTTCCCTCGACAGGGCGCGCGATTCCGGAGTCTCTGCCGGAATGCTCCCGGCCGTCACCCGCTTCGGTCGTGTCGAGGGGTCGGGGGCAAACCGCCAGACGAGGGCGGCCAGCGTCTCGCCGCCGTCGCGGAGCTCCAGATAGCGTTGCGCATTGCCGATGACCGCTTCGATCTTGCCGCGGTGTCGCACGATTCCCGCATCGGCGAGGAGGCGCGTGATGTCACGTGCGCCGAAGTGCGCGACCTGTGTGGGCTCAAACCCCGCAAAGGCGCGACGGAAGTTCTCGCGCTTCCGCAGGATGGTGATCCAACTCAGCCCGGCCTGGAAGCCCTCGAGCGAGAGCTTCTCAAAGAGCCGCACCTCATCGCGTACGGGGACGCCCCATTCGGCGTCGTGATACCGGATGTATTCGGGGTCGCTGCCGCACCAGCTACAGCGGACCACGCCATCGTCGCCCCGGCGAAGGCCGGCCCCCGGTCGCTTGGCCGCCACGGCTAGAAGACCGCGAGCATCACGCCCACGACGACGACGATCCCGATGACGTCGAGTGCGAGGCCGGCGCGCGCCATATCGCGCACGGTGAGCTCCCCGCTCCCGAAGACAATCGCGTTGGGCGGCGTGGCCATCGGGAGGGCGTAGCCCACGGAGGCCGAGAGGCCGATGACGAGCATCAGGAGCAGTGGCGGCTGGTTGAGCGCGGCCGCGAGTGCGACGGCAATGGGCATTCCCATTGATGCGGTGGCGGCGTTGGAGGCGAGCTCCGAGATGACCACCGTGGCCGCGGAAATCCCGAGCAGGACGAGTGGGAGCGGCAGTCCCTGCAGTCCCGCCATCCAGACGCCGATGCTCGCGGCGAGCCCACTCGACTCCATCGCCGCCGCCAGCGACAGGCCGCCCCCGAAGAGCAGGAGCACGTCCCACGGGATCTCGCGTGCCTCACCCCAGGTGAGGAGGGGGCGCGCGGCGCCGCCATTCGCCCGTCCGGGCATCAGGAAGAGCACGATCGCGCCGATCACGGCGATGCCCGCATCGGTGAGTCCCGGGACGACCGAGCTCAGCCCGAAGATGGTGACTGCACCGATGTCCTTGGGCTCCCGGAAGAACCAGGCGAGCGCGACGAACGCGAAGATGACGAGCACGCGCCGCTCACCGCCGCGCAGCGGGCCCAGCGCGGCGCGCCGCGCCTCCAGCGACTCGATGCCGGCGGCGTCGAGCCGCAGCCGCTCGCGGTGGAAGACGAGGACCAACAGCGCCCAGCACGCCGGCAGGAGGATGAGCGCGATGGGAAGCCCGTACTTGAGATAGGTGAAGAAGTCGAGCTCAAGGCCGAGCAGTTCGCGGGCGGCCGCCGCAAGAATGAGGTTGGGCGGCGTCCCGATGAGCGTGGCCATTCCGCCGATGCTGGCGGCAAAGGCCACCCCCAGCAGGAGCGCAATGCGCTGGCTCCTTGCGCCGGGCACGTCGCCGTAGAGCGAGCCGATCGCCAGCGCAATCGGGTACATCATCGCGGCGGTTGCGGTGTTGGAGATCCACATCGAGACAAACGCCGTGGCGAGCATCACGCCCAGCACGAGGCGGCGCGAGTCGGTGCCGACGCGCGTGATCACGGCGAGCGCGATCCGGTGGTGCGCGTGCCACTGCTGGAGCGCCGCCGCGAGCAGGAAGCCGCCGAGGTAGAGAAAGACGATCTCGTTGGCGAAGTGCGCCGCCGCGCTCTTGGTGTTGGCCACCCCGAGAAGCGGGAACAGCGCGATCGGGAGCAGCGCCGTCACCGCCAGCGGGAGGCACTCGCTCACCCACCAGATCGCCATCCAGGCGGCGACCGCGAGGACCGCCGTCCCGGCGGCGGAGAGGCCTTCCGGCCCGAAGGCGCGAACCGCCAGAAAGGCCAGCGGCCCGAGGGCCAACGCCACCACCCGCGGCATCGGAAAGGCGGTCGTGGTGGACGCAGGGGTGTGCACCGAGGCAAGATTGACACCCTGCGGGGTACGGGGCAAGCGCCCCAGAGAATCTTTCCCGCCGGTCGCCACGTTCTGATGGAGTGCGCGACCGTTCTCCTTTCCGTCCCGGCGCCCGTTCGACCGATGACCCTGCTGTCCGCTCTCACGCTCCTGCCGCTCGTCCTCTCCGCCCCCATCCGCACGGATTCACTGACCTACCAGTCGGTGGCGTTGCGGGAGTTGGTGACGGAGGCGGCGGAGCTCAACCGACGCGTGCCGGCCGCGCTGGGCGGGTACCGCGCGAGCCTGGAGAGCGAGATCTCCATCGGCACGCGCCGCAGCGAGCGAATGGAGATGTCGGTGTCGCTCGAGCAGATCGCGAGCACCCTCACCTGGGACCGCACCGGCGAGTACGAACAGGTCGTCACCGGGTATCGATCGCAGTCCATCGGCACCTCGTTCGCAACGCTCGGCTTCTTCCGCAACGGCTGGGCAATCCCCTCGCTGTACGGCAATCGGCTCGCGCTGCTCTTCGGGCGCGACACCACCGCCGAGGCGCGCCGTCGCCGCAACCGCCGCGACGGTGATCCGGTGTACGCGGTGCATCCGCTCGCCGAGGATCGCGAGAAATACTATCGCTACGCCGGGGGCGACACGATCCTCACGATGCGTGTCGACGGGCGCGAGATTCCGATCGTGCGCATCGAGGTCCTGCTCCGCCCCGACGTGCCCGACCGCAGCGTGATCTTCCTCGGGGAGATCGATCTCGACGCCGCCCGGCGGCACATCGTGCGGATCCGCGGCTACTTCGCCGTCGTCGGCGGGCCCAAGCCGAAGTTCGACATCCTCTCGCAGGCCAAGCTGCAGGGAATCGCCTTCGTCGAGGCGGTGAACGCCGAGGTCGACGGCACGTACTGGCTTCCCGCGTTCCAGCGATTCGAGGCGCACGCCACGTCCAACACGGTCGGCGAGGGGCGCGCGATCTTCCGGATCCTCACGCGCTACCGCGACCGTGAGATCCTCGCGCCACCCGAGGGGCTGGTGGTTGGCGCGAGCGACGACACGCTCTCGGTGCGGCCGTTCAGCCTGGTGGTCGCCCCGATGGATACGCTCTCGGCCTACACCGACTGGACCTCCGATATCGGTGCGGCCACCGCGGCCGTGAGCGCGGAGGACTTCAACGATGTCGCGCCGGACCAGTGGCGGCCCGACGGCCGCCCACGCTTTACCATAGAGACCGAGCGGTTGAGCGACGTCGTGCGTGCGGACCGTGTCCAGGGGGTCTTCACCGGAATCGGCGCGGTGCTGCGGCTGCGCGACGCCGCGCCCGGGCTCACGTTCCGCGCGGCGGGCGGCTATGCCTGGAGCGAGGAGACGTTCCGCGGCCGCTTCGTTGCCGAGCATCGCCGCGGCCGGACCACGACGGCCGTGCGCGTCACCCGCTCGCTCGACATCACCAACGACTTCCGCAATCCGTTCGACTCGGGCACCACCACGGGCGCGCTCTTCGGCCGCGACGAGTACGACTACGTCGACCGCAGCGGCGTGACGCTGCATCTCTCGCGGCTGCTCGGCCCCCGTCAGCGCACCATCGTGCGCCTGGAGCACGGCTTCGTGCGCGACCGCGCGGTGGCGGCCAACCTCACCGAGAGCCTGCTCGCCGGCTACGGGCCAGACTTCCGCGTGAACCGCCCGGCCACCGACGGCGACTATCGCAAGACCGCGGCGACGCTCGAATGGCGCCCGGACGTCTCGCTCGAGTTCCTGCGCCCCGGCGTGGGCGCCCGGCTCTACTACGAACGTGCCGATGGCGGGCTCGCGTATCAACGGCTGGAAGGCCGGTTCACGGCACGCACCAACCGCGGGCCGCTCACGTTCGGCGCGCGGCTCGACGCGGGTATCACCTCGCCCGACGCGCCGCCGCAGCAGCTCTTTGAACTCGGGCGGAATCAGAACCTGCTCGCATACGACTACAAGGAGTTTGCGGGCGACCAAGCGGCGGTCGGGCGCGCCCAGGCCCTCTGGCGATCGTCGATCTGGGGCGCGCCGGTGCGCCTGACGCAGCGGCTTTGGTTGCCGCCCGTCGCCCCGGCCATTGCGCTCACGGCCCAGGCGGGCTGGACGCGCGCCTCCACGGCCGATGCGCTCAGCACGGTGAATGCGCTCGGCTCCACGGAGACCGGGCACGTGCGGTCATCGGCGGCGCTGACGCTGCGCTTCTTCGGCGGGGCCGTCGGGGTGGGTGCGGCCCGTCCGTTGGATTATCCTGGGAAATGGCGATGGGTCCTCGAGCTCGGGCAGCGGCTCTAGTCCTGGCCCTCGGCGTCGCCGGGACCGTTGCCTGCGATGGGCCGCGGACGGCGGAGGCCGCGCATTCGCCGTTCGAGCAGCTCGCGATCGACTCGAGCGCCGTCGACTCGGCCGCCTTTGCCGATCTCCCGCCGCGCCTTGTCCAATGGATGGGCTTCCGTGAGTATCTCGACCCCGCCGCAATGGACGCGCTCTCGCTAGCGGTGTGCGACGAACTCCCGAAGGGCTCGTTCGGCGAGCGCCGCCGTCGGCTTCAGATGCGTCTCCCCGACACGTCCACCGTGCTCCTCTACGCCGTGGCGAATGGGGAGTTCGGCACCCTCGAGCGGGTGGAGCTGATCCGGCGCATCCCGCGCGTGGGGCAGCGGGGGTTCACCTGGACGGCGAATCGCGACAATGCACAGTCGGTCTGGTGGCCCGAGGCGACGTACACACGCTCGCGCCGCGTGGAACGCGGCGACATCCCGCGTGCGGGCCCCATTCCGCGCACGCTCCGCGCAATGGGGCGGCAGCTGTACATCATCCCCTGCGCGGATTCGCTCACGCCGTGAACTCGCCAACGAACCCGATCTCGGGTTCGAGGCGCTGGGCGAACCGCTCCAGCACGGCGGCCTGGGCGTGGGCAATCAGCGCGCGCACGTCCTTGGCCGTGGCGCCGCCGAGGTTCACGATGATGTTGGCGTGGATGTGTGAGATCTGCGCGTCGCCAATGCGGAATCCCTTCAGTCCGCACTGGTCGATCAGCCGGCCCGCGCCGACGCCTTCGATCTTCCTGAAGATCGACCCCGCGCTCGGATGGAACTCGAGCCAGGGATGCCGCGCCCCGCGCCAGGAGAGGTTCTCCTGCATCACGCGGTGGAGGACGGCCGGGTCCCCGGGCGTGAGCGCGAAGCGGACGGCGAGCGCGATCTCCCCGCTCGTGTGCAGGCGCGACGTGTCGTAGCCGAACGCCATCGCCTGGCGGTCGGCCACCGTCCGCTCGCCGGTGGGCGTGAGCAGCTCGACCGCCGTCACGACCTCCTCGATGAACATCGTGCGGCTGCGCTCGGGGGCCGGCGCGAGAAAGTGCAGGTTCTGCCAGACGGCGCCGCCCACGGTACTCGGGATCCCGACATAGTGCTCGAGGCCCCCCAGCCCGGCGGCGACGGTCTGCTTGATCAGGTCCGCCACCAGGGCACCGCTCTCGGCGCGCACCGTTCCGTCAGGGCTGATGGCGATGCGGTCGGCCCGGTTGCGCACGACGAGCCCGCGGTAGCCGGCATCGCCGACAAGGATGTTGGCGCCGGTGCCGAGGACGAAGACCGGGACGGCGAGCTGCCGCGCCGCCGTGACGGCGCTGGCGAGTTCGTCGGCCGTGGTGGCATCGTACAGGGCGTCCGCAGGACCGCCGATCCGGAACGTAGTGTACGGAGCGAGCGGAACACCGCGGCGCACCCGGTCGGCGCCGAGGGCCGGCGCGAGCGCCGCGACCAGCGCGGCCGACGTTTTGGATCGATCACTCGAACGGAGCGGACTCATTAGGATGCGGGAAATCAATCAGCGGCGGCGGGGGATCGCCAGCCGCACGTTCTTGTTCATCGCGTGCACCGTGCTCGCGGCCGCCGCGCCCCTCGGCGCGCAGCGTGCCGAACGCGAAGGCACAATCCGCCAGCGCATCCTCCCCAACGGCCTCGAGGTCATCGTCGTCGCTGGCCCCGGGGTCCCACTGGCCACCGTCGAGCTGGTCGTGAAGAATGGCGCCTTCACGCAGTCGCCGGAGTACGCGGGGCTGGCGCACCTGTTTGAGCATATGTTCTTCAAGGCCAACGAGACCTACCCTGAGCCGGACGAGTTCATCGACCGGGCGGCGGATCTCGGCGCGCTCTTCAACGCCACCACGCGTGAGGAGCTGGTGAGCTACTACCTCACCGTCGTCGCCGACTCCGTCGAAGGCGGGATGCGCTTTCTCAACGCCGCGCTCCGCGGCGCCCAGTTCCGTGAGGATGAGCTCGCGCGCGAGAAGCAGGTGGTCCTCGGCGAGTACGACCGCGCCGAGTCGTCGCCGTGGTTCCGGCTCGACGAGACCATCGGGCGCCGGCTCTGGGGCTCGTTCTGGAGCCGGAAGAACACCATCGGCGACCGCAAGGTCCTGGTGAACGTGACGCCCGGGCAGATGCGGACCATCCGGGACCTCTACTATGTGCCGAACAACTCGGCGCTGATCGTCGCGGGCGAGGTCGATGCGGACACGCTCTTCGCGCTCGCGCACCGCGTGTTCGGCGACTGGCCGCGCGGCGCGGATCCCTTTGCGCGCGCGCCGATCCCTGCGGTCGACCCGCTGCCCCGGAACCTCGGCATCATCGTCGAGGAGCCGGTGAACGCCGTCACCGTGCAGATCCAGTGGCACGGACCGAGCGCGAGCGCGGACCAGGGCGCCACCTTCGCCGCGGATGTCTACTCCGACGTGCTCAACCAGCCGACCTCGCGCTTCCAGCGGAAGCTGGTGGAGAGCGGACTCTGGCAGGGCGTGATCGTGAACTACTACACGCTGAACCACGTCGGTCCCATCACGGTGAGCGGACAGACCTCGCCCGAGCGGTTGCGCGAGGGGCTGAAGGCCCTGCACGCGGAACTCGCGGCCACGCTCGAGCCCGGCTACTTCACCGCCGGGGAACTGGAGGCGGTGAAGGCGCATCGGGCGGTGACCACGGCCTTCGGGCAGGAACGCGCCTCGGAGAACGCGCACACCATCGGCTTCTGGTGGAGCGTGATTGGGCTCGACTATCACCTGCGGTACATCGATGAGATGGCGGCGCAGACGCCCGCCGATCTCCAGGACTACGCGAGGCGCTATATCATCGGCAAGCCGCACATCACGGGCGTGATGCTCCCCCAGGGCGCGCGCCGCGCACTCGGGCTCACGGAAGCGGAACTCGCGGGCTTGGGGGCGACGCCGTGAAGCGCCTCCTCCCGATGCTCGCCGCCGCCGTCGTCGCCGCACCGATTGGCGCGCAGGACGTCGCGCACAGCACCGAACGCTTCGAGGTCGACGGGATCCGCGTGATCCATCGACATTCCAACAACAACCTCTTCGTCGCCAACCTGTATCTCCTCGGCGGCGTGCACCTGGCGACCCACGAGACGGCCGGCCTTGAGCCGATGCTGCTCGAGGTCACCGAGCGTGGCACGCAGCGCTATCCGGGCGATGCGTTGCGCCGCGCGATGGCGCGCACCGGGAGCGAGATCGGCACGATGCCCGATGTCGACTGGACCGTCTACGGCCTCCGCACGATCACCGAGATGCTCGACTCCGCCTGGAGCATCTACACGGACCGCCTGTTGCACCCGACGCTTGCCGCGGAGGATTTCGCCTTCGTGCGCGACAACCGACTGGCCGCGATCCGTCAGCGCGTCGACAGCCCCGAGGCATTGCTCGACTATCTCGCCGACAGCGTCGCCTTTGCCGGGAACGCGTACGGCCTCTCGCCGGTGGGCACCGAGCGCTCGCTCGCGCGGACCACGCTCGACGACCTCCGCACCTTCCACAGGGAACGGATGGTGAAGTCGAGGATGCTGCTGGTGATCGTGGGCGATGTGCCGCGTGCTCGGCTCGAGCAGATGATTCGCAGCACCCTCGGCACGCTGCCGCGTGGCGACTATACGTGGACGCCGCCGTCGACCGGCGACAAGCGTCCGGGCTCAAGCCTGCACATCGAATCGCGCCGGCTGCCGACCAACTACATCCTCGGCTGGTGGGAAGGTCCGCCTGCGGGGCATCGGGACGTCCCTGCCCTGCGCGTGGCGTCGGCAATCCTCTCCGGCCGACTCTTCGGCGAGATCCGCTCGCGGCGCAACCTCACCTACGCCGTGGAGGCGCGCTTTCGCGATCGCGCGGTGACCTCGGGGGGGCTGTATGTCACCACCACGCGCCCCGACACGACGATCGCCCTGATGAAGGCCGAGGTGCAGAACCTGCAGCGCTTCGTCATCCCCACGGAGAACCTGCGGCCGCTCATCCAGCAGTTCCTCACGGAGTATTTCCTCGACAACGAGACCGTGGGCGCGCAGGCGGACTTCCTCGCGCGGGCCGAACTCTACCGGGGGGACTTCCGTGCGGCGGACCGCTTCGTGGCGGACCTGCGCGAGGTGACCGGCGCCGACGTCCAGCGCGTGGCGCGCACGTATATGAATGGCCTGCGATTCGCGTACGTCGGGAACCCCTCGCAACTGAACCGCTTCAGGCTGATGGGCTTCTAGGCTCCGCGAACTCCTCGGCCACGAGCCGGGGCTCGCACTCGGCGAAGTCGAACGTGGCGCCGAGGACGGCGGCGGCAACGCCGCACGCCTCGAGGTTGCGGAGGTCGTTGAGCGAGGCGGCACAGTCCCACGCCACCACGGGATATGCAACTTCGGCCGCGATATCCTCGAAGAGCGCGAGGTCGGTGTGCAGCGTGCGGCCTTCCTGCCGCCGTGCGCTCACGAGCAGGCCGCCGAGCGGGAACGCCGAGAGCTCGGCCACGAGGTCGAGGATCTCGCGCCGCGCCTCGCGCCGCCACCCGCGCGACCCGACCCGTCGGTCGCGCACCTCGAGCGCGGGGATGATGCGGCCGGGGGCGAGTTCGGTGGCCTCGGCCAGCCAGGCCGGGTCTTCGAAGGCGCGCGCCCCGACCACCACCCACTCGGCGCCGTCCGCGAGCCAGCGGTCAATCGCGGTGTCCTCTCCGGCGAGCTCCAGCACCTGAACGGGGACCGCGGTGTCGCGGAGGATGGCGCGCAGTGCCTCGCCATTGTCCGGTGAGTCGGGGGCGTCGACGGCGACGTCGCGGTCGGCGAGGTGGAGGCGGGTGAACCCGGCGGCAATCCAGCGGCGGGCCACCTGGACCGGGTCATCGAGCCAGGCCGACGCGGGGGCCGGTTCCCCGCCGGGGGGCGGAGGGCAACGGCCGTCGCGGATGTCGAGCGCGGGAATCGCGAGCATCAGGGAGCCAGAGTCGGAGGAGTTGGCACGCGGGGTGCTTTGTGATATTTTTCACAACCTGCAGGGAGCCCCTGCAGGAGCAGCCCCTCACATTTTTCTGTTCGGCCTGGAGGCCTCACAATATGCAGTTCAAGAGCCTGGCGCTCGTCGCGAGCGCGTTCGTCTTCGTTGCCTGTGGCGGTTCGGATTCCGCTCCGGCGGCCGATGCCGCCCCGGCGGCGGCCGAGGCCACCGGTCCGGTCGCGTTCGCGCCGGCCACCGGCACGACGCACGAAGTGAAGATGGTCCTCAACAGCGCGGGCGGATACGTCTTCGAGCCGGCAAACATCACGATCAAGTCGGGCGATGCGATCCACTTCGCCGCTGTGTCAGGGTTCCCGCACAACGTCGCGTTCGACGGCACGACGCTCGCCGCCAACGTCCGCGCGCAGCTCGACGCGAACTTCGGCACCGAGAAGGACGCCGAGCTGATGTCGAAGATGTTCGTCACCGCCGGCGAGGGCATCACGATTTCCTTCGCGAACATCCCGGCCGGGACGTACAGCTTCAACTGCACGCCGCACCTCGCGATGAATATGAAGGGCACCGTCACGGTCCAGTAGTCACGAACGGTACGACCGGGCGGCGTGGAGCTTCGGCTCCACGCCGCCCGTTTCCGTCTGGGCGCCAAGGGGCGATACTTCACCACGATGACCGCCCCACCCGTTCGCCCGCGTCCCGTGGCAGCGCCGCTTCGCGGCGCCGAGTGGTTGACGGCGCGCGGCTCGCTCGCGGTGCGGCGCACGCGGCGCTTTCTGCGGTGGTGGCTCACGCTCGGCGGCGCCGCCACCGTGATCGCGTTGCTGATGCCGGTTGCGTCACGCGACCAGGCGGTGGCCACGCGCAGCCGTCTCGATGCCGCGGCCGCCGACACGGCGCGCACCTCGGATCGCCTGCGACGCTTCGTCACGCTCGCCGCCGCGGCGGACACGCAGCTCGCCGAGGCGCGCGCGGAGTTGCGCACGACGGGTGAGCGTGCGCGCGTCGCCGCCGTGCCGCCCACATCGCGCGACCCCCGCCTGCCGTCGCTCGACGAAGCGATCCGCGTGGCGCGGCAACTGCGCACGCCGGAGGCGTTCATTGCGCTGGCGGCGGATCCCGCCGTGCGGTTCGGCCCGCGGATGCAGGCGGTGGCGGACTCGCTTGCTGCCGCGGCCGCAACGCTTGCCGAGCTCGGGCCGGACGATGCCGTTGCGCGCGCGACGGCCACGGCGGACGTGCGTCGGCACGGCGTGACGATTGTCGCGATTGCACAATTCCGTCGGAACACGATTGCAGGCGAGACGGCGCCGGCGGTGCCGGAAGCGCCCACGTTCGGCCCCGTGGCGGACACGGTGGCCGAGGCGGCGCGTGCTGTACAGATGCGGGACAGCGTCGCGCGCGCGCGCGCGGCGCACGCCGCCGCACTGCGCGCGTGGGACGCGGAGGCCAACACGACCGCGCCCGATGCAAGGAGTGGCACGGCCGCGCTCTCGCCCGGGCTCGCGCTGCTCGCGATCCTCGTCGTCGGGCTCGTGGTGCGGTGGCTCTTTGCGATGAGCCGTGAGATGCGGTCACCGCGCCTGGCCCATCCGGTGGAGGCGGAGCGCGCCGTGGGCGCGCCGGCGCTGGCGGTCGTGCGCGACGCGCTTCCCGAGGGGCCGATGCGCTTCCGGCCGAGCGGCGTCGACCCGTTCCGCGTACTGTACCTGGGGCTCACCTCCACGGGGACGCGCACGCGCACCCTTGTGGTGACCGGGGCGGATCCGATCATCACCGGCGCCGTGGGCGCACGGTTGGCAATCGCGGCGGCGGCGGACCATCGCGCGACGCTGGTGGCGGACCTCGATACCGAGCAGATCGCCTTGGCGCGCATCTTCCGTGGCCCGCCGGAACCGGGGCTGTCGGATGTGCTGGCCGGCGCGTTCAAGTGGCGCGAGATCGCACGGCCGGTGGGATCGAGTGACGGGCTCACGATTACGATGATCTCGGCGGGGACCACGCGGGACGTGCCGGGGGAGAGCGAGGCGCTGGCGGCAATCCGCGAGGAGTTCACGAGGTTCAGGAACGGATTCGAGTTCACCATCCTCGTGGCGTCGCAGGCGGACCTGTCCCGTGCACTCGAACTCGTGCCGGGGAGTCCGGTGGTGCTGTGCGGGGCGTTGGGGGAGACGGCGGTGGACGAGTTCACGCGGGATGGCGCGCAGTTGCAGGTGTCGGGGGCCCGGCTGCACGGGCTGGTGCTTTGGGATGCCCCGCGGCCGGTGCTGCCGTCGCGGGCGGAGCTGGCGGCGCACCTGTCCAAGCAGAAGGGGCGGACTCCTGGTGGGTCGTTCCAAGCAGTTCGGAAGGCAATTTCAGACAGTAACGCCAGTAATCCAAAGCCACGATAAGGGCAGTATCAGGCCATCAAGCGGCGAGTGATATGAACGGGTATTCCGATCGCATCAACCACGCCTTCGCCTTTGCCGCGAAGCATCACGACCGTCAGGTGCGAAAGGGGACGCGCGCGCCCTATCTCACCCACCCGGCGAACGTTGCGGTGATCCTCACGCGCTATGGCTGCCCTGAGGAGACCGTCGTCGCGGGGATCCTGCACGACGTCATCGAGGATTGCGTGCGTGAGGGGTGGACGCGCGAGATGCTTGAGGACCGGATTGCCTCGAAGTTCGGCACGTCGGTCCTCGACGCGGTGCTCGCCGTGACGAAGCGGCGGCTCGACGACGATGGCGTGGAGCTCTCGCGCGACGACGTGAAGGCCGACTACCTCACGCGGCTTGCCGACGCCACCGACACCGCGCGCTGGGTCTGTGCCGCGGACAAGGTGCACAACGCCGGATCGATTCTCGCCGACCTGCGGCGCACCATCGACGCCGATTCCGTCTGGGGCCGCTTCAGCGGCGGACGCGACGGGGTGGTGGCGTGGTACCGTGCGGTGCGCGACCGATTGCAGGGGATCGGGTTTGCCGCGCCGATCGTTACGGAGCTTTCGGAGCTCGTCGCGCAGCTCGAGCAGGCGAAGGCGTAGCGCGCTTGATCCGGCCTGCTGAGGCAGCCCGCGGGTACTGGCGATTCATCGCGTGGATAGCCTGCGTCATCCTTGGGTCGGCCCGAATCGCCTCGGCTCAAGTGGCTGAGGTCCAACGCAGTCGCTCGCTTGTGGTCGACAACGACTACTTCGTGTTCGCTCGAGGCCCGCACGAACGATCCGACAACGACTACACGCACGGGACGTTCCTTCACGCGACCGTAGCCGCCGGACGGAATCGTGTCACCCGCCTGCTCTGCGATGCCCGGTCCGCGTGCGCCCTCGCGCTTGTGTTTGGACAGGAGATGTATACGCCGAACGAGGTGGGGCCGGGCGGAGCACCGCTCGATGGCGAGCGTCCGTATGCGGGCTGGCTCTTTGGGAGCGCGCAACTTCGCGCGGTGCGCGCCGGCCGTGCCTTGGGCGTCGGGCTGATTCTTGGCGGCACTGGGCCCAGCGCGCGGGCCGATGACGCACAGTTCGAGTTGCATCGACGAGTGCCGGGATTCCGCGTCCCGGAAGGCTGGGAGCATCAACTCTCGAACGAGATTGCCTTCGCGGCCACCGCGTCCGCCGAACGACTCGGTGCCGTGGGGTCCCGCGAGGAATGGAGCGCAGAAATCATCCCCCGCGTGAGTGCTCACTTGGGAACGCTTCGCACGTCAGTCGGCGCCGGCGTCGCGGTGCGGGCTGGCTGGGGCCTGCGACATCCCTGGGTGCAGCAGCCGGCGTCGATCTATGGCTTATATGTTCGCGGAAGCATCGGGAGCGAGATGGTCGGCCACTCGCTCTTTCTCGATGGCAACACCTACCGCGAATCCATCAGCGTTCCCAAGACGTCTCCCGTTCGCGAGTGGGAGCGAGGCGTCGGGGTGCGAATGCTGAAACTCTTGGTTGAATACACGGTGACCTCACACTCGCGCGAATATCCCAATGCGATGCGAGTGCACTCCTACGGCAGAATTTCAGTCATCTGGCTGAACTGAGATCATCCCCTACCGCGCCGGATACGTCGTCGCGACGTACTGGTTCAGGATCTCAAGGAACTCCGGCACGATGCGATCGCCCTTGAGCGTCACGCGCAGCTTGCCGTCGACGTAGACCGGCGCCTTCGGATCCTCGAACGTTCCCGGCAGCGAGATGCCGAGGTTGGCGTGCTTGGATTCGCCGGGCCCGTTCACCACGCATCCCATCACGGCGACCTTCATCTCTTCCACGCCGGGATGCACGCCGCGCCAGGCGGGCATCTGTTCGCGCAGGTAGTTCTGGATATCCTCGGCCATCTTCTGGAAGAAGGTCGACGTCGTCCGGCCGCAGCCGGGGCACGCGGTGACCTGCGGCGTGAAGGAACGCAGCTCCAGCGACTGGAGGATCTGCTGCGCGACGATCACTTCCTCCGTGCGGTCGCCGCCGGGCCGCGGCGTGAGCGAGACGCGGATGGTGTCGCCGATGCCTTCGCCGAGCAGGATGGCGAGGGCCGCGGTCGTCGTGACGACGCCCTTGGTCCCGAGGCCGGCTTCGGTGAGCCCCAGGTGCAGCGGGTAGTCGCAGCGTGCGGCGAGGCGGCGG
>CAYXQS010000002.1:10832-20844 GCA_964466515.1 uncultured Gemmatimonas sp. | reverse complement strand
ACCTGCGAGATCTTGGCGGAGATGAGGATCTGGTCGTGGCGCAGTCCCGTCTCCTCGGCGAGCGCGGCCGAGCGCAGCGCCGACTCGAGCATCGCCTCGAAGTAGACCTCCTTGGCATCGAGCGGTTCGGCGCGCTGCGCGTTGGCGTCCATCAGCTGCGTGAGGAGGTCCTGGTCGAGCGATCCCCAGTTCACGCCGATGCGTACGGGCTTTTGGTGCTCGACCGCGACCTCGACAATGGTGCGGAAGTTGTTGTCGCGATGCTTGGTGCCGACGTTGCCGGGATTGATGCGGTACTTGGCCAGGAGCGCGGCGGCCTTGGGGTATTTTTTGAGGAGCAGGTGCCCGTTGTAATGGAAGTCGCCGATGACGGGCACGGAGACGCCGAGGTCGGTCAGTCGCGCGAACATCTCGGGGACCGCCGCCGCGGCCTCGTCGTTGTTGACCGTGATACGGACGAGCTGGGAACCGGCCTTGGCCAGGGCCGCGACCTGGAGCGCCGTGGATGCGGGGTCCGCGGTGTCCGTGTTCGTCATCGACTGGACGACAATCGGCTGGGAGGAGCCGACGAGGACTCCGCCGATGTCGGCAGTGACGGTCTGGCGGCGCTTGAGGAAGGGTGACACGCCTTAATGGTAGCTAGACGGAGACGCCGGCCCAACTGGGGGCGTGGAAAGGGGTTGCGGCGTGGATCTGATACGGCAGGCGAGGGGGTGCCATTGCGGGGCGTCCCCGGACACCCTACCTTTGTAGGGTCTGCCGGACTCTCCGGCGGATGGTCCAGCGCGAGGGGTCATATAAGTCTCGCGAGTACGATTGTGCAGGGCACGGCGCGTTCCGCTCCCGGCATCAATCAACAAAATCAGGAGTAGGGAATGCGTACGACCGGCAAGGTGAAGTGGTTCAACGATGCGAAGGGCTTCGGGTTCATCACGCCCGACAACGGCACCAAGGATTGCTTCGTGCACTACAGCGCGATCCAGGGTTCCGGCTTCAAGTCGCTCGCAGAGGGCGACGCCGTCGAGTTCGACATCGTGCAGGGGGCCAAGGGTCCGGCTGCCGAGAACGTCTCGAAGGTTTCGTAACCACCGCCGGCACAATCAGGCGGCCGCCCAGAGCTCTGCTCTGGGCGGCCGTTTGCTTTGTGCGCCGTTTCGGGTTGGCCTTTGACGTGTTGAGTTAGGCGTCGGCGAGCGGTTGCTGGGCTGGGCGCGGCTTGCGCGGCCGGCCGCGGCGGGGGCGGACGTGGGATTCAATGGCCTGCTCGAGCCTGGCCTGGAGCTCGGTGCGGAGCGCCTGGATGTCTATGCCTAAGTGGATGAACGGACCGAGGGCCACCGAGCCGATGAAGTCGCCCGCCGTCGAGGCTGAATCGGTGGCGGGCTTGGTTGCGTTGCGGCCGAGCAACTGTCGGGCAAGCTGGAAGGCCTCGCGGGTTGGAACACCCAGACGGGCAACGAGCTCAGCCGTGAGCGCGATGTCTTCCAGCGCGGCCATTGGGATGCGGCGCTCGACGCCTTGGCGGCCTGCCGTGATTATCCCAGAGCCTATGCGGGACAACAGGTTATCCAGCGACTTGCGGTCGATGGATAAGACGATGGCTGCGGTGGCGGTGGTTATGGCGCGCAAATATATCCTTGGAAGATAGGATATATAATCGGTGTTGGTTTGGCTTTTGTCCAGTTGTTATGCTTGGGCTGAATATCCCTATGTCGATTAAGTGTGATTGAGGATGGTCGGTAGTTATAGCAGTTCTGGCGCAGCACATTCCCCGTTAGAGCGACAATGCGCCCCGCACTATAGGCCCGCGTCCGTGGCCGAAGTCGGGGGGGGATCGGTTGCCCGGTCACCTATTCCTTCCCACCTGCGGACGGGGGACACCATGACCGAAGTCATTATGCGGCTGACGCTGTTCACGGTGCTGCCTGTGTTGCTCGGGGCGGCGATCGTCATCTTCGACCGGACGGCGGTCGGCCCGGTGCGGCGGGCCGAGGCGTTTCTCATTCCCCTGCTCCTCGTTGGGGTCGGCGGCGGTGGGGTATCGGCCTTCATCACGCATTGTTTCATCGCGGGATCGGCGGCCCGCTCCAGCGGATGGGAGCCGGGCAGTCCGTTCCGGCTCCAGGTCGGCTTCGCCCACCTCGCGATCGGACTGCTGGGGGCGGTCGCGGCGGAGCGGCGCGATGGATTTCGGGAGGCGACGGTGGTGGCTGCCACAGTGTTCGGCGTTGGCGCGGCTGTGGTGCCCCTTATGGCGAGCGCGGCGACGGGCATCCTGATGATGCCCGGCAGCGTGCTGCAGCACGTCCCCAACCTCATCGTGCCCGCATTGTTGATCTGGTTCCTCCTGGCGGTGAGGCGCGCCGAACGGACGGAACCGCCGAACATCGTCCTGCGGGGCTGGATGATTCCTGTGCGGCGCGGTTCGGTCGCCACGGTCGCCATCGCCGCGCCGGCATTCGCCGTTGCCGTTGGATCCGGACAGGTGGTGGAATGGTCGCTGGCGGGGATCGCGGTGGCCGCCGTGGTGTGCTGGTGGATCGTCAGTCGGGCTCCCTCGCACCGGGCGAGCGGCGCGGGATAACGCCGAAACCGCCGGTTTCTTCACCGTCGAGGCGTCAACGGCTGAGGTATGGTCGCTACGCCCTCGCGGGCTATGGCGGCGATGCTTCCGGTCGTTTGAGGTGCCGCACGCTCTACCGTTGGTTGGCGCTGCTGGCCGTGTTTTCGGTGGCGGGCGCTGCGCGCCCGCGTTCTATTTGAACGGCCACAGCACCACCGGGCGTTAGCCCGGCTTTGTGCTTCTCACAGTCACCTCGATCGCAATGAAATCAAATTGCATCCCGATTGAGCCGCTCGCGCGAAAGCGACGCAGTCTTCTCCGTGGCGGACTGGTGGCGCTTGCTCTCGTCGGCGCGTGTGGTGATTCGAGCGGTGCCGGGGACGCGATCATCGCGCGTGACAGCGGCGGTGTCGCCATCGTCGAGAACGACCTGACCCGCCTGAGCGAAGCCTGCACCATCTCGCCGACACCGACGACCTCGATTGGCGCGGAGGAGGGCGACGACGAATCTGTGCTGCACCGTGTGTTCGGCGCGACTCGACTGACCGACGGGACGATTGTCCTTGTCAACGGCGGTTCGCACGAGGTGAGGTTCTTTGGCCCTGACGGACGGTTCGTTCGCGCCTCCGGACGGAACGGACAGGGCCCAGGGGAGTTCTCCGACGCGTTCTACATCCATTGGCTACCCGGCGACACGCTGTATGTAGGTGATTATCGCCCCTTCCAGTTTCTCGTCTTCGGCCCTGACGGTCGCTGGGTTCGCACCGTACGCCCCTCGCCGCTGTACCCGAACACTCCAGGCACAATGAACGTGCTGCGTGACGGTCGTATGATGCTGGGAGCGGAGGAGCGCTTCGACCGCGACGAGACCGGGGCATTTCGAGAGCGCACGATGACCGTGATGCTGCACACCGCAGACGGTATCCTCTCCGACACGATCGCCAGGATGCCGAATGGGCGGTGGGGACAGTCAGTCCCCGGAGCGCAGTATCCGTGGCTCTTTCCCCTCTTTGAATCGTTCGCGGTGATGGCCGCGCGCGATGAGAGAATCGTCTTGGGGCACGCATCCGAGACCGAGCTGCGCGTGCATCACCCCACGCCTGGCTTTCCGGTCGAGCTCATCATTCGCTGGACGGCCGGAGACCGCACGGTTCGCCGCGACGACATAAGCGCGGAGAAGGCACGACTCAGCGCACAGTATGCGCAGCTCCCCGCTGGACAGCGTGCGATCTTTGTCGATCCCCTCCTCAGCGATCGCCGCCCCGTCGCCGATCAGTTCCCCGCTTTCGGTCGCCTGCGTCTTGGGCGCGACGGGCGGCTGTGGGTGCGAGAGTTTCCGCGTCCGAGAGATCCTGCGGAGCATCGCTGGATTGGTTTCAGCCCTGGGGGTCGATTCGTATGCCGCTTGGTTACGCCACGCTTCGATGACGTCCTCGAGTTTGGCGCGAGCTATCTGCTCACGCACGAACGAGACTCGCTCGGCGTGGAACGGGTGCGGCAGTACGCGTTGACGCGGCAGTAGGGCCGGTACGATTTCCGCGATGCGGCGGCGTGGGATGCCATCGCCACCCCAAGGGCCAGCAGAGGGCTATCTTACGAATCCCGCACTCTTCACGAGGCCCCAATGATCACGAGAAAGTCCGACGCCCGCTGGACCGGCGAACTCAAGACCGGCTCCGGCCACCTCCGACTCGGCAGCGGCGCCTTCGAAGGGAAGTATTCCTTCGGCACGCGCTTTGAAGGCACGCCAGGCACGAATCCCGAAGAGCTCCTCGCCGCCGCACACGCGGCCTGCTACTCGATGGCGCTCAACGCGGGACTCGCGAACGCCGGACACAAAGCCACGAGCGTCTCGACGACCGCCGAAGTGCAGATGGACAAGATCGACGGTGGAATGAAGATTGTCGGCATCGCGCTCACGGCGACAGCTGAGGTGCCTGGACTCTCCAACGAGCAGTTCCTGGAGTTCGCCGAGAAGACGAAGGAAGGGTGCATCGTCTCCAAGGCGCTCTCCGCCGTGCCGATGACGCTCAAGGCAACACTTGGTTAGATAATATTCTTATCAGGAAGAATATCGTAACGCGTTGTCTCATCATATGTTACGGCGATGCAAGGCGTTGCTACTTGCTTGACGAGATTGCGAGCTTGGCCGCAGCCAACTGCTTCCGGACGGCGGCAATCCCTGCCCCGCCCTCGACGTTCCGGTGCCCCACGGACGTCTCCATCCGAAGCTCCTTCATTACATCCGGCTCAAAGGCGGCACACGCGGCCTTGAAGCGCGCAAACGGCAGCGCGGTCATCTCGATCCCCTGCTCTTCCGCCTCGCGCACGAGTTGGCCGACCGCGCCGTGCGCCTCGCGGAACGTCACGCGCTTGCGCACCAGGTAGTCCGCGAGATCCGTGGCCATCATCGCGCTCGTCACCGCGGCGCGCGTCCGCGCGCGATCCACGCGCAACGTGGCCACGGAACCCGCAACCGCGGGCAGCAGCAACACCATTCCATCGACCGCGTCGAACAACGACCGCTTGTCCTCCTGCAGGTCCTTGTTGTAGCCGCTCGGCAGTCCCTTCAGCGTGCCGACGAGCGCGACAAGATCGCCGAGCATCCGCGCCGCCGAGCCACGCGCGAGTTCGAGCGCATCGGGGTTCCGCTTCTGCGGCATCATCGAGCTGCCGGTGGAGTAGGCGTCGCCGAACTTCACAAAGGCGAACTCGCTCGAGCCGAACAGGATCAGGTCCTCGGCCAGCCGCGACAGGTGTGTGCCGAGCATCGTCAACGCAAAGAGCGACTCGGCGATGAAGTCGCGATCGCCCACGGCGTCGATGGAGTTCTGCGAGAGTGCGTCGAAGCCGAGCTCCTTGCGCAACAGTTCGCGTGACACGGGGAACGCGGTGCCGGCGATGGCGCCGGAGCCGAGTGGAAGCACGGCGGCCGCGCGGCGCGCGGCCGCAAGCCGCGCCCGGTCGCGCGCCAGCGGCCAGAAGTGCGAGAGGAACCAGTGCGCCACCGAGACCGGCTGGGCGCGTTGCATATGGGTGTATGCCGGCATCAGGGCGTCCACGTGCCGCTCGGCCTGCGCGACGATTGCGCGCTGCACGTCGCGCACGAGTGCATCGAGCTGCGTCAGGGCGGCCATCGTCCACATCCGCGTGCCCGTGGCAACTTGATCGTTCCGGCTGCGCCCGGTGTGCAGGCGTCCCGCGGGCTCGCCGGCCTCCTCGTGCAGCAGGCGATCAACAAAGGTGTGGACGTCCTCGTCCGACGGCATCGGCTGCTCCCCTGCCCCGATCCGCTTGGCCACGCGACCGAGGCCGCTGCGGATCGCCTTCACTTCCACCGCGGTCAGTACGCCGGCCTTGCCGAGCCCGGACGCCCAGGCCTGCGAAAGCCTGATGTCGTGCGGCCAGAGGCGGAGGTCCGTGCCGATGGAACGGTTCACGGCCTCGAGCTCGGGCGCGGGACCGCCGGCGAAGCGTCCGCCCCAAAGCTTGTGTGATGCGCCCTTGGCCGTGCCCGTGGCCTTCTTCGCTGCGGGCGCTCGCTTGGCGGACCGCTTCGCGCTCACTTCTTGCCCTTCGCCTTCGCGGCCTTCGCCTGATCCTTCAGCGCGCGGACGCGGCCGGACAGCCCGTAGAGCCGGATGAACCCGGCCGCGTCGGACTGTTGATAGACGTCGTCCTCGCCGAAGGTGACGAACGCCTCGTCGTAGAGCGCCTCCTCGGACGCGCGGCCGGCAATGGTGATGGTGCCCTTGCGGCACCGCAGCGTCACCGAGCCGGTCACGCGCTGCTGCGTGACGTTCACGAAGGCATCGTACGCCTCGCGCTCGGTGGTCCACCAGCGTCCTTCATAGACAAGGTCGGCGTACCGCGGGGCGATAAGGTCCTTGGCGGCGAGCGTCCGGCGGTCGAGCACGAGCTGCTCGAGCTCGGAGTGCGCGGTGTAGAGCAGGGTACCGCCCGGCGTCTCGTACACGCCCCGTGACTTCATTCCCACGAGACGGTCCTCGACGATGTCGGCGCGGCCGATGCCGTGCCTGCCGCCGATGGCGTTGAGTGCCTCGAGCAGCGCGACCGGGCCGAGCGCCTTGCCGTTGACCGAGACCGGCGTGCCGCGCTCGAAGCCGATCCGCACGTCCTCATACTTGTCGGGCGCGTCCTCGGGATCGGTGGTCAGCATAAAGAGATCCTTCGGCGGCACGGAGTTCGGGTCCTCAAGGACGCCGCCCTCGTGCGAGATGTGCCAGAGGTTGCGGTCGCGCGAATAGATCTTGGTTGTCGTCGCGGCGACGGGGACGTTGTGCTTGGCCGCGTAGGCCAGCGCGTCCTCGCGCGAGCGGATGTCCCACTCGCGCCAGGGCGCGATGACGGGGAGCTGCGGCGCCATTGCCATATACGTCAGCTCGAAGCGCACCTGATCGTTCCCCTTGCCGGTGCAGCCGTGCGCGAGCGCGTCGGCGCCGACCTGCAAGGCGACCTCGACCTGCTTCTTGGCGATGATCGGGCGGGCCATCGAGGTGCCGAGGAGGTACTTGCGGCCGTAGATGGCGCCGGCGCGCAGGGTGGGGAAGACGTAGTCGCGCACGAACTCCTCGCGCAGGTCGAAGATGTGGCATTCGGCGGCGCCGCTCTTGATGGCCTTCTCCCTGACGCCTTCGAGCTCGTCGCCCTGGCCGATGTCGGCGGCAACGCAGATGACCTTGGCGTCGTAGTGCTCACGCAGCCAGGGGACGATGATGGAGGTGTCGAGGCCCCCGGAATAGGCAAGGACGATGGTCTTCATAGGGCGAATGATAGTCGCATAAGTATGCGATTGGAAGCGGGGGCCGCCGGGAGGGCGGGGGAGGGCTCAGCCCGGGCGCCGGGCGAGCGAGGTCAGGCGCTTGGCGACGCGTTCGCGCGCCTGTTCCGAGCGGCAGATCAGCAGGATGGTGTCGTCGCCGGCAATGGTGCCGAGGATGTCGTTGCCGGCCTCGGCGTCGAGCGCGGAGGCGACCGGCTGCGCGCCCCCGATAACGGTCTTGAGGACAATCATATGCCCGACGCCGTCGAGGCGGAGGAAGAGCTGCGGGAGGATGGCCGCGAGCGGGGCGCGGCTCCCGTCGTCGGCGGCGGGGTCGGCCACGGCGTACCGCAGGCCATTGGCCGTGGGAATCCGCGCCACGCGGAGGTCGCGGAGGTCGCGCGAGAGCGTGGACTGCGTGACGTCCCACCCCTTCCTGTGCAGGAGCTGGCGCAGCTCCTCCTGGCTCCCGATCTCCCGGGTGCCGATGAGCTCAAGGATGGCGTTTTGGCGCTCTCGCTTTCCGACGGTCACTCGCAGCTCTCCTGGTTCCCGGAGTCTATCACCGCGCCGAGTGGGCGGTAAGCGATGGCGGGAGTATTGACAGAAGGGAACGGCAATAGTATGCATTGATTGTGCATAAAATGCCAGTGGGGGTCCTGGGCGCCTCGGGGTACGCGGGGCGGGAGCTCTGTGCGATCATCGCACGGCATCCCGGGCTCTCGCTCGCCTATGCCACGGCGAACTCCCAGCGCGGCGAGACGGCCACGCTCCCGCTCGGCGGCGAGGTCACCTTCGTGGCCACCGAGGACGTGCGACTCGGCGACGCGAGGCTCGTGTTCTCGGCGCTGCCGCACGGCGCGAGCGCCGAATGGGTCGCGCGCGCGCGCGCGGCGGGCGCGCGGGTCGTGGACCTCTCCAACGATTTGCGCATCGGATCCGCCAAGTCGGACGGCGTGCCGTACGGGCTCACCGAGTGGACGCGCGACACGGTGCGCGGCGCCGAGGTCGTGGCAAACCCGGGGTGCTATCCGACGGCGACGCTGCTTGGGCTGCTGCCGCTCCTCGAGCGCGACCTGATTGCGCCGGGCGCGACGGTGGACGTGAGCGCCGCGAGCGGCGTGACGGGCGCGGGGCTGAGCGCGCGGCTCGACCTCCTCTACGGCGAAATCACCGAGAACTTCCGCGCCTACGGCGTGGGGAATGCGCACCGGCACCTGGCCGAGATGCGCGCCACGCTGGCCGCGTTCGGGGTGGATGCCGACCTTCTCTTCACGCCGCACCTGCTGCCGGCCGCACGCGGGATCCTGGCGACGATGACCATCCCGCTGCGTGCGCCGATTGCGGACCCGTTTGCGCTCTGGCAGGCCCGGTACTCGAACGAGCCGTTCATCGAGGTGACGGAGGGACTGCCGGAGCTGCGGCACGTGCAGCACCGCAACGTCGCGCGCATTGCCGTGCGGAACGTGGCGCAGGTGCGCACGCCGACGCTGCAGGTGTTCTGCGCCATCGACAACCTCGTGAAGGGCGCCGCCGGGCAGGCGGTGCAGAACGCGAACCTGATGCTCGGGCTCGACGAGACGGCGGGGCTCCCATCGTAAGGACGCGTGTCATCAAGATCGGCGGTCGCCCGCAGGGCGACCCGCGCCTCCCCGGGCTGCTGGCCGCGCAGTCGGCAAGGTCGGGGGAGCGTCTCGTCGTCGTGCACGGCGGCGGCGACGAGGTCACCGCGATGCAGCGGAAGATGGGGATCGAGCCGACCTTCATCGGCGGCCGGCGCGTGACGAGCGAGGCCGACCTCGAGGTGGTGCGGATGCTGCTTTCGGGAACGATCAACAAGCGGATCGTCGCGCAGCTCAGCGCGGCCGGCGAGATCGCCGTCGGATTGAGCGGCGAGGATGGCGGGCTGCTGACCGCACGGGTGGCCGACGAGCGGTTTGGCCGCGTCGGTCGCGACGTGCAGTGCGACGCCTCGCTGCTCAGGGACCTGATTGACGCCGGGTGGCTGCCGGTGATCTCGCCGCTCGCGCGCGACCGCGACTCCAAGTCGGGCGCCGGCCTCAACGTGAATGGCGACGATGCGGCCGCGGCCATCGCGGCGGCGCTCCGCGCCGACGAGCTCCTCTTCCTCGCGGACGTGGAAGGGGTGATCGAGAACGACAAGATCGTGAAGCAGCTCGACCGCGGCGCCGTCGAGGGCCTCGCCGCGCGCGGCGTGGTTGCCGGCGGGATGCTCGCCAAGCTCGAGGCCGCGCTCGCGGCGCTCGACAAGGGCGTGCACACCGTTCGCGTCGGCTCGATCGATGCCGTCGTGGATCTCTCGCAGGGCTCCACCATCGTCCAGTCCGTTCCCGCCACCTAGGACAGCCGTGACCACTCTTGCCTCGCCCTCCGTGATGACTGACGCCCTGCTCGGCCTCTACCGTCGCGCGCCGATGGAGATGGTGCGCGCCGACGGCGTGCATCTCTACGACGCCGACGGCCGCGCGTACCTCGACTTCGCGGCCGGGATCGCGGTGAATGCGCTCGGCTACAACGACGCCGGCGTGAAGCGGGCGATGATCGACGCGCTCGACACGGGGCTCATCCACACGTCGAACCTGTTCCGCACCGAGGCGGGGGAGCGGCTGGCGGAGCGGCTCGTGGCGGCGTCGTTCGCCGACAAG
>CAYXQS010000002.1:0-10822 GCA_964466515.1 uncultured Gemmatimonas sp. | reverse complement strand
TCTTCTTCTGCAACTCCGGGGCCGAGGCCAACGAGGGGGCGTTCAAGTTCGCGCGGCGCTGGGGGCGCGCGGTGGGCACGCCGTCCAAGCACGAGATCCTCGCGCTGCGCGGCGCCTTCCACGGGCGGCTCTTCGGTACCGTGGCCGCGACCGACCGTCCGCAGTACCGCAATCCGTTCCGTCCGCTCGCCGGTGGGATCCACATCCACGAGCGCGATATGACGGAACTCTCCGCGGTGATCAGCGACGAGCAGACCTGTGCGGTGATCGTGGAGCCGATCCAGGGCGAGGGTGGCGTGCGCGTGCTCGACGCGGGGTTCCTGCGCGAGCTGCGCGCCCTGACGCACGAGCGGAACGTCCTGCTCATCCTCGACGAGATCCAGTGCGGCTACGGGCGCACGGGGACGCTCTTCGCGTACGAGCAGCTCGGGTTCACGCCGGACCTGCTCACGCTCGCCAAGCCGATGGCCAACGGCCTGCCGATCGGCGCGGTGCTCGTGACGCAGGCGGTTGCCGACGTGATGCAGCCCGGCGACCACGGGACGACCTTTGGCGGCGGTCCGCTGGTGGCGGCGGTGGCCAGCCACGTCTTCGACCGGATCAGCGACCCCAAGCTTCTCGCGCACGTCACCGCGGAAGGGACCTGGCTCGGGAAGCAGCTCGAGGCGATGAAGAGCCGGAACCCGAAGATCCGGGCGGTCCGCGGGCGCGGCTTTATGTGGGGCGTGGACGTGACCGACCCCGCGAAGGACGTTGTGGGGCGCGCACT
The DNA here is from genome assembly GCA_964466515.1 of uncultured Gemmatimonas sp. GTDB lineage: Bacteria > Gemmatimonadota > Gemmatimonadetes > Gemmatimonadales > Gemmatimonadaceae > Pseudogemmatithrix. The sequence goes on along the minus strand of CAYXQS010000002.1, from coordinate 10,053 downwards.
TGGGCAGGGGCTGCTCCTCGTGGGCGCCGGCGACCACACCCTCCGTCTTCTTCCCCCGCTGGTGATGACCCGGAAGGAGCTGGGCGAAGGGCTGGGACTGCTGGAGACCGCCATCGGCTGATGTTCGGGGGGCGGGGCGGCGCGGGTGACATCTGGTGGGATTCCGGGCCGCGCCGCAACGTTGGGGCGCCAATGTCCACACACCTCACGATGCGCCGACTCCTTCCGGCCCTCGCCCTCGTCGCCGCGTGCGCGAGCGGCTCGCAGCTCGGCAGCCGCCCGAAGGCGGACGGCCCGACCCTCGTCGTCTTCATCACCGTCGATCAACTCGCCAGCGATTACCTCGAGCGCTACGGCAAGGATCTTCCCGGCGGGCTGGGACGCCTGCGGGCCGAGGGCGCGACCTGGGTGCGCGGCGTGCACGACCACGCCATCACGGAGACGGCACCCGGGCACGCGAGCACGATGTCGGGGCGCTTTCCGGTCCACACGGGGATCTCGAGCAACTCGCAGGGCGTGAACACCGCGAGCGCGCCGCTTATCGGCAGCGACGACATCGGTGCGTCACCCGAGCGCTTCCGGGGGACGACGCTGCACGACTGGATGCGCGCCGCGGACGCATCGACGCGCTCGCTCTCCGTGTCGCGCAAGGACCGCGGGGCAATCCTGCCGATCGGCCGCGCAAGGTCCGACGTCTATTGGTTCGCGTCCAACGGGACCTTCACGACCAGCACCTATTATCGCAACGTCCTGCCGGCGTGGGTGGCGCGGTTCAATGCGCGCCGCGTCCCGCACGCGAGCGCGGGACAGGTCTGGGACCTGCTCCTGCCGCCGGACCGCTACGCCGAGCCCGACACGGTGCCACGCGAGTCGAACGGGCGCGGGTACGTGTTCCCGTACGCGGCGCCCGCCGACGCCGACCGCGCCGCATCGGCGTACGGCGGGTTTCCGTGGGCGGACTCGCTCACCCTGCACTTCGCGCTGGAGGGCGTCCGCGAGATGGGGCTCGGCGCGGCCGCGCGCCGTACGGACCTCCTGGCGGTCTCGCTCTCGGCGACGGACGCCGTGGGACACCGCTGGGGCCCCGACTCGCGCGAGATCCACGACCAGATTCTCCGCCTCGACCGCTACCTGGGGCAGTTCCTCGACTCGCTGTTCACGCTCCGGGACCGCACGCGCGTGCTGATTGCCCTCACGGCGGACCACGGCGTCTCGCCGTATCCGGAACTCAAGTCGCCCTACTACGCCAACCACGCGGCGCAGAAGGTGGACGTGATGGCTCCGCTGCGTTTCGTGAAGGAACGGATGCTGGCGGCGGGGATCGACACCGCGGCCGTGGTCTTCGACGACGGCTTCCGCGTGGTGGACGAGGCCGCGTTCCGCCGCGTGGGCGCGGACCCCGACGCCTATGCCGCGCTCTGGGTGCGCGAACTGCGCCGCACCAACGGCGTGCTGCGTGCGGACCTCGTGAAGGACCTCGCCGCCGCCGACACGGTGCGCGACCACATCGCGCGGCGCTGGTTGCATATGTTCGACGCGTCGTCCCCGGTGCGCGCGGTCGTGACGCTCACGCCGTTCTCGTACTATGCGAACGTGACCTACGCGACGCACGGATCGCCGCACGACCAGGATGCCCAGGTGCCGATCATCCTCTGGGGCGCGGGGATCGCGCCCGGCGTGCGCACGTCGCCGGCGCGCGTGGTGGATATCGCCCCGACGCTTGCCGCGCTCCTTGGCGTGACGCCGACGGAGCAACTCGACGGACGCCCGCTGCCGCTGACTCCCTGAGACTATGCCGAAGAAGCCACCGCCAGCCCTCGAACTCCGCGCGCTCGGCCGCTCCGGCGGCGCGACGACCATCCTCGGCCTCGGCACGGAGCGGCTCGCCGAGGCCGGACAGCAGGCCACGATCCGCGTGGTCCGCGAGGCGATCGACAGCGGCGTGAATGTGCTGGAGATCTCGCCGGGGTTCGTCGAGGGGCGCGCGGAGCGCTGGGTGGCGCTGGCGCTCAAGGACGGCTACCGCGAACGGGTGCAGCTCGTCTGGCAGTGTACCGCGTACCAGCGCGACTACAAGACCTCGATGCAGCAGCTTGAGGCGACGCTCTCGCTGCTCAAGACCGAGCGGCTCGACCTCTGGTCGTTCCATCAGGTGATCTACGACAACGACCCCGACTGGATGTACGATCACGGCGGGCTCGACGCGGCGCAGGAGGCGCGGGACCAGGCGAAGGTGCGGTGGATCGGCTTCCACGGGGAGAAGTCGCCGCACATCGCGCTCAAGCTCCTGGCGCGCGGCTTTGCGTGGGACGCGGTGCTGATGCCGCTCAATCCGTTTGACGGCTCGTTCCGGTCGTTCGAGAAGCAGGTGCTGCCGGACGTGATCCGCCGCGGCGGCGCGGTGATCGGGACCAAGCCGCTTGCCGGCGGGTCGATTGTCGGCAACAAGGCGGTGAAGGTGGACGACGCCTTCCGCTATGTGTGGTCGCTCCCGGTGACGACGGTGCTGGTGGGCTGCGACTCGAGTCCGGTCCTCCGGAAGGTGCTCAAGCAGGCGCTGACGTTCAAGCCCTTCCATCCAGGCGAGATGGATGCGGTGCGCCAGAAGGCGCGCGCGTTGGCGGGCGACGGACGCTTTGAGCGCTACAAGACGACGCAGGCGTACGACTCCGCCGCCGGAAAGGCCGCGCACGGCTTCTAGGGTCGGCCGCGCAGTTCCCATTCCGCCCGCAGGCGTTAGGCTATTGCTATGACCACCCGTCTCCGTCCTCGGCTCCGCGGGCTCGCGCGCCCTGCGCTCCTCGTGTCCTCTGCGGCGCTGCTCGCCGCATCGTCTGCCGCCGCACAGGGCGTCACCGGCTACTCCACCCCACGGGCCGCCGCGCAGCGCGCCGCGGAATCGGCCGCCATTGCCCGCCCGGACACCGTGCGCGCAAGGACGCTCGCGCGCGCGCTCGCCGACCGTCCGCACGTGGCGGGCACGGAGGCGCAGGCACGCACCCGCGACCTCGTCCTTGAGGCGATGCGTGCGGCCGGGCTGCCGGTGGAGGTGCGCGAGTATCAGGTCTGGCTCCCGCACACCAGCGAATACGGGATCTGGCGCATCTCGCCCGACCCCAAGGAGCTCGAGCTCGGCGAGGGGAGCGTGCCCGAGGACCCGACCACGCTCGCCTACCGCGAGTATCCCACGGTCAACGGATACAGCGGCACCGGCGACGTGACGGGCGACGTGGTCTATGTGAACTACGGCCTCATCGAGGACTACGCCCAGCTCGACTCGCTCGGCGTCTCGGTGCGCGGGAAGATCGCGATTGCGCGCTACGGCCGGTCGTTCCGTGGCATCAAGGCGCGCGAGGCGGAGAAGCGCGGCGCGCTCGCGCTGATGATGTACTCGGACCCCGCGGACGACGGCTACGTGCGCGGCGACGTGTATCCCGAGGGCCCGTTCCGCAACTCGCGCGGGGTGCAGCGGGGGAGCGTGATGAACGGCGCGGGCGACCCGTCGACGCCGGGCTATGCCTCGGTGGCGGGCGCGCCGCGGATCCCGCTCGACTCGATGCCGGTGCCGCGCATTCCCGTGCTTCCGCTCTCGTACGGGAATGCGGTGGAGCTGCTGCGCGACCTGCGTGGCACGGCGATCCCGCAGAGCTGGCAGGGTGGGCTCGCCTTCCGCTATCACGTGGGCCCCGGCCCCGTGCGGGCACGGGTGATGGTGAAGAGCGACTCGGCCACGGCGGCCATCAAGCCGATCTGGAACACCTACGGCGTGATCCGCGGGACGGAGTTTCCGGACGAGCTCGTCGTGATTGGCGCGCACCGCGATGCGTGGAGCCCGGGGGCGCAGGACAACGTCTCGGGGACGGTGAGCGTGCTGGAGGCCGCGCGTGCGGTGGCGGAACAGATGCGCGCCGGGTGGCGTCCGCGCCGCACGCTGATGTTTGCGACCTGGGACGCGGAGGAGTGGGGGCTGATCGGGTCCACGGAATACGTCGAGGACGACTCGCTCCGCCTGATGCGCGGCGCGGTGGCGTACCTCAACCAGGATTCCCCGACGGGCGGCCCGGCGTTTGGCGGCGGCGGGACGCCGAGCCTGCGCAGCGTCCTGCGCGACGTGGCGAAGTCCGTGCCTGACCCCACGGGCGAGGGCAGCGTGTACGCCGTGTGGCGCGCGCGCTCGCGCGTGGCGGACGGCACGGAACCGGCGATGGGAGACCCGGGCGGCGGCTCGGACTTCGCCGGCTTCTACAACCACCTGGGGATCCCGCACTCCGACTGGGGCTTCGGGGGCGGGAACGGGATCTACCACTCCAACTACGACACGTACACCTATATGGAGCGGTTCGGCGATCCGGGCTATCGCTACCACGCGACGGCGGCACGGATCGGCACGGCGATGATGATGCGACTCGCCAACGCGGACGTGCTCCCGTACGACTACGTGGAGTTCGCAGAGACGATGCGCCGCTACCTCGCGCCCATTGACCGCGCGCTCTCGGCGAAGGGTTGGCGCGGGTCGTCGGAGCCGTTGGCGGCGGCGCTCACGCGGATGGAAACGGCGGCCCGCGAGTTTGCCGTCGCCCGCGATTCCGCCCTGATGCGCGACGTTCCGCGCGCCCGATTGACGGCCACCAATGCGGCGCTACGGCAGGTCGAACGAAAACTCACCCGGCCGGAGGGCTTGCGCACGCGGCCTTGGTATAGGAATCTCATATACGTGGCGGACGTCGATAACGGTTACGGCACGATGGTCTTCCCCTCGGTGAACGAGGCGATCCGCTACGGTACCGAGGCGTCGTTTGCGGAGGAGATGGCGGATCTGGTCCGGCGCTTTGATGCCGCGACGCTCGAGCTGGGCAATGCGAGGAGAGCGATTCAAGGGATGTGAGATGGAAGGGCGGCGGGTGGTTCCGGGACCACTCCCGCTCCTGTGAGGGGGCATCGCACGCGTCCACACGGACCTGCGGTGCCCCCTCGCGTATATTCTTCCGATGCCGCTCTCCGGCGAGGAACTCCAGCGCTACGCGCGACATCTCGCGCTCCCGCAGGTCGGGCGCGAGGGACAGGAACGGCTCCGCGCCTCCTCGGCGCTGATCGTTGGGCTCGGTGGACTCGGGTCGCCCGCGGCGCTCTACCTCGCGGCGGCCGGCGTGGGGCGCCTCGGGCTCCTCGACTGCGACACGGTGGCCGTCCACAATCTCCAGCGGCAGATCCTCCACGACACCGCCGCGCTCGGCGCACCCAAGACCGACTCGGCGCGCGCGCGGCTTGAGGCGCTCAATCCGCACGTGCGGCTCGAGACCTGGCAGACCACGCTCACCCGCGACAACGCGCGCGGGATCGTCGCCGACTACGACGTGGTCCTCGACGGCACGGATCGGTTCGCCACGCGCTACCTGGTGAATGACGCCTGCGTGCTCGAGGGGAGGCCGAACGTCCACGCGAGCGTCCATCGCTTTGAAGGCCAGCTCTCGGTCTTCGGCGTGGGCGACGGGCCCTGCTACCGGTGCCTGCATCCGGAGCCGCCGCCGCCGGGGAGCGTGCCCAACTGCGCCGAAGGCGGCGTGCTCGGCGTGCTGCCGGGGCTGCTCGGGACGCTGCAGGCCACCGAGGCGCTCAAGCTCCTGCTCGGCATCGGCTCGCCGCTCGTGGGGCGGCTCCTCGTGGTGGACACGCTGGCAATGCGGTTCCAACAGGTGGAAATCGCGCGTGACCCGGCGTGCGAGTGGTGCGCCACCCGCACGCGGCGCGAGCTGCTCCGGGACTACGCCGCGTTCTGTGGTGAGGTACCGGAGCCGGTGGCCGCCGGGCCGGGTGCGGTCGCCGATGCGCCGCGTGAGATCTCGCCGTCGGCACTGGCCGCGCGCCTCGCCCGCGGCGACCAGCTCCTGGTGCTGGACGTGCGCGAGGACTGGGAGGTGGCGCTGGCGTCCATCGACGGCGCGCGGCACCTCCCGATGGCGCTGGTGCCGGCGCAGCAGGCGCTGTTGCCGCACGATCGTGAGGTCGCGGTGCTCTGCCATCACGGGCAACGCAGTGCGATGGTGGCCGACTTCCTGCGCGCCGCGGGCTTTGGGCGCGTGCTGAACGTGAGCGGCGGGATCGATCGGTGGAGCGTCGACGTGGATCCCAGCGTGCCGCGATACTGATGCTCGCTACGCTGCTCTGGGGCCTCGGCGTCGCGGCGGCGCTCTGGGCGCAGCGCACCGTGCGTGCGGCACGGGACGAGCGCGCGTTTCGCGCCCGGTATCCGAACACGAGAGACGGAATCATCGTCGGCGCCGAGTCGCAGACATATGGCGCGCCCGGGTCGCGCGCGCTCCTGCTCCTCCACGGCTACAACGACTCCCCCACCTCGCTGAACGCCATTGGGCGGGTCGTGTCCGAGGCGGGGTGGACGGTGCGCATTCCGCTCCTGCCGGGGCACGGCCGCTCGCTGCAGGCGTTCGACGGCTGGACGAGCGACGAGGTGCTCGCCGCCGTGCGCGCGGAGTATGCCGCGTTGCGTGCGGCGTACGGCACCGTGGTGGTGGGTGGGCTCTCGATGGGCGGCGCGCTCGCGTGCTGGCTCGCCGCCGAGGGGGACGCGGACGGTGTGGTGCTCTTTGCGCCGATGCTCTTTGTGCCGCGGCCGATGCAGCTCGCGGTCAGCACGGCGCGACTCTGGTCGGTCCTCTCCAGGTACGTGGGCGGTGGGGGAGGGCGCTCGATTCGTGACCCGGGGGCACGGGAACGGCTGATCTCGTACGGCTATTCCACGCGCCGCTCGCTCGAGGCGCTGGAGCGGATCGCCGAGGGGTCCATCGTGCGGCTGGGGTTCGTGCACGCCCCGATCCTCATCCAGCAGTCGGCGGAGGACAACCGCCTGCCGCACGACCAGAGCGAGCGCGCCTTTGCCCGGCTCGGCACCTCCGACCGGACGGTGCACTGGGCGGAAGGTGCCGGCCACGTACTGACCATCGACTACGGCTGGGAGGTGTTGGCGACACGGACGGTGGAATGGCTCGAGGCGAGATTTGGCGCCGCGCGCCGCGCGTCCGGCGCGACGCCTGGGTAGATTTCGGCTTCACCGGGCAGCACCTGTTTTGCATTGGAGCGTTGCGATGGCCGAGATCACCTGCCAGAAGTGCGGGCAGACCAAGACCGGGTTCGAGCGGCCCCCTTTTCCGGGCGCGATCGGCGCGCGGATCCTCGAGGGGACCTGCCCCGACTGCTGGCAGCTCTGGCTGAAGCAGCAGACGATGCTGATCAACCATTACGGACTCAACGTGATGGATCCGCAGGCGCGGCAGTTCCTGACGCGCAATATGGAAGCGTTCCTCTTCAAGACCGGCCAGGAGGACGCGGTGGACACGACGAAGCAGGGGACGATCTCGCACTGAGCGGGTCGCGGGCCCGGTTGACTTTAGTAGCTATCAGCTACTAATTAAGGGCGATGCCTGTGCCCGCCGCCGTCCTCGACCTCGTCTGCTGCGCCGTGATTGACGGCCGCCTCGCGGTCCTGGTGCGCGATCCGGTCAGGGGCGCGCGCGCCGCGCTTCCCTGGGCACCGATCACCGCGGGCGAAGGGCTCGACCAGGCGGCGGCGCAGTTGGCGCGCGCCACGGTCGGACGCGCCGGCACCTGGAGTGCCCAGGTGGGCGCCTTCAGCGACGACACCAAGCATCCCTCCGGCGCGCCGCTCTCGGTGGGCTACGTTGTGGTGGTCCCGGCGAACACGGCGACGCCCGCAGGGCACGACTGGCGCCCGCTTCCGGCCACCGGCGCCCTCGGTGCGCGGCAACAGCGCGTGATGGGCGCGGCCATCGTCACGCTGCGCGACCGGATGGACCTCGAGCCCATTGCGTTCCGGATGCTCCCGCCGACCTTCACCCTCACCGAGCTGCAGTCGCTCTACGAGCTCCTGCTCGGCCGACGGATGCACAAGGCGAGCTTCCGGCGCGCGCTCCAGGGCGCCGATCTCGTGGAGCCCCTGGAGGAGTGGCGCAGCGAGGGGCGCGGGCGTCCGGCCCAGCTCTACCGCTACGCCCCCAAGGCCCGCCGCGGCATTCCGCGCCGGTTTGTTGTCAGATGGTGACAAATGGGACTTGCCGACGGGTATAATTAGTTGCAGGGTGTATATAACGGCAAACGGAGGGGGCGTATGCTCGTTTACCTGGATGCCCTGATCGCTGCACTGACGGTGCGGGACGTCGCCGAGGTCGAACGGCTGCTCGCGCACCCGCTCGGACGGCTCCTCTCCGACGAAGTGCGCGCCGAAGCGCGCGGAATCACCGAGGGCACGCGGGACACGCTCGCGGCACCGCTGCGCGCGATGCAGATGCGGTATCGCACGGCCGAGCTCCTTCGCGATGCGCCGCTGGCCGATGGACCCGAGCTCCCCGCGGCCGCCGAGCCGATCGAGCCGCCGCGGGCACCGCTCACGCCGCCGCAGCTCACGCGCCGCAACGCGCGGCAGCAGCAGATGGAGCTCCCGCTGTCCGCCTGACCTCCGGCTAAAGCCACGTCCACGCCCTGGAATGCGAAGCGCCCCCGACCGTGATACGGTCGGGGGCGCTTCCGCTTGGTACTCCGGTGATTCAGGCGGCGCCGGCGATGTAGCGGGCGACGCGTCCGCAACCCACGCACTTTAGCGTGACGTGCGAGCGGGGCGGCGGTGGTGCGTGGTTCGGCTCGCGCTCGATGGATCCCGAGCACGACGGGCAACTGAGCGGATCGCCATTCCGATCGCTCGCAATAAGGTGGAGGGCCTGCGCGGGGTTGTACGAGTTCGGTCGTGGCTTCCGCATTCGTTCTCCGGCTGAGTCCACAGGGGGCCGGCGACGCATCGCCGACCTTCTATCATATGTCCAAAGCTAATCGGTCTGGAGCTAAATCCAAGTGGGGACGCGATTTGCGTGCCCTTTCGTGACCGGGTCCTCAGGTCACGGCGGGAGTCGAACGGCCTAACTGGTTGCAGGAGGCCAGTTTCGCGACATCGCCCGGAGACCCGTCCGGACCTGGGAAATGGTCCGGATTTGGGTCCGGAGCAACCCGAGGTTCGCTATGTGGCCGGGGCAGGTGGGCAACCTTCGCGGCGTCGGGTGTCGACCACCGAGAAGATTCGCCAGGTGCCGTGGTGGCGCGCGAGCAGGAAGGCATCCACGCCGCAGTGCGAGAAGCGATCGCCCACGAAGAACCAGTAGTCCACCCAGATGTTCGCGAGGTCGCCATCGACGTGGACGACCGCGTTGGCGAGCCGCTCGTCGAGCACGGTGCCGGCGCTCGCGCGGCCGACGCCGCCGAGCCACCCCTCCACCGATTCGAAGCGCACGCTGTCGCGCGTGATTGACTGCAGCGAGGCGTTGGCGGTGAAGGCGGCGCGCATTGTGGCGGTATCGCGCGCGCGCATCGCGTCAAAGAGCGCCGTGACCACCGCGTAGGCGGAATCCTGCGCCGGGCCCTGGGCGCGGGCGGCCGATGGCGTCACGAGAGCCGTGGCGGCGAGCGCGAGCGCCGCGAGCAACGAAGCGGGGCGGAACGTCATCGGGAATCTGACTGAAGTATGGGGAGGCCCTTGGCGTGGATCCGGTCCTTCCACTCGGCGGGCCCGGTTTCGTGCACGTTGTGTCCCGCGGCATCGACCGCCACGGTCACCGGCATCTCGTCCACCTCGAACTCGTAGATCGCTTCCATCCCGAGTTCCTCGAAGGCGACGACGCGCGACGCGCGGATGGCCTTGGAGACGAGATAGGCCGCGCCACCGACGGCCATCAGGTACGCCGCCCCGTGCCTGCGGATGGCGTCGAGCCCGGTGGGCCCGCGCTCCGCCTTCCCGATCATCGCGATGAGTCCGGTGCGATCGAGCATCATCTCGGTGAACTTGTCCATTCGCGTGGCGGTCGTGGGGTTCGCCGGACCCACGGCCTCGTCGCGCACGGGATCGACCGGGCCCACGTAGTAGATCACGCGGTTGGTGAAGTCCACGCCTGGCGGGAGCGTCTCGCCCTTGGCGAAGAGGTCGGCGATGCGCTTGTGCGCCGCGTCGCGCCCGGTGAGGAGCCTGCCGCTGAGCAG
>CAYXQS010000001.1:9858-82238 GCA_964466515.1 uncultured Gemmatimonas sp. | reverse complement strand
TCGACCTGCCCGAAGTCCGGGTTCACCGTGGCGTCGAGCGTGAGGTTGGAGGTGATGCCGTACTTCACGTCCGCGCCGAGCGCGACGGTCTGGTGCCGCTCGAACGCCGTGGACGTCGGCCGCGAGGCATTGGTGGCCACGGTATACGGCAGCACCTCGAGGCGTCGCGGGGACGCGATCCCGACGAACCCGTCCACCTCCCCGAACTGCGAGACGAACCCCGTGCGCGAGCGGCGATAGCCGGGCCACGAGATGCGCTCGTTGTGGCGCGCGACGTCGCGCCAGATCGCAAGGCCGAAGGTGTGCGCGTCGGCCTCGGGGAAGCGCAGTTGCGAGAAGGGGATGCGATACTCGGCGGTCCAGCCTTCGCCGTCAATGGCGGTCTCCACCTCCCAGACGCCGTCCCAGGAGAGATCCTCCTGGCCGTCATTGAAGATGTAGACGTCGCGCTTCACGCCGGTCGGGTTCACGGTAAAGCGAAAGCCCGTGCGCTTGTCGTTGTACGCGTCGACCATCAGGTGGATGTAATCCGACTGCGTGCGCGCATCGCGCCGCGAGAGGAACGACATCACCGAGTCCGGCGCCGGGTCGTAGGCGCGGACAAGGACGTAGAGGTACCTGGAGTCGTAGGCGACGCGCGCCTCCGTGCGGAAGCGCGGGTCGGCGTCCTCCACGGGATCGTGCTGCCGGAACTCGGTGATGGCGGGCGCGGTGCGCCAGATCTCGTCGTCCGCCTTGCCGTCGAGCACGGGCGGGACGGCCGCGCGCGCCGCCGTCGCGCCGCGCGCGGTGGGCAACGGGATCACCACCGGCTCGGGCGTGACCAGCACGCCGGAGCGGGAGGGCGTGGCCGGGCCCGCGGCAACGGCGGTCTGGAAGGCGAGCAGGATCGGGATCAGCATAGGCGTCCGAGGGGGATGAACGTGTACGGGCCTCAGGGGCGTACGCCCGGCGAGGCACACCGGTTTCGACAATCCATTGGACGGAACCGTTGCTCAAGGTCTTCCCTGTGGTTTCCTCGCTCCCCTCGCGCCGCTAGCTTGGAGGGTCCGTCCCAATGCCGGGAGGCCTTCCCTGGATCAACAGCAGAACCACAGCGAACGGTCCCGGAGCATCGCGGCCCTGATCGCGCCGGACCTCCTCGAGATGCTCGAGACCGCGCCGCACGCCATCGCGGCCGAGACCGAGGAGATGCATCCGGCCGACCTCGCCGATGTCATCGAGCTGATCCCGCGGGAGTCGGCGCCGGCCTTCCTCGCCGCGTTCCCGCCCGCGCGCGCCGCCAACGCCCGCGAGTTCCTCGATGAGGAGGTGCGCGCCCAGCTCCTCGAGGCGATGGCCCCGGAGCAGGCCGCGCTCCTCCTCGCGCAGATGACGCCCGACGAGCGCGTCGATGCGCTCGACGAGATGGACGAGGAGGTCGCCGACGAGATCCTTGAGGCGATCCCGGAGCGCGAGCGCGCCGAGACCGAGCGGCTGCTCCAATACGACCCGGACACCGCCGGCGGCCTGATGACGACGGAGTTCGTCCCGGTGCCCGAGACGCACACGGTGGAGGAAGCGCTCGCGGCGGTACGCGTGATCGCCCGCGCGGGACGCCGCGAGGCGATGAATACCATCTACACGGTCGATGCACACGGCGCGCTCACCGGCGTGCTCTCCCTGCGGGAGCTCCTGGCCGCCCCTGAGGGCACGCGGCTCTCCGACGTGGCGTGGACGGAGACCGTCACCGTCCTTCCCACCGCCGACCGCGAGACCGTCGCGCAGCTCACGTCCAACTATTCGCTCGTCGCCGTTCCCGTCGTCGACGAGAATCGCCGCATCCTGGGCGTCGTGACCGTCGACGACGTCATCGACGTCATCCAGGAGGAACAGACCGAGGATGCGCAGAAGTTCGGCGGTATGGAAGCGCTCGAGGAGCCGTACCTGCAGATCGGGTTCCTCGCGCTGCTCCGCAAGCGGACGCCCTGGCTGCTGGTCCTCTTCGCCGGCCAGATGTTCACCGCGGCCGCGATGGGGTTCTTCGAGGACGCGCTCACCAGCGCGGTGGTGCTGTCGCTCTTCATCCCGCTCATCATCAGTTCCGGCGGCAACTCGGGGTCGCAGGCCACGTCGCTCATCATCCGCGCGATGGCGCTGCAGGAACTCGGCGCGCGCGACTGGCGCCGCGTGATGCTCCGCGAGCTCGGCGCCGGCTTCGTGCTCGGCGCCGTGCTCGGCGTCGTCGGCATCCTCCGCATCCTGCTGTGGGAGTGGCTGGGGTTCTATCCGTTCGGCGAGCACTACCTGCTCCTCGCGTGGACCATCGGCGCCACGGTGCTCGGCGTGGTGCTCTTCGGCACGCTGACGGGGGCGATGCTCCCCTTCGTGCTGCGGCGGTTCGGCTTTGACCCGGCGAGCGCCTCGGCGCCGCTCGTCGCGACGCTCGTGGACGTCACGGGCGTGGTCCTCTACTTCTCGATCGCGCTCGCCATCCTCCGCGGCACCCTGCTCTGACCAACGAACAACGGGCCTCCGGGCTCATCCTCATCGCGGCGGCGGCGTACGGCACCCTGTCCATCGGCACGGGGCTCGCCGCGCGCGACGGCGTGACGCTCACCACGCTGATGGCGTGGCGCTACGCGCTCGCCGCCCCCGTGCTGATGCTGATCGCCGGCCGCGCGGCCTTCCGCGCGCCGTGGCGGCGTGCGCTGCTCCTCGTGGTCCTCGGCGGCGGCGGACAGACGCTGGTCACCTGGCTCTCGCTCTCCGCGCTCGAGTGGCTCCCGGCGGCCACGGTGAGCTTCCTGTTCTATACCTATCCGGCGTGGGTGGCCCTGCTCGCGGCGGTCGCGGGCATCGAGCGACTCACCGTCACGCGCGTCGCGGCACTGGCCGTGGCGCTCGGCGGGATCACGCTGATGGTCGGCGCCCCCTGGGCCATTGCGCTGCCGCCCGTGGGCGTGCTGCGCGCCCTCGGCGGCGCGATGGTCTATGCGCTCTACATCCCGATGATCCACCGGCTGCGCGGCCCGCTCGACGCGGCCGCGGCGTCGGCGTGGATCATCACCGGCGCGGCCATCGTCTTTCTCGTCGCCGCGGCGCGCGGCGAGGGCGTCGTCGCGCATATGACGCCGACCACCTGGGCCATCGCGCTCACGCTCGCGCTCTTCAGCACCGTCGTCGCATTCATCACCTTCCTGCGCGGGCTCGCCGTGCTCGGCCCCGTGCGCACCGCGATCCTCTCGACCACCGAACCGTTCTGGACCGCGGTCCTCGCGGCGCTCATCCTCGCCCAGCCGATTGGAACGCGCACGATCCTCGGCGGGTTGTGTATCATCGGCGCCATCCTGCTGCTCCAACGCTCCACCCCGGCGCCGAGCGCGGACGCCCCAGCCCCCACCTGATGACCGACGCCTCGCCGTCCCCGCGCCTCGACGCCGCGCAGCTCGCGCCCGGCACCTTCTTCACGCTCCTCGCGGCCACCGGCTTCGCGGCGGTGAGCATCCTCACCTCGCTCGCCACGGCCACGGGGCTCACGCTCGCCACCGTGCTGGCGTGGCGGTACCTGCTTTCGGCGATCGTGCTCGGCGGCTACGTCGGCTCGCGCCGCTACGTGCGGATGCCCGGGCGCGAGATCGTGCGCTTCGTGACGATCGGCGGGTTCGGGCAGGCGCTGATGGTCTACCTCGCGCTCTCGTCGTTGCGCTACATCCCGGCGGCGACGCTCGCGTTCCTGTTCTATACCTATCCCGCGTGGGTGGCGCTGGTACAGGCGGTGCGCAGCGCGGAGCGGCTCGACGCGCGGCGCACGGTGGCGCTCACGCTCTCGTTCGCGGGCATCGCCGTGATGGTGGGGATGCCGGGCGCGGCCGGCATCGACTGGCGCGGCATCGCGCTCGCGCTGTCGGCGGCGATGGTCTACGGCGCGTACATCCCGGTGATGCGCGTGCTGCAGAAGGACCATCCGGTGGCGCCCACCTCGGCGTATTCGAAGATCGGGGCGGCGATTGCCTTCCTCGCGCTCGCGCTGCTGGACGGAAGCTTCACGGCCCAGATCGCGCCGTCGACCTGGGCGATCCTCGTGACGCTCACGCTCTTCAGCACCGTGCTGCCGAGCGTGTTCTTCCTGATGGGGCTGATCCGACTCGGGCCGGTGCGCACGGCAATCGTGTCGACGGTGGAGCCGTTCCTGACGGCACTGCTGGGGGTGATGGTGCTGTCGCAGGCGCTGACCTGGCCGACGGTGGTGGGCGGGGCGCTGATCGTGTGCGCGGTGGTGCTGTTGCAGTTCAGGCGGGATCGGGTGGCGTAGGCACCGGTGCGCCGGACGTCAGCGAAATAGGTCGGCCAGCTCGATCTCCAGCGCAGGGAGCTCCGCCCTCGGCTGCCACCGCAGCACGTCGGCAACGCCTACCTCGTCGCCGCCCGGATGCACCGTCGTGACGAGGCATTCGTCGGCATCCACGACCCAATACTCCGCTATGCCCCAGCGATCATACGCCTCGCGCTTGAGGAGCAGGTCGCGACTGCGCGTGGAGTCGGACAGGACCTCAACCACGAGGGCCGGTCGCGGCAAGCCCTTCCAACCGGATTTCCGCTCACGCACGTCCCCCAGCACCACCATCACGTCCGGCTGCAGCTCGCTCCTGTCGCGCGGAATCGCCCCATACGCATAGACCGTCCCGAGCCTATGTGCCCGGCAATACCAGACAAGCTGCGCGGCCAGTTCCGTCGCCACACGCTGATGCCGCTCGTTCGGCGCGGGCGTCACCAGCAACGCCCCGTCCAGCACCTCGTACCGGTTGCCGTCGTCGGGCAAGTGGTCGAGGTCCGCACGCGTCCACGGACGGATCCTTGTGGCCATACCCATACGCTAATTCCTCTCGGCGGGAGAAGGCAACTCGGCGGCATACGCCGAGTGTACCGAGGGGAAAGCGCAGGGGAGAAATCGTTTTATCGCAGCGGATGGGAAAAGGCCGCAAGAACGGTCGGCCCTCAGGCATCCAACAGGTCCAGTGTCGGCAGGCCCCGCACGACCCCCGCGACCGCCTCATCCGCAATCCCCGCCTCCAGCCACGCGTGCTCCCCACGCGTCACGCTCTGCGCCAGCCTGTACAGCGCCACGTCGTGCTTGCCGAACAGCGCGCGGAAGTGCGCCTCGATGCGGTCGCGCGACTCGCGGCAGAACGCGTCGGCCAACTCCGCAGCCTGCGCGTTCCCCTGCCCCTTCAGCATCTGCGCCCGTGCAATCGTCGCGCTCATCGCATAGAGCTCGGCCCCGATGTCCACGGCCCGGAACAGCACCATCTGCCGCTTCTCCAGCTTGGGGCCAAAGCGCACCATCGCGTGGAACAGCGCGCGGCCGAGCCGCTCCGTGGCGCGCGCGGCATAGCGCAGGTGCCTGGCGAGGATGCCAAACTCGCCATAGCGGCGGAACGAGGGGATCCAGCGCGCGGGATACCACGCGAGATAGAACGGCGCGGCCCTGAGCGCCGCCGTCACGCGCGTGCCGAGCGAGCTTTCGGGCGCGACGATCGGGAAGGCGATGGCGAAGTGCTCGTCCACGGCCTCGCGCGCGATGAACAGCCGCATAATCTCGCTTGAGCCCTCGAAGATCAGGTTGATGCGGCTGTCGCGCATCGCGCGTTCCACGGGGAGCGGCGTCTCGCCGCGCGCACGCAGGGAATCGGCGGTCTCGTAGCCGCGCCCGCCGCGAATCTGCAGGGCGTCGTCCACGCTTCGCCACGCGAGTTCGGTGTTGAAGAGCTTGGCGATCGCCGCCTCGAGCCGAATATCGGTGCCGCCCCGCTCGTAGAGGGCGGTGGAGAGCAACGCCACGGATTCCATCGCGAATGTGTTGGCCGTGAGCCGCGCGAGCTTCTGCGCGATGGCGTCGTGCTTCCCGATGGGCTGGCCCCACTGGACACGCTCCACGGCCCACTGCCGGACGCCGCGCAGCAACCCCTTCGTGGCGCCCGCCACCGAGGCGGGAATGGTGAGACGACCGGTATTGAGCGTGATCAGCGCGAGCTTGAGGCCGCGCCCCTCGCCCCACAGGATGTTCTCGCTCGGCACCTGCACGTCCGTGAACGCGAGCCAGCCGTTCTCGATGGCCTTGAGTCCCATAAAATGGCACCGGTGCTTCACGCTGATACCGGGCGTCCTGGCGTCGACGATGAAGGCGGTGATCTGCTTCCTGCGCAGCTTGCCGTCCACCATCCGGTCGGGCGTGCGCGCCATCACCACGAAGAGGTCGGCGCGCGTGCCGTTGGTGCACCAGAGCTTCTCGCCGTTCAGCGTCCACGTCGTCCCGTCCGCGCTGGGCGTGGCCGTGGTGGTCATATTCGCCGGATCCGAGCCGGCGTTGACCTCGGTGAGCGCGAAGGCGGTGATGCCGCCCTTGGCGATCTGCGGGAAGAACTTCTGCTTCTGCGCCTCGGTGCCAAAGAGCTTGAGCGGCTGCGGCACGCCAATGGACTGCGAGGCGGAGAGGAGCGCGCACAGCGACCCGCACTTGGAGGTCACCAGTTCCATTGCGCGCACGTAACTCATCTGCGAGAGGCCGAGCCCGCCGTACTCCTTGGGAATCTTGATGCCAAAGGCACCGAGCTCGCGCAGTTCCTGGATGTACGACTCCGGGATGTTGCCGGTGCGGTCGACCATATCGGCGTCGTAGCGGTCGAGGAACGCCTTGAGCTTGGCCAGCCACGCCGTGCCTTCGGCCTCGGAGGCCGGGTCCTCGACGGGATGCGGGTGCACCAGGTCAAAGGAAAACCGTCCGAGGAAGAGCTCCTTGACGAAGCTCGGATGGGCCCACTCGGACTCGCGCGCGTCCTCCGCGACGTCCCGCGCCTCCTGCTCGGACGCCACGTCGTGATTCATCGGTTCGGCCACGGGGGGCCACCTCCGCTGGGGGATCGAGTGTCGGGTCGCAGGGCTTCCCACACCCTCTATAGCTAACCCCGGTGCGCGGCTTCCGACACTGCCTCGGCGGCCCGGTCCGCGGCGAGGCCGCGGCGAAACAGAACCACGCCGCCAATCCCGGCAATCAACGCGAACGCAAACCATTGGATGGCGTACGATCGGTGCGGGCCGGGGTCGAGGGCGGGCGGGCGGAGACGCCGCGGGATTGAATCGAGCCGCGCCAGCGAGTCCGAGGTCATCACGATCTGCACGGGGGCCACGGGGCGACCGATGCGCGATGCGAGCGCGGTACGATCCGCCGAGCGAAGCGGGACGGCGCGGTCGGCGGGGGCCGGAGTCCCTATGGGCGCGAGGGGCAACAGGTATCCCGAGAGGGTGACGGCGTCGGCCTCGCGCCACCGCCCGAGTTCGACGGCCGCGGCGTCCGGGGAATAGACCCACCCGCGCGTGACCACCACCAGCGTGTCGTAGCCCGGGAGTTCGAGCGGCGTGAGGAGGTGGACTCCCGGCGAGCCGTCGTTGGTGCGGCCGGCAAGCACCTGCTCGAGATCGTACCGAAAACGGCCCGTCGCGGTGACCCGGGCAAAGCGCCGGTCGACGGTGTCGGCCAACAGTGCCGGGCCGAGGGGGATGGGCTCGGCGGCGAGGGACGCGGCGAGCCCGTGGTTGATGGCGGCGCGCTCCCCGTGGCGGTCCACCTGCCAGAGCCCGAGCCGGACGAACAGGCCCGCGGACAGGAGGGGAATGGCCAGCGACAGGAGGGTCCGGATGCGCATCTGGGACATCGGCAACGAGAAGGGTGTGTCGCGGGTCACGGCACCCCGGGGGGCCGCAGGGCGATCGTTACCTCTCAAGTCTATACCGGGCGCCCCTCCCTCTGCTGGCTGTCGGTGCCCCGGCTCGCATACATTAGAGCGTCGATTCCCATCCGCCCTTCCGCCGGACCTATGATTTCCACGCGCATCCCCCGCCGTCTCGCCGCCCTCTCGGGGCTTCTGGCCCTTGCGAGCCTGCTCAGCTGTGGCCGCGAGGTCACCGGGCCCGAGAACGGGATCCACGGGCGCACCGCGACGCTGGCCTTCGTGCCGCACTTCCCGGCGCGCGCGGCCCACTCGGTGGCCGCCGGCGGCACGATGGCGCACAGCTTCTCCGACCTCGTGCCCTTCAACCGCGTGCGCGTGGTGCTGCGGCGCGGGCAGGAGATCGCGGCCGACCGGATGGTGAACTTCCCGCCAAATGCGGATTCCGTGGCGCTCACGGTCTCCGTGGTATTGAGCTCGGCCGCCACGAGCGAAGGCGAGACCTTCTCCGCCACGCTCGAGTACCTCAACGCCGCCAACCAGATCGTCTTCCTCGGTGGCCCGGTCAACGTGGTCGCGCGCGCGAATGCCGGCAACGCGCAGGCCGTGGAGATCGCGCTCGAGCACGTGGGCCCGGGCTCCGGCGGCAAGTTCCTCGAGTTCTTCCCCGACTCCCTCGTCGGCGCGATGGGCGATACGCTCGTGTTCACCTCCGAGGCGTACGACCAGCAGGAAGCGTTCCTGGAGAACGCGGTCATCCTCCACGTCTCGCGCGACACGCTGGTGGCGCGCGTCGTGCATCCGGGCGAGCCGCGCGTGCGGCTGGTGGGCGCGCGCGGACGCGCCTGGATCATCGCCGAGCTGTTTGACGGCGACATCGACTCGGTGCAGGCGATCATCACCCCGACGCCCACCGCGCTCGTCATCGCGGGCGGGAACAATCAGCAGACATTGCAGGGCACACCCTTCCCCGCCCCGCTGCGCGTGCAGGTGCGTGCCGCCGACAACCTCGGCGTCGAGGGGTGGCCGGTGACGTTTACGGTCACCACGGGCGACGGCTCGCTCGACTCCAGCTCGGTCGTCACCGACGCCAGCGGCTTTGCGGAGATGGGCTGGACCGCCGGCAGCGAAGCCGGCCCGGCATCGGTGACGGCGAGCATCGAAGGCCCCACGCTCAGCGTGGTGTTCAACGGCACGCAGATCTCGGGCGCACCGACGTCGCCCGCCGCAATAAGCGTGGTCGGTGGGGCCGGACAGTCGGCGCCGGCGCTCACCGAACTGGCTGATTCCATCGTCTTCCTCGTCGTTGACCAGTTCGAGCAGCCGGTCGCCGGCGTCAGCGTCGACATCGTCGGCGTGCTCGGCGGCGGCTCCGTCTCCCCGACGTCGGCAATCACGGATGCCAACGGCCTCGCGGCCACCAGTTGGACACTCGGCGAGAGCGGACCGCAGCAGCTCACGGCACTGGTCACCGACCTCCCGCCGGTGAACGTCACCGCGACCGTAATCGGCGGCGGCCCGGCCGTGCTCTTTGCCGGTTACGACTACACCTACGTGCCGACCGGCGGCTCGCGCACCATTCCGATTTTCCTCTCCGCACCGTCCGAGACGGAGACGGTGGTCTATCTCACCTCAGAGGATTCTGAGGTCGTGGCGTGGGCCGTGGACTCGGTGGTCATCGCGCCCGGGATCACGCAGGTGGGCGTGGCGGTGAACGGCCTCGCGAATGGCGAGGTGAACGTCTACCTCGAGTCGGCGCTCGGCAATGACACCGTCTTCATCCTCGTGGCCCAGCCAGCCGTCGGGTTCCAGGAACTCGAGTACAGCACGATTCAGGCCGGCGACACGGCGCGCATCCTCGTGCGGCTTTCGCACCCCGCCCCGGTGGGTGGAGCGGTCGTGACGGTGACGCTCCTCGACTCGACGTACTTCCTGGTGGCACCGGGGAACGGGTACGGCACACCGGCCCCCGGCTGCCTCGGTGGCTATTACTGCAGCGGTACCGGCGGCCTCCGCGCCGACGAAACGCCCGACGCCGACGTGCGCGGCGTTGGGGCGACCGCATTGCTGCTCGCGCCTCCGGCCGGGACCGCACTGCTCAACATCCCGGAAGGCGCACTCACGGCGCAGGTGGCCGTCATCGCACTGCATCACGACGGCGAGGGATCCGAAGTGGCGCAACTGGTCGCCGAGGCCCCGAACTACCAAGGCTCGGGAACGACCATCTACAGCGTGGCACGCGATTTCGATATCATCGGCAGCTCCACCTGGCTGACGGAGCTGGTCGGTGAAGGGCAGATCGTCGAGGCGTACGTCCAGCGGGGGACCCGGGGACAGACGAGCGACGTCATCGTCACGATGACGAGCGACAACCCGGCCGTGTTCACCGTGGATTCGGCGGTCCGCATCCTGCGCAACGAATACCACTCGCCCTCCTTCCGTCTCTTCGCGCACCAGGCGGGCGAGGCGCACCTCATCGCGGAATCCCCGGGCTTCCCCACCGATACCGTACTGATTACGGTCGCCGCCCCGGCGATCCGCATCTATTCGGCAGAGGGGGGTTATCTCGACGAAGGCGCGTCGGGCTCCCTCCGCTTCTATGCCGGCACGGTCGACGGCTACACGGGCTTCAGGCGGCAAGCGGATCTTCCCGTCACGATCAGCATCGTGTCCGGTGATTCCGCAATCGCGCTCAACACCACGTCGTCCATTCTCCGGGCCCACGAGGAAGACCGCACCATCGGCGTGCGCGCGATTGGCCCCGGCGAGGCGATGATCCTGATCGAGGCGCCCGGACACGCGCCGGACTCCGTGCTGCTCTCCACCGTCCCGACGAACCTCGGTCTCCTCAACGGGTCTCCGGTCGGCATCGGGCAGTTCGCCACCGTGATCATCACCGTACCGCCTGCCGTGCGTGAGACCGAATCGCGCGTCGTCACGGTGTCGTCCTCGAACCCCGGCATCGCCAGGGTGCTGACGCCAGCCATCGTGGCGACCGCAGCCAACTATTGGGCAGAGGTCCAGATCGAGGGCGTCAACCCCGGCACCGTGCAGATCACCGCCACGACGCCGGGCATTGCACCGCTCAGCTTCGACTTCGACGTCACGACGTCCGACCTCCTGCTGGCCGGCGGCAATGGCACCTGGTACGCGGATAGCGTGGTCCGCGCCGTGAACGCATTCACCGTTGCCGGTGGCGCCACCCGGGCCGTGGTAGACACCCTGGTGGCGATACTCCATTCCTCGGATCCGTCCGTGGCCGAGGTCGTGGACTCGATCATCGTGATCAAGCCCGGCGAGTCGTACTCGCCGGCGGGAACGTGGCGCGCCGTCGCTCCCGGAACGGCCGAACTCACCCTGCACGCGCCGGGCTACGCGACGAGCGCGCCGAACACGGTGGTGGTGGACCCGCCCGAGCTGTTGGTCGGCACCCCGTACTCCAACGTGGGGCGCGGCCTCACGAGCCCCGTGTCCGTGGCACGCACCAGCCCCACGGGCGCGCCGCTGGCCGTTGCCATCACGCAACTCGGCCCCGGCAGCGTGGACGTCGTGGCCGAGGACCTGATAGTGCCGACTGGTGTCGCGGTACACGCGATCTTCGTGTCCGGCGTGACCCTCGGCACGGACACCCTGATCTTCACCGCGTCGGGGCATAAGCCCGACACGGTCGTCATCAACGTCGTGCCGCCGCAACTCTACCTCGATGTCACATCCGAGCAGGTGGCAGTCGACTGGGTGGACAACGAGGTCGGTGCCCTGCTCTCGCACAGCAGCACGTACTTCACGTTTGCGCCTCCGGCCGAGAAGAAGTTCGTCCTCACCAGCCTGACGCCCGACAAGGCAACCGTATTGCAGGACACCATCGTATTCCAGGCCCACCAAGGATGGCCGTGGCAGTTCGGGGCCGTGCAATACCACGCCGTGGGCATCGCCAACCTCGTGCTGTCCGACCCGGAGGGCGTCTTCCCCGACGCCTCGCTGCAAATCCTCATTGAGCCGCGCACCGTCCTTGGGCCCGACGAGTTCGTTGGCGGCGCAATGACCATCGGGATGGGCCAGCAGACATTCCCCTATGAGTTCTACGTGAGCACCGGCGTCCCGCTGCCCACGTCGAAGGTCATCTACCTGACGTCTTCCGACACGTCGGTCATCGCGGTACCGGATTCCGTGATCGTCCCGGCGTTCCTTGGCATCGCGAACGTCACGATCACAGCCCGCGATACCGTCGGCTCGGCGCGCATCAGCGCCTCGGCGCCGGGGTGGAACGAGTACGAGCTTGACGTGGTCGTGACCCGTAGCGAGATCCTCACCTTCGCAACCGATCCGTTTGTCGGCGCGGAAGCCAGCGCCGAGGTCTACGTGGTGGACGCCGTCTCGCGCACGACGCGTCCGCGGGCGACGCCAATCACGATGCGCTTCCGCACCGACCGGCCGGACATTGCCGATGCGGGCGCCGCGACCTTTACGTATCCCGCCGAGGCCTATTGGCTGGATACGCAGGGCCCGACGGGCGTGAGCGTGGGCCGGACGCTCGTCTACGTCGAGGACACGCTGGCCACGAGCGATTCCCGCAAGATGCTCAGTCAGGCGAGCGAGCTCTCGGTGCACCGCCCCACACTCTACGCCACGGCCGACCGGAAGGTGATCGGGCGGGGGCTCGCGAGCGCAACCTCGCTGGCCGCGTACGGCCTCAAGGACAGCGTGTGGGTGACCTTCACGAGCGTCGGCGGCCGCTTTGGGGTGATCGAGGACAGCGTGCAGGTCGTCCGGTACGAGTACGACACCTACGGCGAGGCGGCCTTCACGCTGCGCGGCGACACGTTCGGAACCGACACCCTGGTCCTGAGCGCCGCGGGCTTCACGCCGGACACCGTCCTGATCGTGGTCGAGCCCGGTGTCCTGGAGTTGCAGCCCGGCACGGCCCCGCGCATCGTCGTCGGCGACTCCACGCTCGTGGTGCTCGACCTGCGTGACGCCGCCGGGTTCCCCGCCGTCGCCACCGACGTGCTCACGCTCAGCTTCTCCATCGATACGACGTTCGCCGTCACCGACGGGACGACTACCATCGGATCTCTGGTCATCCAACCCGATGCGACGACCGTCTCCTTCTGGGTGAAGGCCCTCCAGCAGGGCTCCAGTACCCTGGTGGTGACGTCGTCGTCCAGCTTCCGCACCTTCCGGTACGTGTTCAGCACACGGCCGATTCTCCCATAGAGGCATCGCTATGTCCCTGCCCCGCTCCCTGACCTTCGTCGTCGCGGCCACGCTCGCGATGAGTGCCGTTGCCGCGCCGCGCGTGGCGGCCCAGCAGTCGCCGGCAGTCACGCCGGTTGCCGCCCCGATTACCCCCGCCACCGCACCCGGCACGGGGCCCAATGGCGCGACGCTTCGTTGCCGGGACGGCTCGTATCCGGCGGCGAATGCGCCGGACTCCGCGTGCGATGGCAAGGGCGGCGTGGCGGTGCGCTTTCCCGCGCGGCGCGAAGCACCGGCCCCGGCGCTTCGCGCCGTAGCCCCAACAGCGACCTCCACCGCGGCCCCGGCCAACGCCCGCGCCGCGGTGACAGACTCCCTGATGATCCCCGAGGGGTTCGTGTCGCACGCGCAGCGCCGGGCCGCCACGGACACGATGAAGCCGCCGCCGGCCAACGCCACGCTGCTCTGCGCCAACGGCACGTATATCGTGTCGGACACCGTGGCGGCACGGTGTCAGGCGCACGGCGGGCTACGACTCCGTCTTGAGGCCGCCAAGCGCCCATAACTCATTGATAAAGTTGTAGTTACGCGTTGCCTTGGGTAACCACAGCCGCCGTTTTTTGTGCTTTAATGTAGCGCGCGTCACATTAGAGCGAAGGGGCGCACCTACTCGCGGGTTCTGAGCGGGAGGTCTAGTATTGTGAGCCTTCCCACCCTGAGAAAATCGATTGAACCGACCGGCCCTCAAGCGCCTTGCTGCGCTCGCCAGCCTTTTTGTGCTCAGCCTGCTGTCGTGTGGACGCGAGGTTACCGGACCGGACAACGGAGTGCCCTACGGGCGATCGAGAATCGCGGCCCTCGCACTCGACCCGCAGCTCCCATCGCTCTTTGCCTCGCTCAGCGGAGCGTCGGACGCCGTACCGTTTGAGAACGTGCGCGTGGTGCTGCGCCGCGAAAACGGTACGATTGTCCTCGACACACTGATTGCCTTCCCGGCCGACGCCGACAGCATCTCGGTGACGGTCACGGTGCCGATCCCGATTGACGCGCCGGAAGCCGGGCTCCCGCTCTCGTTGACGATGGCGTACGTGAACGCGCAGGGCGACACCGTCTTCCGTGGCGGGCCGACCGCCGTGGTGGCCGCGCCGCTGGGCTCGCCGGGCGCCTCCACCCCCGTCACGATCCCCATCACGTTTGACGGCATCGGGAAGGACGCCGTGTCCGTGGTGATCACCCCGGACACGGGCACCGTGGTCGCCGGCACGACGTCGACCTTCAGCGCCGCCGCGCGCAACGCGGCGCAGGACGCCATCGTCGGCACGCCGATCTTCTACTACACGCTCGATTCCACGCGCGCGCACGTGCCCAACGCGGCCGTCGGCAGCGTCACCTGGCTGGCCAACCGCGGCGTGGCGCGCATCGTGGCCGCGCATCCCAACGGCCAGCCCTCGGACACCGCGTATGTCACGGTCGCACTGCCGGCGAGCAAGCTCGCCATTGGGAGCGGCAACGAGCAGTCAGGGACCGCGAACGTGGCACTCGCACAGCCGCTTGTCGTGCGGACGCTTGCCAGTGACGATGTGCCGGTCGAGGGCGTCGAGGTCACCTTTGCGGTGGCCACCGGCGGCGGTTCGCTCGCCGTGCTCGTGGACACGTCCGATGTGGACGGCAATGTCGAGATCGCGTGGACCCTCGGCGCCGACGTGGGTCCGCAGACCATCACGGCGACGGCCGCCGGACTGGCCGGGTCGCCGCTCACCCTGATGGCGACCGCCACGGCGGGCGTGCCGGCGCAGGTCGCCATCCTCTCGCAGCCCGCAGGTGCGGTGGCGGGCGTGGCGATGACGCCGTCCCTTGTCGTCGCCGTGCAGGACTCCGCGGGGAACACGGTCACCAGCTTCACCGGCAATGTCAGCATCGCCCTGCCCGCGGGGAGCAACGCCACGCTCGGTGGCACCACGGTACGCGCCACCGTCGCCGGCATCGCGACGTTCGACGATCTCAGCATCGATCGCGCCGACAGCCATACGCTGATCGCATCGAGCGACGCGCTCGATGCCGACACCGCGAACGCCGTCGTGATCACGCCGGCCGCCGCGGCATCGCTCGCCTTCGTGCAGCAGCCGCCGCCGGCCACGGCCGGCGTGGCAATCGCGCCCGCGATCACCGTGATTGCGCGCGACGCGTTCGGCAACCTCGCCACCGACTTCACCGGCGACGTCAGCGTGGCGCTGTGCATCTGCGTGCCCGGCGCGACACTCAGTGGCACCACGACTGTCGCGGCGGTGGCCGGCGAAGCGTCATTCGGCACGCTCAGCGTCAACAAGGCCGCCGCTGGCTACCGGCTCGAGGCATCGTCCGCAGGACTCGTCGCGGACACCAGCGACACGTTTGAGATTGTCGCCGGCGCTGCGGCGCTGTTGCTCAAGGAAGCGGGCGACGCGCAGGTTGGGATTGCCGGCTCGACACTCGCCGATTCCCTCGTCGTGCTGGTCGTTGATGGACAGAGCAACCCCGTGTCGGGCGTACCGGTGGCCTTTGCCGCGCAGAACGGCGGCTCGGTGTCGCCAGCCAGCGTGGTCACCAATGCCGACGGCCTGGCCCGCGCGGCGTGGACGCTCGGCGCGAGCCCCGGGGCGCAGGTGGTGAACGTCACCAGCGGCGCGCTGGCGGGCATCGCGTTTGATGCGGAGGCGGAAGCGGGCGCGGCGACGCAGCTCGCCATTCTGGTGCCATCGCCCGTCTCGCTGACGGCCGGTGTTGCCACATCCGATGTGCTCATCAGCGCGACGGACTCGCTCGGCAATATGGATCCGTCGTTCAGTGGTACGGTGACCGTCTCCATCGTCTCTGGCCCGCCGGGGGGTTCGATCACCGACGGAGGTGGCTCCGTCGTCGCCGAGGAAGGCGTCGCCACGTTCCCCGGGCTGACGTTCGAACGCGCGGGCACGTACGTCCTGCGGTTCACCGCCTCCGGCCTCACCGCCGTTGACCACGAAGGCCTCGTCGTGGGCAACGCGGGCGCGCAGGTGGTGAACTTCGCTGGCGGCGACCTCCAGACCGGCGTCGTGGGCACGGTGTTGGCCGATTCGCTCGCCGTCGTCGTCACCGACAACTTCGGCAACCCGATTGCGGATCACCCCGTCACGTGGCACGCGCTGGCCGGCGGCGGCTCGGTGAGCCCAGCGGTCACGACCACGGACGAACAGGGCCGCGCCGCGACGGCCTGGACGCTTGGCGCCGCGCTGGGCGAGCAGGTGGCCGAGGCAACGGCCGGTGCAGTCGGCGCGCTGCAGTTCTCCGCGACCGCGACTGCAGGTGCGGCGGCCAACATCGCGATGGGCACGCCGTCGGGCGACGGACAGAGCGGCGACATCAACACCACCCTCCCGCTGCCGCTGACCGTCAAGGTCACCGACGCTGGAGGCAATCCCGTCGAAGGCACGCTCGTGACCTGGACCGTCGTCTCCGGCTCCGCGGACGTTACGCTCGGTGCCGTAACGACGGATTCGCTCGGCATCTCGGCCACGGAACTCGTGCTCCACGACAGCGTCAGCACCATCACCGTCCACGCCACGGTGGACGGCCTGGTTGGATCGCCCGTCGTGTTCACGGCCACCATCAATCAGTTCGCCGTCCGCCTGCAGGTTGTGAATGAGCCGGCGGCTTCAACTGCCGGCGTGGCGCTGTCCGCGTTCGCGGTCGGCGCGCACGACAGCGAAGGCGCCATTGATCCCAACTTCACCGGACCCGTGACGGTGTCGGTGGACAGCGGCCCCGCACTCGCCACGCTCCTCGGCACCACCAGTGTCACGGCCGTCGGTGGCGTCGCGACGTTTGACGCGGTGGTGGCGCAGGTCGCCGGCGAGTATCGCCTGCGATTCGCGGCGGGCGGGCTGAGCGATACGATCAGCGCCAACTTCACGGTGGTTGCGGGCGCGCCGTTTGCCGTTGCCGTGTACGATGGCCAGGCACAGACGGACACCGTGGACGCGGTGTTGCCGCTCCCGTTGCGCGTGAAGGTCACTGACGAGTTCGGCAACGCGGCGCCCGGTGCACCGGTGGCGTGGGCCATCACGCTGGGGAGTGGCGTCCTCGGCGCCGATACGACACTGAGCGGCGCGGATGGCTTCGCGGCAGTGCAGTTGACGCTTGGTGACACGCCCGGGCCGGTTACCGTGCAGGCGTCGGCCGATGGACTCACGGGTTCGCCGGTGAACTTCGGCGCCAGCATCCTGCCCGGCAACGCCACGCACCTCGCAGTCACCGCCGCGCCGGACACCGTGGATGGCGGCGTGCCGGCCTCCACGTTCGTGGTCGAGGCGCGCGACCGTCACGACAACATCGTCACTGGATTCTCCGGCGACGTGACCGTGACGCCGACAGACGCGCCTGATGACGACTTCGCGGCCGGCACCACCACGCAGCCGCTGATGGCGGGCGTCGCGACGTTCGACGATCTCGTCTTCGGCACGCTTGGGAGCTGGATCATCACGTTCGCGACCGACGGCCTGCCGACCGTCAATGCCGACGTCGAAGTGGTCGTGGGCGCCGTGAGCACGTTCGAGAAGGTCTCCGGCGACGCCCAGTCCGGGATGGCCACGCAGGCCCTCGATTCGGCCCTCGTGGTGCGCGTGCTCGATGCCGGCGGAAACGCCGTCGTTGGCGACACCGTGTTCTTCACGGTCACCAGCGGCGGCGGCACGCTCGGCAACGGGTTCGCCGTGGACACGGCGCTCGTGGACGCGAATGGCCTTGCCGGCACGACGTGGACACTCGGCAGCGCGCTCGGCGGCCAGACCGTCGAGGCCGTGACCAGCGGGACGCCCACGCTTGAGTTCAATGCCACGGCAATCACGATGATTGCCAACCGGACCTGGACCGGCGACGTCAACACGTCGCTCACCGAGCCGGGGAACTGGAAGAACAGTCTCGTCCCATCGTCGTCAGACTCCGTCCTGGTCCCGGCGGGGCGTCCGAACTATCCGGCGCTTACCGCGTCGATGACCGTCTCGCGGCTCACCATCGAGAACGGTGCGTCGCTCGCGCTCGGCAACCAGACGCTCGCCGTCAACGGGTCGCTCGCCGCTCCCACGTCCATCGCGATCTCCGCCGGCCTCGAGGGAGTCGTCATTGCGCAAGGCGCGCTCGGCGGCACCGTGCGTGGTCGGTTCCCGCGCCTCGCGTTCCAGAACGGCACCTATCTGGCCACGGGCCAGCTCACGAGCGGCGACCTGTCCATCGAGCTTGGCGCCTCACTCGACGTGGCAACGCACCAGATCTTGGTTGAGGGCTACCTCGTCACGCTGACGGGCGGAACGCTGGAGATGAATGACGGCGCCAACGTGGAGGTCATGGGCAACGCGACCTTCAGCGGCGGCAGCACGGCCGGCTACCTCACCGGCGGCACGCTGAGAGTCCACGGCGATGTCAATGTCGGCGGCGATGCGCAGGCGTTCAACGCGGCGGCAGCGCACACACTGGTGCTCGCGGGCTCAGGCACGCAGAGCATCCTGTTTGCAAACCCCGACACATTGCTCACCGCGACCTGTGCGCAGTCGTGCCTCGGCACGCTGGCCGTGGACAAGCAACCTGGCGACGGTGGCGTCGTGTTCAGCTCCGGAGCCAAGGCGCTCGGCAGCTTCCAGTTGTCGAACGTTGACAGCGCCACCGCCGTCGGGGGCCGCCTGATCAGCGTACTCCCGAGCAACTTCACCGGCACGCCCACCGCGCTCGCAGTCTTTGCGTCGCAGACAGCCTTCACGCGCGGTGCGAGCTTCACCGCCGATACGTTGGTCAACTGGAGTCCCAACGGCGCGCTGCCAGCCGGCGAAACCATCCCGACGATTGTCGCGGGCGAGGTGACCCTCGATGTGGACTTCGCCCCGCCGCTCATTGTCGAGGGCGTGTTGAGCGTCGGGAACGCGCAGTACACGCTGGGGAGCACGCTCGAGACGCGCGGCAACGGACGGCTCGCGCTCGGGAATCTCGAGGACACGCTGGTCGTGACCGGGACGGCCACGTTCCGCGGCAAGGATGCCGACGCGGGCCTCTCGGTCGGCGTGCTGGAACTCGGCGACGGACTCGTGATTGACGGCGCACCGGGTGCCCCCAGCTTCGTGGCCCACGCGGGACTGATCATCCGGTTCACCAGCCCGACGGCCTTTGCACAGATCGCCAACCCGTCCGAGAACCCGCTGGGCAGCCTGCACGTCGCCGAGGGCGCGCAACTCGAGTTCGCAAACTCCAGCGCAATGATTCTGGGCGACGTGGTCTTCGAGGGCACCACGGGTCTCGTGAACGGCGGGGATGGTGGCGCGATCCTGATCCTCGGCAACCTGACGGATACCATCGGTGGAAGGTGGAGCCATAGCTCCACGTTTATGGGTGGGTCGGGTGCAACGCTGAACGCGCGGAGCGTTGATGGCAACCTGACCGTGAACGGCAGCGTCACGCTCGGCGGTGCCGTTGGCGATTCGACCGTCGTGAATGGTGACTTCGTCGTCAGCGGCGCGACGGGAATGCTGACGATGGGCGGCGGCAAGCTCATCGCACAGAGCTTCGCGACCGAGTCGGGCGGCCGCGTGGCAATGACGGCGAACACCGACACCGTCCAGTCGCTCGGCGACGTGCGCTTCGCGGGCGGAGCGAGCACGCTGACGGCTGGCTATCTCGAGGTGCGTGGCAACTTCATTCAGGACACGGACCCTGGCGCGTTCGTAGCCGAGCCCGCGCACTCCACGTGGTTCCGCGGGGCAAGCCCGCAGACGATCTCCTTCGCCAACCCGGGGTTTGCCGGCAACGGGTCGGCCTTCGGCGAACTGTATCACGCCAAGACGCCGGGCAGTCAGTTGACGCTGCTCACGGATGTGTACGCGAGCGGAATGCTCGAGACCGGGATCGCGACGGGCTACCAGATTGCCGGCGGTGGGCAACTGCTCACGACGCGTGGCGCCGATGTGAACCTGCTGCACTTCATCAATGTGCGGTGGGACCTGCTGGATGGCGCGCCAATCGGGAAGCTCGACACGATTACGTTCGGCTCGATGGACCCGGAGGTCGTGCAGTGGCGGATTGCGCGCCAGAGCGGGACGCACCTCGTGCGTCGGCCGGTCTTCACGAGCGCGCCGACATCGGGCAAGTATCTCGAGGTCATTGACGCCAACGGTGGCGGCGACCTTGAGATCACGCTGGAAGATCCCAACCCGTCGCAGCCGAGCGGCGGCTTGAGCGTGCTGAATGGCGCCATCGTGAATGGGTGGGATCAGGTGCTGCTGACGTGGGGCGGCACCGTGGACGACAACTGGAGCAATCCCGCCAACTGGGTCGAAGCGATCATTCCGACCGCGGCCGACAGCGTGTACGTCCCGGCGGTAGCGCCGAATGCGCCGACGCTACCGGATGGCATCACGCTCCGCGCGCTCGTCAGCGACCTGCGGTTCGTGTCGCTCGCCGGTTCCGTCGGGATCACGGGAACCCTGAACGTGCACGCCGACAGCGGCCTGGTCTGCAGCAGCAATTCGGTCTTTCTCGGAACGTCGGGCGACACGGCCACCATCGGCGGACAGTTCATCGGCGGCTGCACGCTCAGTATGGCTGCGGGCGTGGTCCGTCCAATGGCCGATGTGTCCTGGGACGGCAGCGTCGCCCTGCAGGCGCAAGGCGTCCTGGATGTCGGTGCCTACACGTTCCACGTGGTGGATGGTCCGGTAGGGAACGGCGGCCTGCAAGTCTTCGGCGGCGGCACGCTCCGGATGACGGATGCGGCCGGCGTGCTCCGAGTTGACGGCCCGGCACAGTTCCTGTCCACCAGTACGCAGGAGCTGACGGCGGGCACGCTCGAGATCGGCGGCCACTTTGTGCAGCAGAGTCCCGGCACGTTCGCCGCGAGCGGCACGCACCACACCATCCTCCAGGGCGACGGCGCGCCGACACTCACGATCGACAACCCCACCAACGCAGTCGCCTTCAACGACCTGACCGTACTCGGGCCGCGCCAGGTCACGCAGGAGGGCGTCTATGTGAACGGCAACCTGGCGCTCGACTCGGTCGCCGTGCTCCTTGCCGGCTCGGGCTCACCGATCCGCGTCGCCGGCAACGTCACGGTCGGCGAGAACGCGCAGTTCAGCGCGCAGTTCCTCGAAGTCGGCGGGACGCTCGCCGTAGACAATGTGCTTGGCATCAGCACCGTGACCTTCACGGGCAACGACCAGGTCATCCCGACCAACTTGATGCTGCCGAACGTGATCGTGTCCGGCAACGCGCGGCTCTCGGGGGGCGTGGACAGCGTCACGGTCACTGGCGGCCTGACGGTCAGCGGTGAGCTGTGGCTCGGCCATCCCGACTCGGTCACCCGTGTCCACGTCGAGGGGAACTTCCAGACCGTGGACTCGGGCACGCTGCGGATGATGGACGACGCCACCACGCTCGTCGTGATGGGCGATGCCGCATTTGACGGTGGCTCGACGGCCGGGAAGCTGACGAATGGTCGCATTGATCTCTACGGCAACTTCGCGCAGGGCGCGACCGGGGATTCGACGGCATTCAGCGCCAGCGCCCCACACGTCACCTGGCTGCGCAGGCAGGGGGCCAACAGCGCAGTCGCCTTCGCCAGTCCGGGCGCGGGCAGCACCGCCTCGCACTTCGGTGACCTCTACCTCGCCGCCGACCTCGAGTATCAGGTCATCCTCCACAGCGATGCCTGGATCGAGGGTCGGCTGCGCACGGGAATCGCCCTCGCCCACCACCTGACGGGCGCGGACGCCCCGCGCACCGTGGTCAGCCAAGGCGCGAATGTTGACGCGCTGGTGTTCTCGAACGTCCGCTGGGTCCTGCAGCCGGGCGCGCCGATCGAGCAGCTCGATGGCGTGTCCTTCACGGATATGGACCCGAACGTGGTGCAACTCGACATCCGGCGCGAGGACGGCTCGGTCGCGATGAATGGCCTGCAGTTCCTCACCACGCCGGAGTCCGGGAAGTACCTGCGCGTGGAGGACGTGAACGGCAGCGACAATTTTGGCGTCGTGGTGACGAACATCTCCCCCAGCTTCTACGCCACGTACGTCGAGCTCGTGAACGGCGCGACGCTCAGCGGGTGGAACGCCTTCCCCGACTTCACGTGGACGGGCAACTACGACGCGGACTTCGCCAACCCAGCGAACTGGATGTCGGGCGTGGTGCCCACCGCCGCGGACAGCGCCTACATCCCGGCGAGTGCGGAAAGTGTGCCATTTATCACGTCGCCCACGACGCTGCGCGCACTGGTGAGCGACCGCGAGGGAGAGGCGATCCTCCTTGGCGACTCGCTGATCGTCACGCAACGACTCCTCGTGCCATCCACGGGGAGCGCGTTGAGTTGCGACGGAGGGCTCGTCGTCCTCGGCGGCAGTGCCCCAGCCGAGGTCCGCGGCAACATACACTGCCCGGCGTTCGTGGTTGGCAGTGACACCATCACTGCCGTCGGCACAACCGAGTTCGGCTCGCTGGACATCACGAGCGGTGCGTTCCAGGTCGGTGCCAGCACCGTGCTGGTACACAACAATCTCACGACCAGCGAAAGCGGCCGGCTCAGGATGGGCCACGCCGACGGCCTGATGACCGTGAACGGCAGCGCTGCGTTTGGCGGTGCCTCCACCGACGGAATGATCCGCCTGGGTCGCCTGCGCGTGCAGGGCGACTTCACCGCCACGCAACCCGGCGCGTTTGTCGGCAGCTTCCCCCACACCACCGAGCTCTTCTCTGAGTTCGTCGAAGGGACCCAGTCGGTCAGCTTCTCCAACCCAGGGAACCAGCGCTTCGCCGCACTCGTCATTGACGGCGGCTCAAAGCGCCTGACGACCGACGCCTTCGCCATCGGCAACGTGGCGGTGCGGGAGTCCGCCGAGCTCCTCGGCGAACCGGGGGTGCGGCTCGAGCTGATCAACGGCACCAGCGCCTTCGCCGCCGAACCGCTCTCCGTGCTCGACGTGGATGTGCTGGTGGTGCCGGGCGCCACGACGTTCGACGGCGTCCTGCAGGTGGACACCGTGGTGTTCAACGGCGTTACGCAGACGGTCCCCGCCTACCGCGCGGACGGCAACAGCATCACTTACGCAAGCATCCGCGTCACCTCCGACACGCGGTTCTTCCCGGATACGGGCGCGCTCTACACGCTCAGCGGCTCCCTCATCGCCTCGGACACGGCAATCATTCGCATTGGCGGCGCCGGGCACTTGACCTACGTCGAGGTCGGCGGGGACCTGGTCACGACAGGGGCCGGACGCCTCGCAATGCAGGACACGAACACGACGCTGCACGTGAGCGGCAATGCGACATTCAGCGGCGGGAGCACGGACGGGCTGCTGACCAACGGACGGCTCGTCTTGCGCGGCGACTTTACGCAGGCAGGTGGCTCGGACGAGGCGTTCCTCGCGGCAGCACCGCACACGACCGTGTTCCAGGGTGATGCCAATCAGGCCGTGAGCTTCGCGAATCCCGGACTCGGCGCCGCCAGCTCGCACTTCGGCGACGTGGAACTGGGCGGTATCGAGGGCGGAACGGAGATCCAGCTCGGCTCGCCGGTCTATCTCAACGGGTCGCTGAGGATTGACTCGCTCGCCGCGGGGCGGACGCTCTGGTCCTCTGCCGGACGGATGGTGACGTCCTACGGCGGGCGGGTGAAGGGCGGCCTCACGTTCAACAACGTCCACTGGACCATCCTCAACGGCCAGCCACTCGACACGCTTGAGGGGCTGACGTTCACGAACATCGCGGCCGATACCGTGCAGTTGCGCATCGTGCGCGAGCAGGGCGCGGTGCACCTCATCTCACCGACATTCTCCACGGCGGGCAGCAACGCCTACTTCCGCGCCGAGGACTTTGCGGGCGGTGGGTCGCCCGACCTCACGATCGAGGTGAGCAACCCGCAACCGACGTTCCACGGCGGCCGGGCACAGGCGGTGGGTGGATTCGCCACCATTGACGGCTGGCCGGCAGACATCGAGTTCCGGTGGATCGGTGATTACGACGACAACTGGAACAATCCGTTGAACTGGTCAATGGATACGCTGCCGGCGGCTGACGACACCGTGTACATCGGGGCCGCGGCACAGGTGGCACCGACGATCACCAGCGACACGGTGACCATCGGCGGACTCTACTTCGAGATTGATTCCCTGCCGCTCCGCCTGATGGGCGAGGGGGCGTGGCTCGTGCTCGCGGGCGGTGGTACCATCCACGCGCCAACGACGAACATCGGCGTGTATTGCGACTCGACCGCCGCGACCGAGGGCATCCTGCTGGACGGCGCGGGCTCTTACGGCGTCCGAGGCCGATTCGCCTGCAATGTCACTGCGAACGCGGGCATCGCAATCGTTGGCGACGCGATGCGCGTTGATGGCGACCTCACCGTCCGCAACGACTTCCGGCTCGGCAGCCCGTCCCAGGTGGACGTGATGGGACGGTTCGACGTGCTGGACAACGGCCGCGTGGAGATGACCGCACCCGGCGACCGGCTCGAGGTCCAGGGGCGGGTGCGATTCCTGGGTACCAACCAGTCCACGCTGACGGCCGGCGAGCTGCGGGTCCACGAGAACTTCGAACAGGGAAACAGCAACGATAACCTGCGCGCCAGCGACGACCATCTCACGGTCTTCCTGCCGCCCGACCCGATGTACGACGGCGTGCCGCGCATCAACTTCGTGGCCGCGGACACGAGCGAGACGTACCTCAATCACGTTCAGTTCGACGCCTCCCGGGAGCTCGAAACAGCCGTTGTCGCGCGCGGCAACGTCTCAATCAACGGCGAGGTCACGGTTTACGGTGACGGCCGGCTCGAAGTGTACGGCGCGCTTGGCGGAGCGCAGACTGCCGCACTTGAAGTGAGTGAACTCTGGCTTGACGGCGCCTTCAACTTCCCGGGCAGTAAGGCCAATATGGGCTTCATCCGCTTCATTGGCGAGGATCAAGAGATTCCGTTTATGGTCGGGTCAACGCCGGTCACTTACCCGTCCGTGGTCGTCACCGGCACGGCCTCGATGCGCGGCCTTGGCGGTACCATCGAAGGACTCATCAGTGTCGAGGGCGGTGGCGAGCTGCGGATTGGTGGGCCGGACACGACCACCACCATCACGGTCAGCGACTTCTTCGTCTCGGGTGGCGGCACCATCCGGATGGTGGATGCCGCCACCACGGTCACCGTCTTGGCGGGCATCGCCTTCGACGGGGGTGGACGGGCCGATGGCAAGCTCACCGACGGCGTACTGCGCGGCCACGCCGGGTTCTACGCAACGGACACGTCGTTTATGGCGAGCGGGAACCACAGGGTCGAGTTGATTGATCCGTGCGACCCCGTGTGTGTTCCCAACCGAGCGATCGTGATGATCGGCGACTCGGCGCGGTTCAACGACCTGTTCCTTGACGGGTCGTATCAGTCGGCGTTCGGACTCCGCGCGCGGAATCTCGAGCTTGGCAGCTCGGCGGAACTGACGAACTCCGACGAGTCGCCGCTGACCGTCACCGACGACCTCATCGGTGGCGCCGAGACGTACCTCGGCTTCCACACCCTGCGCCTCGGCGGCGCCAACCTGTTTGACGGCAGCCTCGACATCGCCAACCTCACGCTCGACGGAGCGAACCAGCAGTTGCGCGCCCGCGATGTCGGCGGCTCGGAGATCACCTACCACTCCGTGCGGATTGAAGGGTCGGCGCAGACGCTCATCGAGCACAACGATTCGCTGGTCGTGAACGGCGGCTTCTTCGTCAGCGGCACGGGGTCAATGCGGTTCGGACACCACCCGGACACGGTCAACACCATCGTGATTGCCGAGGGCCTCTTCGTCGAGGACAGCGGCACGGTCACGATGCAGGACAGCCTGACCACCGTGCGGCTGCTCACTGGCGCGCTCTTCAATGGCGGCAGCACCGCCGGCCTCCTGACGGCCGGCACCATCGAGACGCACGGAAACTTCCGACAGGCCGGTGACAACTCGACGGAGTCGTACGCGGCGGGCCCGATGCACCGGACGCGGGTGGTCACGCACGATGGCGTGGACCCGCTGGAACTGCAGTTTGACAACCCCGGCACCGGCGCAGGCGCTTCGTCATTCGGTCGACTCGAACTGCTGCCGCATATGTCCGGCCACATCGCCGTGCGGTCCGACCTGACGGTTGCCGGGAGTCTCATCGCGTCTGGCCCGTACGCGGTGGACCTCCGCGCGCCCGAGAGCGAGTACTATCGGATTACCTCGCACGGCGCGTCGGCCGCCAACGTGCACTTCCGGCGCGTCGCGTGGACGTTGGCGGGGAACGAGGTCACCGGCTCCATCGGGGCGATGATCAACCTTATGTTCGAGGCGCAGGATGCCACCGGGACCCAGTTCCGGATTGCCCGGCCATCGGGCAACCTGTTGATTTCCGGACTCCAGTTCGAGACGCAACCGACGAGCGGCAGGTATCTCGAGGTGGAGGACACGAACACCGGCGACGCCGAAGCGCTCGAAGTCACGGTCGTGGAGGTGAGCCCCGGATCCCACGGCAGCTATGTGGTCACGCTCGGCGGGGCGGTGCTCAATGGATGGGACGAATTCCTCGTGCACGAATTCTCCGGAG
The DNA here is from genome assembly GCA_964466515.1 of uncultured Gemmatimonas sp. Classification (GTDB taxonomy): domain Bacteria; phylum Gemmatimonadota; class Gemmatimonadetes; order Gemmatimonadales; family Gemmatimonadaceae; genus Pseudogemmatithrix. The sequence continues at coordinate 55,749 of CAYXQS010000001.1, read as the reverse complement.
GGGTCGCATCGGATCCAAACAATTGGCCATACAGCTTCGTGCCAGGTCCGAACGACAGTGTGTACGTCACCTCCGCCGGAACGATGATCGTTGACGTCCCGTTGCGTTTCCGGTCGCTCGTCGCCGCGTCTGGCGCGCAGATCACGCTCTCCGACAGCCTCACGGTCTCCAAGTCGCTCAATCTGGCGGACGCCGGCAATGTCACCTGCGAGGCGGGCGGTGCCTTGTTCGTGCGCGGCAACGGCGACGCGTCGGTCGTGAGCGTATCCGAATCCTGCAATCTCCGGATAGACAGCGCCTCAACGGCGAGGCTCGTCGGGTACTCGGAGTTTGCCGATGTTCGCGTTGCGGGTTCGGCGAGCCTTCGAATCAACGGCTCGGGGTTGGAGGTGCACGGCGTGTTCGAAACCGCGCAGTCCGGCACGCTCCGAATGATCGATGAAGGGGACCTCCTGTCCATCGGTGACTCGGCGGTCTTTGCCGGCGGCAGCACCGATGGCCTGCTCACGACCGGCTCTATGATTCTCTACGGCGACCTCGTCGTTGCCGGCTCGACGCCCACCGCGCTCGTCACCGGCCCCGACCTCACCGTGCGCCTTGGTGCCCCCGAGGGGGGCGGCGAAGATACGCGCACGGTGTACTTCGGCCACGACACGCTGTCGTACATCTCGTCGTTGCGGCACAATGACGGCACCACGACGCTGCTGAGCATCCTGCCGGTGCGGAACCAGTTGTATATGAACGCCAACGAGCAAAATGCCATTGTCGGTGGCACTGGGGCGTGGCTCAAGATCGGCTTCAACGACGGAGTGACCTCCGGTGAGCTGGCCGCCGAGCCCAATGCGGAGATCACCGTCCCGCGCATCGCGATCTACGGCGGATTCACCACGGGAACCACGTTCAACGTGGACACGGTGGACTTCCTCGGCGCCGGCAGCGACCTCGACGGCTCACAGACCATTCCGCGGACCAACGTCGCCAACGGTGCAATCGAGTATGGCTTGCTCCGCACGTTCGGGCCGACCGTGGTGATGAATCAGGCGAGTGAGGACGGTTACTCGATCGGTGCTGGCCTGCACGTGCTCGGCGGCAACCTGAACATCGGCCTCTGGACGTCGCCGGTCGTCGTGCGCGCCGACACGGCGGGCATTCTCGTGTCCGGCCCGACCGCGAGTCTTACCATTACCGGCAGCGGCGCCGAGGTGTACGCCGACACGGCGCGCTTTGAGTCGGGAACCACCTCGGTCCTCACCGACAGCGCGCGACTCATTGTCGGGGGCGCGTTCGTCCAGAAGTCCGCCGGGAGCTTCGAGAACGCGTTCCAGGCAACGGTCGGCGGCACGGTCGTGATGCGCGACTCCAGCTTCATCCACTTCGATGACCCCTCCGAGTCGTACTTCGACGTCCTGCGGTTCCAGCACGGGGCGAAGGTGACGCTCAGCAGCGATGTGACCGCGAACGGCGTGATCGGACGCGTGGATCCCTATGATGGAACGGTATCCGTCCGGTCCGACCTGCTCACGGCCGGCAACTCGCGTCGCATCTATGGGTTCGGCGGGTTCGACGCCAGCGCGTCCGCGTCCAATGCGATCACCTTCCGCAATGTCGGCCTCGAGCTGACGGCGGCGTACCCGGCGCCGTTCGACATCAACCGACTCACCTTCACCGAACTTGACCCGACGGTCGTGGCGCTGAAGCTGTCGCTCAGCGGATATTCGCCGCTCACCTTCAACCAGATCAACTTCAGCTACGCGGTTACGAGCGGTCGCTACGTCGAGATTGAAGGCGCCTTGGTCGGATTCACCAACTCGAGCCCGCTGGTCGGGTGCATCGCGGAGGTCTGCGGCGATGGGGACACCGCGCCGTGGGATGATGAGGGCCCCAACGTGTGGACTGGCGGCGACAACTCCAGTTGGGACGAGCCCGACAACTGGTTGCTCCCTAACGTGCCGGACGCATACACGGATGTGATCATTGGCACCTCGGACAACCCGCCGGTGATTCCGTCCGGCGCGCGCGAGGTGCGGAATCTCACCATCCAGGATGGCGGTTTGCTCACGTTCGCCGGCACGGACACGCTCATCGTGCGCGGCACGCTGCTGAGCGAAGGCGATGTGGCCGGCAGCGGCGGCGTGCTGCTGATGCGCCCCGCCGACTCGGTGGGCTTTACGTCCACCGGGCAGTTCGCGCCCAAGCTCGCCATCGCGAACGGCTACGGCTTCGCCAGCGGCGTGGTCGCGCTGGACGGTAACTCCTCCGTCGGCGGCAACGTCGAGGTCGGCGGGAGCGCGCAACTCAACCTGCGCCACTTTGCCCTGCACATCGCCGGGAACTTCAACACCGTGGACGGCGATGCCTTCGGCGGCCGCCTGGCAATGACCGACAACTTCGCCGTGCTCGACGTCGCGGGCAATGTCGGCTTCGGCGGCGGCAGCACGGACGGGCTGCTCACGGACGGCAACATCCTCGTCGGCGGCAGTTTCACGCAGTCCAGCTTCAACCTGCGTGCCTTCCACGCGACCGGTGATCACACCGTGGAGTTTGTCGGCGGCGGAACCTCGGTGGTCACCTTCTCAAACCCTGGTGCCGATTCGTCGAGGTTCCAGAACGTCCGGTTCGACAAGACCAGTGGCGGGATCGTCAGGTTCCAGGGGAGCAACGCCTACCTGAACTATCTCCTCGCCTGGAACAACAATATCGAGATCACCGGCACGTCCACGCTGACTGTGCTCGGTTTCATTCTCGGGACCGGGAGTGGCAGCTACCACGCGAACATCAGCAGTGCCGCCGTGATGAACATCCCAGGTCTCGGGTGCACGGAAGCAACGGTCACCGTTGTTGGAGACGGGACGTTCTGGCCGCCTATATGTAAGGCGCCCTGATCCCGAGGCACATCCACAACCATCTCGTGCAGCCCTCGTAATTGCGGCGGGCCGGGACCATCGCCCCGGCCCGCCCTTTGCACTCACTCCATTACGACGCCCGTTCAGTCAATCGGCCCCAGGTACTTCAGGACGATTGACCCGTGGCCCGTGCCGACGCCGGCTGTGGCGGAAACCTTGGTGCCGGCGTTGAACGAGCCGCCGCCGCCGGCAATGCGTCCGCCGTCGCCGCCGGAGTAGCCACCGCCGCCGCCGCCGCCGGAGCACCCACCGCCGGATCCACCGCCGCCAAAGCCGCCAAAGCCGATGCCGCAGGCGTCGTCAGTGCCGCCCACCAAGAAGGACGCCCACGAGCGACCGCCGGTCCCGTAGCCAAAGTCATTCGCGCCATTGCTGTTGAAGCCGGCGCCGGCGGACCCCCACGACTCCGAGCTCACGATTCCACCCAGGCCCGCATCGCCCCCCTTCACCGTGCAGGGGGAGGTGGCCTCGCCGCCACTGCCAGTGATGGCAAAGGCCGTAATCGAGGCATCGCATCCGTTCTGGCCGACCGAAACGCGCGTTCCACCGCCGCCACCCGCAATCAGCATCGGCGTGGCACCGGTGAGATCGTACACGAAGCTCCCGCCGCCACCGCCGCCGTTGCTGCCCGACCCGGCGCCATTACCCATCTGGCCAGCGGCGACCCGAAGGACCTGGCCTGCGGTCAGTGTAAACTCACCGTAGATCCGAGCACCGCGTCCACCAAGTCGCGCCGGATCCGCCGACACCCCCGCCGCACCGACCGCCGTCACCGCCCACCGACCACTGAACGGCACCGTCCAATCCTGGAAGCCGGAGTCCGCGACAGCCACTTGGCCCTGCAGTGCTGTGCCCGTGTAGGCGGCGTCACACTGGCCCTGCGACGGCCCGACGCGGCCGGTCTGCGTGCAGTTGTTGAACGTGTATGTGGTCGGACCCGGCAACGCGATGAGTCGCTCGTTCGTGTACGGATTCGAGTAGGTGGTGATGTAGTAATCGGTCGTCACGCCCAGATGCGGTAGCGAGCAGGTGAGGTCCGGCTGCCCCGCTGTTCGGAACGTCACCGGTGCGCACAGCGTGTCCCCGCTCATCTCCAAACCAACGAGGCTACCTGCACTCAGTTGGATGCCCGTACCGCGCTGCACGATGAGGTACGAACCCCCAGTCGTGGTAGTCCCATTCGGATCCTCACCGATGGACACTTCCACGGTCGGCGAACCGGCCGGCATCGCCACCACGTAATGCGTCATAAAGCCGTTCGCGGCGATCTCCGCCGACGTCACCGTCACCAGCGTGTCGCCGAGGGTCACGGCCCGTGGCGTGTTCGTCGTGACGATGGCAGACCACGGCCCAGCATTCCCGTCCGCCACCGCACGCACACGATACCGATACCACGCGCCGTTGGGAGACAGGCCTTCCGACACCGTCATCAATTCGTCGGCGGCGACCGTTGTCAGCGGCGTGAAGTCCGTGCAGCCGAAGTCGACGCACTGCTCGATCTCGAAACCCGTCTCCCACGTGAACGGGGCGGGGTTCCACCGGACCCGCAGCGACGTCCGGTCGACCGGCAATGCCACCACCGAACCCGGCGTCGGCAACACCAGCGGACGATCGACCGTTAGGTTGCCCGTCGGCTCGCCGGCGATGTTGTAGGGCCGCACCTGATAGCGATAGGTGTTCCCGTAACCCGCCGTCGCGTCCGTGTACGTGACTGCATCCGGCGGCAACGACCCGTCCAGCAACGTGAAGTCGGCACAGCCACCGCCCACGCAGCGATACACACGGAAGCCGAGTTCGCCGGTTGTCCCCGCGCCGTTCCACCCCACCTGGATACTCGTCGAATTCTGGATGGTGGCTATCAGGCTCCCGACGACATTCGGGACCGTCGTTGTCGTCGAGGCCTCGTTGGTGTAGCCCGACGCCCCAATGTTGTTGATGGCACGTACGCGGTAGAAATACGCGGTATTGATGGCAATGCCGCTGGAGTCCACGTGAGACCCCACGCCGGGTCCGACCGTCGCCACCTGCGAGAAGCTCAGGTTGTTGCCGACGCTCCGTTCGATGGAGAACGACTGCTCGCTGTCGGAGTTGTCGTTCCAGCCGAGCGTAATCTGCCCCGGCGCCGTCACGTTCGCGGAGAGCCCACTCGGTGCGATTGGCCCCGTAAGCGTCAGGTCCACTTCGTTGGAATAGTCACCGGCGCCAATCAGGTTCACCGCCCGTACGCGGTACTTGTAGCGTCCATTGGGCGCCGCCACTGTGTTGACATCCGACGTCACGTTCGCACCGAGTGTAGCAACCGTCGCGTAGGAGCCAAAGTTGCCGGCGCTAAAGAACGCACGCTCCACCTCAAAGCCCGTCTCGCGGGCCGAGGTGTCGCTCCACACCAGCGAGGCCTGGCTGGTCGTCAGCGGAAAGACCGTGAGGTTCACCGGCGCCGGCGGCGGCGTCATCGCCACCACGGCAGCGGCGGGCGTACCGGAGCCCGCAAAGTTGCCCGCCCGGACGATGAAGTGGTAGCTCTGCCCGGTCGCGACCGTGACCACTGTATCCGTCACCCCAAAGGACACGAACGCGACGTCCGTTGTATCAACGCCATCCACCGTCGCAATCTGATAGAGCGACGCGAAGTCGGCCGCCGTCCACGAGAGCTGCACGGCCGTTGCCGTCAGCGGCGACGCCGTCAGCGTGGCCACGTCGCCCGCCGGGAACGTGTGCGCCGTGGCCGTCCCCGAGGACTCGGAGTTGCCACCGCCGCCACGCGCAATCACCCGGTAGGAATAGCTGTTGCCCAGCGTGACCGAGGTATCAGCGTATGCCGTTTCGTTCTCGCCCACCACGAAGAGCGAGTCGAACTCGGTACACCCAATGCCGACGCAACGCTCGATCAGGAAGTCAATCTCGGTGTCCGAGTTGTCCGTCCAGTTCAGCGTGATCTGCGTGGGCGTGTTCGTTGCCGCCGTGAGCCCGGAGGGATCGGACGGGATGAACGTGGCCGCCACCGCCGAGTCGGTCGGCGCGGAGGCTCCTGCCGCGTTCTCGGCCCGCAGGCGGTACGCGTAGGTGTTGTTCACCGTCACCGTCAGGTCACTGTACGACGTGGCCTCGGACGGCAGCGAGTCGATATCCGTGAAGTCCGAGCACCCCACCCCCGTGCAACGCTCGACCACGATGGCCGTGTCGTTGTCCGCCACGTCGGTCCACGTCAGGTCCACACGCGTGGCCGAGAACGGCACTGCGGCGAGGCCCGTTGGCGTCTGCGGACGGTACGTGCTCACCGTGACCTCGGCGGTGTACGCCGACGCCCCGACGATGTTGCTGGCCCGCACGCGGTACACATACACCGTGTCGATGGCGATCGTCGCGTCCTGGTACGCGGTGGCATCCGCCGCGAGCGAATCAACCGCGACAAAGTCGCTGCATCCGCTGCCATCGCACCGCTCGACGATGTACGCCGTCTCGTTCTCGGCGTTGTCCGTCCAGGCGAGGTCCACCTGCGTCGGCGAGACCGTCGCGCCCACGAGCGCCGTCGGCGCCGGCGGCACGTCGGAGCGCGCCAGCACGACGTTCGAGTATCCGGAGCTTCCGCCGGCATTGAAGGCGCGGACGCGGAACCGATACGCCGCCGCCCCGTCGAGCCCGTCGATGACGATGGATTCATCGTCCGCCGCCGCCGTGTCAATCGGCGCAAAGTCCGTGCAGCCGCTCCCCTCGCAGCGCTCGATCTCGTAGCCCGTCTCGTTGTCCGCGTTGTCGGTCCACAGCAGCATCACGGCGGTCGCGGAGACGGTCGAGTCGGCGAGCGCCGTCGGGATGGCCGGAACCGTCGTGGCGGCTGTCGCCACGTTGCTGGGCGCGGCAGCGCCCGCAAGGTTCAGCGCCACCACGTGGTAGCGATACGTCACGCCGGGTGTCAGGGACAGGTCGGAGAAGACCGTCGTGTCGCGCCCAACCTGGGCGTGGAGCGCCGCGGGCGTACACGACTCCCCTGCGCAACGATAGATGGAGAACTCCGTCTCGTTCCACAGGGAGTCGGCGGACGTGTTGTCGGTCCACGCCAGGTCCACCCGCGTGTCGGAGACCGCCGTCGCCACGAGGTCCGTCGCCGCATTCGGCAGGATGGTCGCCACCGACGCGATCGGCGTGTAGTCCGAATGGCCGTTGCCGAACGCCCGCACGCGATAGCGATACACGTTGTCGGCTGCCACGGTCGCGTCGGCGTACAGCGTGACGTTGGCCGCCAAGGTGTCCAGCGGGACAAAGTCGGTGCAATCGGGGCCCGTGCAGCGCTCGACGTAGTATCCCGCCTCATCGCTTGCATTATCGACCCAGGTCAGGTTCACCATCTCCTGACCGCTCGCCGCCGCGGCAATCCCCAGGGGGGTCCCCGGCACGAAGGTGGTGGCCGACGCAACATTCGAGGCGTTCCCGCCACCACCGTTGAAGGCGAGGACGCGATAATACACCTCCTGCCCCGGCGTGAGCGTGGAGTCGGCGTGACTCGTCGTCCCTGCCGGCAACTGGGCGATCTGCGTGAAGGCCGAGCACGGGTCAGGCCCGATGCAACGCTCCACGCGGAAGCCTTCCTCGTTGGCCGAGATGTCGGTCCACGCCAGGTCAATGCGCGTGCCCAGGATGGTCACCGCCACCAGACCCGTGGGGGCGGCCGGCACACTCGTGCTGAGGTTCACGGTGGCCGAGTACGGCGACGCGCCCGCAACGTTCGTCGCGCGCACGCGATAGAAGTAGTTTGTCGCCGGGGCGAGGCCCGGGTCCGAGTGGAAAGTCGCGTCGGGGCCGAGCGTCGCCACTTCGACGGCGTTGACATTCATCAACTCCGTCGTGTTGCAGTTGCCCGTCCCGGCGCAGCGCTCGACGCGATACTGGATCTCGTTGTTGGCGTTATCGGTCCAGGTCAGGTCAATCTGGCCCGGCGCGGCGAGCACCGCCGCCAACCCGGTGGGTGCGGCCGGCGTGATCGTCGTCGCGGTCAGCGGGCCCGCGATGGCCGAGTGCCCCGCGATGTTATAGGCATAGACGCGGTACGTAAATGACGTCTGCGCGGCAATGCCGTCGTTCTGGTAGCCGTTCGCATCCGACGGCAACGAGTCGAGCACCGTGAACGTCGAGCACGAATCGCCACTGCAGCGCTCGACGACATAGCCGTCCTCATTGGTGGCGATGTCCGTCCAGCTCAGGTCAATGCGAGTCCCGGAGATGGTGGCCACCACAAAATCGGTCGCCGCCGCGGGCAGGAATGTGTTCGCTGTCTCCTCGCCGGTATAGCCCGAGCTGCCGACATTGTTCACCGCCCGCACGCGGTAGGTGTACTCGTCGTCCACCGCCACCGTGTCCACGTAGTCGGTCGCATCCGGACCGAGCGTCGTGCGCAGCGTAAACGCCGGACAGGCCGCGCTCGTGCACCGCTCGATCTGGTAGCTCAACTCGTTGGAGGCGTTGTCGTTCCACGTCAGTTCGATGAGCGTGCCGCTCAGCGTCGTGACCGCAAGGCCGGTTGGAGCGTTGGGCGCCGCCGTGGTGGCCGTCGCGATGTTCGTGTACGGGCTCACGCCGCCTACATTGAGGGCACGCACGCGGTAGCTGTAGGTCTGGCCCGCGCTGACGCCGTTGTCCGCGAAGGCCTGCGCGCCCGGCGCGAGGCCGGTCTGGATCTCGACGAAGGCTCCATCGGCATCACACGTGCCTGCGCACCGCTCGACGATGTACGAGTCCTCGTTCGTCGCGTTGTCGGTCCAGGCGAGGTCAATGCGCGTGCCGGTCATCGCCAGCGCACTGAGGCCGGTCGGCGTGGCCGGCAGGTCGGTGGCCTTCTCGGCGACGTTCGAGTATCCCGAGACCGCCACCGCGTTGATGGCCTGCACGCGATACCGATACAGTTCATTCGGCGTCAGCCCCACGTCGCTGAACGACACGAAGTTCGCCGGGACGGTGTCAATCGGCGCAAAGTCGCCGCACGACACGCCCGCGCAGCGTTCGATCACATAGCCCGTCTCGAACGGCCCGCCGTCACTCCACGCCAGGTCGATCTGCGTATTGGAGATCGTCGTGAGCGAGAGTGTTCCCGGCGCATCGGGCGGCATCGTGTTGCCGTCAAATATGATCGAGGCATTCTCCCAAAAACCGTTCACGGCCACCACGACGTACCGATAGATCTCCCCACTCGAGACACTCGTATCCAGGAACGACGTCGTGTCGCGCGGCACGGAGTCCACCACGATTCCCGCGAACGGGTCGCAGGCAGCGCCGGTACACCGCAGAATCCTGAAGATGGTCTCGTTGTTGGTCTGATCCGTCCACGTGACGAGAATGCTGGTCGGTCCCGTCGCCGTCGCGATGGTTCCGGTGGGGGCCGCGTACGGCTGCCCGCCGGTGATCTCCGTGGCAATCGAGGGCGCCGAGGTACCCGCGGCATTGACCGCGCGGACCCGGAATCTATACGTGGCCGCGCCCCCGGAGCCGATGTCAACCTGCTCGACATCCACCGGGGTGCTCGTCAGGAGATTCCACGACTCACAACCCGGGCCGTTACAGTAGTCAATCTCGAACCCGCTCTCGTCGTCGGACACGTCGACCCACGTCACCCGGAAGTTGCCCGTGCCGTCGGTGATGAACACCGCGACATTCGTCGGCACCGCCGGCACCGTGGTCCCGGCCTCAACGGTATCCGCCGAGGCCGAGGCACCCGAAGCGTTCACGGCCCGCACCACGAACCGGTACCGCACGTTGAACGTCAGCGTGTCCGCGAGGTAGTTGGCGACGCCCGCTCCCGTGGTGGCGACCGTCACAAACTCCGTGCAGCCCACTCCTGCGCACTGCGCCACCTCAAAGTGCGTTTCATCATCGGAGTTGTCGTTCCACGTGACCAGGATGCTGGTCGGACTCTGCGCCACGCCCACCAGGCCGCTCGGCGCCGCCGACACCTGCGTGCTCGCAAAGGCCGTCGCGCTCCCACCAAAGCCGGTCTCGCCAAAGCCCGTGGTCGGCAATACCGCGTAGGTGTAGCTGCTATCGGCCTCGACCGGCGTGTCCTCGTATGCTGCCGCCGCGGCCGACAACGACGCGATCAGCGCGCCCGTCACGGCCGGGTCGCACGCGCCGCCGCAGCGATACACGTTATAGCCGGTGACCAGGCCGGTGCCTTGGCTTGGACTCTGCGTCCACGTCAGGTTGACCTGCGTGGCCGACACCGTCGTCGCGGACAGCACGGTGACCGGGCTGGCGATGAGCGTGTTGGCGCCGGTCGAGCCCGAGGTCACGTTATCCACCGCGTTCGCCACGGTCACGCTATAGACGTACTCGGTGTTCGCCACCACCGACGAGTCGTCCCACGTCACCAGGTTGGCCGACGGTATCGTCGCGATCGGGGTGGGGCTGCACGGGTCGGTCGTGCACCGATTGATGATGATCGAGGTCTCGTTGTCCGCGTTGTCCGTCCAGGTCAGGCGCACGATGCCCGGCATCGGCGTCGCCACGAGGTCGGTGACGCCAAGGGGTGGGCGCGTGTCGGCATTGACGGTATCGCTGACGTGCCCAGGGCCGACGACGTTGATGCCACGCACCACATACCGGTAGTCGTTCCCCAGTTGTGCCGTGATGTCCGTGTACTCGAGCTCGGCGACCGGCTCGCCACTCAACAGGGTCATCGTCGTGCACGCCGCGCCTTGGCAACGGTAAACGATGTACCCGGTCACGTCCGGAGCGGCCGGCCCCCACGTGAGATGGATTACGTCGAAGGCCATCGTGAGCGCGGTGAGCGCCGTCGGCGCGGACGCCGTGATCGTGCGCGCGGTGGCTTCGTTGGAATACTGCGACACGTCCGCCGCGTTCTGCGCGCGAATGCGGTACGTGTACGAGTTCTCAATCGCCACCGGGAAGTCGCCGCCGCTGTTCTCGTACGCCGCCGGTGTGGCGGGCACCACGGCAATCTCGACAAAGCCGTCGCACCCGACGCCCACGCAGCGCTCGATGCGCACCATCGTGGTGGGTTCGAGGTCGTTGTTGTCCCACGCCAGGTCAATGCGCGAGGCCGACACGGTCGTGGCCATCAGGGCCTCGGGCGAGCTCGGCGCGAAGGTGTGGGCCGTGGCGTTGTTCGACGGCGCCGACGCCGCCGCAACGTTCACGGCGAGCACGCGATACGTGTAGCTCTCGCCCGCGACAGCAGTCGAGTCGTCGTACGTCTCCGCATCGGGGCCCGCGTTCGCCAGGAGGTTCGACGGCGTGCAGCCGATCCCCTGACACCGATAGATCGAGAAGCCGGTCTCGTTGTCCGCGTTGTCGGTCCACCCCAGCCGGATCAGTTCGGCGGAGATGGTCGTCGCGGTGAGCAGCGTGGGCGCCTCGGGCGAGATGGTGTTCGCTTCGGCCACATTCGACACCGCCGAGTTCCCCGGCACGCCGACCGCAAGGACCCGGTACCGATAGACACTGTCCAACTGGACCGTGAGGTCGCTGTAGCTGGTGGCGTCGGGCGCGGTGGTGTGGATCGGCGCGAAGTCCGTACACGCCGCATCGGAGCAGCGCTCGATGGTGTAGCCGAGCTCGTCGTCCGCGAGGTCGTTCCACGTCAGGCCGATCTCGTTGCTGGCAATCAGCGTCGCCACCAGTCCGGTGGGCGTCGTGGGGGGGCGCGTGTCCGCGTCCGCGGGACCAGACGTCGAGAGGTCGGTGATGACGTGGTAGACGCGTACGCGATACCGATACGCGGTATTGAAGACGACGTCGTGGTCCTGGTACGCCTCGACGTTCGCACCCACCGAGTCAATGATGACAAACCCGCTGCACGCGTCGTTGGTGCAGCGCTCGATGTAGAAGCCGACTTCGTCGCTCGCGTTGTCGGTCCAGGCCAGGTTGATCTGCGTCGCCCCGGCCACGGTGGCCGTCAGCCCGCTCGGCGTGACCGGCGGCAGGGTGCTGGCCTCGGCAACATCGGTGTACGCCGACGGCACCACGGTATTGGTGGCGCGCACCCGGTACCGGTACTGCTGGCCGTAGGTGACGCCGAGGTCCTGGTACGCCTCCACGCCGGCGCCGACGGAGTCGATGGCCGCAAAGGCCTCGCACGCGGCACCCGTGCAGCGCTCGATGAGGAAGCCAAGCTCGTTGTTGGAGTTGTCCGCCCACGCCAGGTCGATCCGCGTCGCGCTGACCGTCGCGGCCGTGAGCGCCGTGGGCGCGGTCGGCCCGCTGGTGCTCGCACTCGCGATGTTGGTCGGCGCCGACAGGCCCACGCCGTTCTGCGCACGCACGCGCCAGCGATAGTCGACGCCCTGCGTCAGGGTGTCGTTGCTGTAGGTCACGACGTCCGGAAGGACCGTCGCGACATCGGTGAAGTTGCTGCAGGCCGCACCCACGCAGCGCTGAATGACGAACTGCGACTCGTTGTCGGCGTTGTCGGTCCAGGCAAGATCCACCTGCGTCCCCGAGACCACCGTGGCGGTGAGCGTGGTCGGCGCGGCCGGGAGGCGGCGGAGCTCGGTGCGGAGGTTGTAGTGTCCGCTCGATGTGCCCGGGGCGGACACGCGGATCTTGAGCGTGTCGGTGACCGGCGAGACCACGGCGATGCGCGAGTCCGTGGTCCCGGCGGCATCGTCGTTCTGCGCGATCTGCGTCGTTCCGTCCTTCTCGAAGAGCGTCAGGATCGTATTCAGGCTCGACGGCGGGTTGAGGCGCTGGGCAAACGTCTCGACGTGGACCGTGTCGCCGGTGCGCGCCTCGATCTCGAACCAGTCCTCACGCGCGGCGGCCGTGATGTTGCGGTTGTAGACGGTGTCCGGCGCGAGCGGACCGACGGGCACCGAGGCCGCGTCGTCGCCCGTGCGGCCACCCGGCGCCTCAAAGACCTGGAAGGAGCGCGCGTCGGACCACGCCACCGGGGTGACAAGCCCGGGGAGGACCGGGCGTGTGCGGACGTGCCAGGTGCCGAGGCCCGGCACGGTAACGACCGGGTCCGTCTCGGTCGTCGAGAACGCGACCTCGGGGGCGGCAAAGGTGTTGGACGAGCTCACCTGCACCGAGTAGCTGGCGGCGGATGGGATGGCCGGCCACTGGATGCGCTGCGAGTAGTTCGTGGAATTGGGAAGCGGCGGTGCCTGCACCGCCGGCACCGCCGGCACGAAGTTGATCAACGGCGACGCCGTCGCGCCGCGCGCAACCTGCACGCCCGTCACGCGGCCGTAGTACTGCACCTCGCCCACCGCGATGCCTTCGATGATGACTTCGTAGGCGCCTGCCGGCAGCCCCTTCACCCGCCCCGTGTACGCCGAGGGGGTTTCCACCAGCTCGAGGATCGTCGACGACGACGGCCCGATGATGCGGGCGCGTACGAGCGTCGGATCGAGCGCGGCCGACGGGTTGCCGGCGTCCGGCAGCACCCAGACGATCCGCGGCGCAATCGACCCTTCCGTGGGCGGATGCGTGGGATCGTCGCACGAGACGATCAGGCCGCCCGCGAGCGCGGCGGCGGCAAGACCGAGGAACCTGCGGTGCACGATGTTCACGGGTTCGGTACCGAGATCTCGATGACGCCGCCGGGACTTCCACCGCCTCCGCCGCCCAGGGCCAGCGCGGCAACCCCTGCGCCGCCGCCGATGATCGCAATCCACGCCCACTTCGGCAGCCCGCGCCGCGGCGACGCCACCGGCACGGGGCCGCCGGCGACCTGCCGGAGCGAGACCGCCGCGCGGGTGCGCTCGCCCGCGACGATGGTGATCTCCTGCGTCCGCGCCGTGACGTTTGGCGCGGACGCTTCCACCCGATACCGGCCGGCGGGCGCGTTGAACGTGAACGGCGCGGTGCCCTGCGCGGTCAGGCCTTGCCAGTGCCACGCCTCAAGCGGCGTGACCTTGATGGTCGCATTGGGCACGTCGGTCGCGATGGCCACGGTGCCGTACCGATGATTCTCGGCGCGGGCGACCTCGGCCGGCGTGCGGAGCTGATTGGCGGCGACGTTGGCGCGCGCGCGCGCAACGAGCGGTGCGACGACGGCGGCGGGCACGCCCGTCGGACCCTCGGACCAGATGCCGGCGACGGTACCTTGGAAATCGACGAGCGGCGACCCTGTCACCGCCTGCGGCGGCGGCACGCTCAGCCGGAGCGCCCCGGCGGGACGCCCGTCCCACGCGTCGAGCACCACGCGCGACTCGCTCGGCGTGCGGCACTCGGCCAGCTTGATGCCGAAGAGGGACTGCCCGTCCGTGAGCGCCGACGCCAACGGGAGCGTGTCCGCGCCCGCACTCGGCACCACGAGAACCGCGAGATTGGCGGAGACATCCCACGCCGCGACGCGGATGGCGTCGGCAGCGCCCGGGCCCGCCGCGATGCTCTCGGCGCCACGGATCGCGTGGTACGACGTGAGCACGAGCTTGCCGCCGCTCGCGGTCACGCCCACCGCACACGCGGCCGGCATCCCCCCAAAGCGCGTGACGTTGAGCGGAACGAGCGAGCGGTCGACACGCGCCTTCACGTCGGCGGCGAGCGTCGCCGCCGCGGCCGCGGCCGGCGTGAGCGTAAAGGAAAAGTCAATCGTGACGCCGGGGAGCACTTCACGGCTGAAGCGCGCGGGCAGGAATCCGGAGGCGCTCGCCTCGAGCTCGTACGTGCCCGGCGGCAGCGCCATTCCCGGACCGGCGGTGATGAGCCCGCGGCCGACCACGAGGAGATTCACCGGCACGGCACTCGGCGCGAGACGGAACCGCCCCTCGGTCGATTCGTCCGTCGCCGACGGCCAGGCGTGCGTGGTGCGCGTCGCCTCGTCACCGGCCGACCGCGCCGCGGCGGTGCGCGCGGTCCGCAGCGTGTTCACCACCTCGCCGACGAAGTTCACCGTGTCAAGCGGCATCGTCGGCTCAAGGCGCATCGCCCAGCGCGCCCACGTCCCCGCGAGCGCGCCCTGCTCCTCGTCAACCAGGATCTGCGTCACGAGATGCACGCCGCGCACCCAGACGCTGTCGAGCGGGCCGAGCGCCGGATCGAGCGCGGTGCGGGCCAGCCGCAGGGCGCGCGCCGGGTCGAAGTCATCGTATGCCGCGGTCGCCTGCTGCAGCAGTTCGGTGCGACGCCCCTGGGCCTCAGCCGCGGACGCGACGGCAATCAGGAGAGCGAGGGCGGCAAGGATGCGCTTCACGGACGCGGCTCCATCGTCAGTCGAACGGTGATCGTCTGCCCTGCGGTCAGGATGACCGTCGTGTCCTTGGTGACGTAGCCCTCACGCTCGACGCGAATGAGGTGCGGGCCGCCGCCGAGTTCGGTCACGAGCTGGCGCTGCTGTCCCCGCGCGACGCCGTCGATGGTGACCTCGGCCGCCGGCGTCACGCCGAGGCGGAGGGTCGCCAGTGTTGCGGCAGCGGTGGGCGCGGCCGCTGGCGGCGCAGTGCTGACCGGGGCCGGCGCGGGTTCCTGCTGCCGCGGCGGCGTGCTCGGCGTCGTGTTCGGTGTCGTCTGGCGGCGGGTGTCGCGCGGCGGGTCTTGGCGCTGCGACTGCTGCACGACCGGCGGCGGCGTGGCTGCCGGCGGTGGCGTGACCACCGTCGCGGCAGGATCGGCCCCCGCACCGCTCGGTGCGGGATTGTCGGCACCCACGCCCGCTGCCGGCGTCTCGGAGTTGGCCGCAACGGTCGCGGGAGGCGTAGCGGCGCCCCCCTTCATCGCGGTGTAGCCGGCGAATCCACCGCCGCCGAGCAGGAGCACCGCGACCGTCGCGTAGATCCCGGCGCGGCTCTTCTTGACCGGCGGCTCGGGAACCGCGCGCTTGCCCGCGAGCTGCGTCCTTGCCGCCACGCCGCCCTTTGCCGTCTTGGTCGCCATCTTCCGCTTGGCCGACGACGACGCCGACTTGGCAATCTCGTCCGAGCTCAGCATCACCGTCTGCACGCTCGGTCGCGCGTACTGGTAGTCCGGGTCCTTCATCGCCGCGACGAAGTCGCTCACCGTCGGGAAGCGGTCGTCCGCCTTCTTCGAGAGCGCCTTGTCCACCGCGTCGCAGACGTGCGTGGGAAGGTGCGGCATCGACTCCTCGAGCCGCGGCGGGTCCGACATACAGTGCTTGTGCAGGATGTCGATGGCCGAATCGCCGTCGAAGGGCACGTGCCCCGCCAGCATCCGGAACGCCATCACCGCCACCGAGTACTGGTCCGCCGCGCCGCTCACCGGCTTCCCCATCCCCTGCTCCGGGGACATAAAGTACGGCGTGCCGATCACCGAGCCCGACGCCGTGAGCGCCCCCTCGGTCAGTGCCTTCGCAATGCCGAAGTCCGTGATCACCACGCGATCACGGTTGTCGAGCATAATGTTGGCCGGCTTGATGTCGCGGTGGATCACCTGGTGCACGTGCGCATAGTCCAGCGCATCCGCCACCTGCTCCAGAATCTCGATCGCCTCGTCGAGCCCGTACGCGCCGCGCTCCTTCAGGATGTCGTCGAGCGACGTCCCTTCCAGGAACTTCATCGCGTACCAGAAGATCTTCCCGCCCGACCCGATGCGGTAGATCGGGATGATGTGCGGATGGTCGAGCGCGGCGGCCGTCTTGGCCTCGCGCATAAAGCGATCCACCCCGTGCCCGAAGGTCAGTTCGGGCGGCAGGACCTTCAGGGCCACCTTGCGCGAGAGGTGCGTCTCGGTGGCCAGGTAGACCACCGCCATCCCGCCGCGCCCCAGCATTTTCCCGAGCGTGAACTCGCCCTTGATCTCCTCCCGGAGGAGGTTTTCAAGATGCGCAAACGCGTTCTGGTCCATCGACGCCGTCGCGGCCGCCTGGCCACCGGCGTCCGAGACCAACGAGCCGCACGACTGGCAGAAACGCGCGTCGTCGGCCACGGGAGTGCTGCAGTGCACGCAAATCAAAGCGCCAACATCTCTATAGATGGGGGTGGGACGGGCTGAGGCACGGGTGACAAATATTCCGACATAATGGGCGAGGCGCAACGCGCAGGACCACATCCGCTATGCGACGTGAAGCACACGACTTAGGTCCCACTCTTGACAAGAGGATATCTAAGTGATATCATATTGCTACCACCCTAGCCGGAGATCCAACCGATGTACCGTGAGAACAACTACCGTGCCGCCAGCGGGCTCGTCGTCCTTCTTGTCCTCCTCCTGGTAATGATTGCCTCGGTGGCGATGATGGTCCGGGAGTTCCAGGCAGGTCGGGAAGTGATCGGGCTGATTGCGACCCTGGTGCTGACCCTGGCCGCCTGCCTCACGGCCGGCCTGTTCATCGTGCACCCCAACGAGGCCAAGGCGCTGGTGCTGTTCGGCACCTACAAGGGCTCGGTCCGGAAGGACGGCTTCTGGTGGGCCAACCCCTTCCTCACCAAGCAGGCGATCTCGCTCCGCGTCCGGAACTTCGAGACGGCCAAGCTCAAGGTGAACGACAACCACTCGAACCCGATCGAGATCGGCGCCATCGTCGTCTGGAAGGTCGTCGACTCGGCCGAGGCGCTCTTCGAGGTGGACGACTACCAGCGGTACGTGGCGGTGCAGTCGGAGTCGGCACTGCGCTCGGTGGCCACGCAGTATCCGTATGACTCGCACTCGGCCGACGAAAAGTCGCTCTCGACGCACACCGAGGACGTCTCGCAGGCGCTCGAGGCGGCGCTGGTGGAGCGACTGGCCAAGGCCGGCGTGGAGGTCGTCGAGGCACGGATCTCGCACCTGGCGTACAGCCCGGAGATTGCGGCGGCGATGCTGCAGCGGCAGCAGGCGAGTGCGGTGATCGCGGCGCGCCAGAAGATCGTCGAGGGCGCGGTCGGAATGGTCGATATGGCGCTCGAACTGCTCAGCGCGAAGGGCATCGTGAAGCTCGACGAGGAGCGCAAGGCGGCGATGGTGAGCAACCTCCTCGTGGTGCTCTGCTCCGAGAACAACACGCAGCCGGTGATCAACACCGGTTCGCTCTACACCTGATCGATAGGCACTGACCGTGGCCGAGAAGAAGCCCTTTCTGCTGCGCGTGGACCGCGATCTCCTGGACGCCTTGCAGCGCTGGGCGAACGACGACCTGCGCAGCCTGAATGGGCAGCTCGAATACCTGTTGCGCGATTCCCTGAAGCGCGCGGGGCGCGCGTCGGCACCGCCGGCGGCCTCCGCGCAGGAACCGGAGACCACCAAATGATGTGCATTCCCCGACGTCCGCACGGCGCGCCGTTCCACTTTGTCGCCGTGCTCCTCGCCCTCGCGCTCGTCGCGGGGACCCTGCTGCTGATGCTGGCGCGGCCCGTGGCCGCGCAGGGCGCGACGCGCACGGCAGCCATCATCCTCACGCGCGGCACCGACACCATCGTCGTGCAGCGGATCCAGCGCAGTGGGTCCAGCGTCACGGGCGTGACCGCCGGGGCCGGCGCGCCGCGGATCACCAACGACTACACGCTGGGCGCAGACCATCTCGTCACGCGGCTCGTGTTCAGCGCACAGGGCGCCAACGCGCCAGCCGATGCGCCGCCGCTCCAGAGCGGCGTCCTGACCCTCGGCGGCGACACCGCGCACTTCGTGATCCGCGCCGGCGGCAGCGAACGCGTGCTCCGCCCCGCGACCAAGCGCGACGTGATCCCGCTCGGCAACAACGACTTCATCCCGATGGAGCAGGCGGTGCGCCGCGCGCGCCTCCTCGGCGTCACGACGCTCACCGTGCCGGTGCTCGCGCTCGCCAACGGGCAGACCTACGAGGCCACGCTCGAGCTCTTCGCACCCGACTCGGCGCGCTTCTCGCTGATGGGGAACGCCACGGTCGCGTCGGTGGACGCCGCCGGGAACATCACCGGCGGCTACCTCCCGGGACAGAACATCCGCATCAGCGTCGTCACCGGCGCCGCTGCCGAGGGCGTCTCAATCGGGCGCGTCGACTACTCCGCGCCTCCCGACGCGCCGTACCGCTCCGAGGACGTGACCGTCACCACGCCGGCGGGCCACGTGCTCACCGGCACGCTCACCATTCCGAAGAATGCGAACGGCCGCGTCCCCGCGGTCGTGACCATCACCGGCTCCGGGCAGCAGGATCGCGACGAGTTCATTCCGCTTGTGCCGGGATTCCGGATCTTCCGTCAGGTGGCCGACACCCTGGGCCGTCGCGGGATTGCCGCGCTCCGGATGGATGATCGCGGGATCGGCGGCTCGGGCGGCGACGTGAACGGCACCAGCGCCGACTTCGCCGACGACATTCGCGCGGGCGTCGCATTCCTGCACGCGCGCGCGGAGATCGACCCGGCGCGCATCGCACTCATCGGTCACAGCGAGGGCGGGATGATCGCGCCGATGGTCGCGGCCACCGATCCGCGGCTCGCCGCCATCGTCCTGATGGCGGGTCCGGCGCAGAGCGGACGCACGATCATCGACTTCCAGCTCCGCAACGGCGTGATGAACGACACGACGATCCCCGCCGCGGCCAAGGACTCCGCATTCGCGGCGCATCTCGTGCAGTTTGACTCCACGGCGGCCCGCGCGCCCTGGATGCGCTACTTCCTCGCACACGATCCGCTCCCGACCATCCGCCGGGTGCAGCAGCCGGTGCTGATCCTGCAGGGCGGCACCGATCAGCAGGTCACGCCGGAGCAGGCGCACGCACTCGACGCCGCGCTCCGCGCCGCCGGAAACCCCCGCGTCCGCACCGTCGTGTTCACGGATCGGAACCACCTCTTCCTGCACGACCCGTCGGGCTTCCCCGGCGGCTATGCGATGCTCACGAACGGCCGCGTCGACGGCGAGGTGATGGGGACGCTCGCCGACTGGCTCGCCACGACGCTCCAGCGGCAGCCCTAGCGGATGAACACCCGCGACGCCGCGGCCGTGCCGACGGTGTGCGCGCTGCCTTCGACCTCGAGCGTAAGCGGCCCGCCGAACGGGGCGCGCGCCGTCACGCGGACCGTCGCGCCGGGACGGATGCCCATCGCGTCGAGGTAGCGGAGGAACTCGGGATCCCGGTCCGACATCCGCACCACCGTCACCGTGCGTCCCGCCGCAAGGTCGTCGATGCTCTCGAGCCGCGTCTCGTCCACTTCGCCAGCGGCCGTCGGGATCGGCGCCCCGTGCGGATCCGCCGTGGGGTTGCCGATCGCCTCCGCCATCCGTTCGATCAGCTCGTCGCTGGCGGCGTGCTCCAGCCGCTCGGCCTCTTCGTGTACGTCGTCCCAGCCGAAGCCGAGCCGCTCGACGAGATAGCTCTCGATGATGCGGTGGCGGCGGATCAGTTGCAGCGCCGCGCTACGGCCCGCCTCGGTGAGCCGCGCGCCCTTGTACCGCGCCGACCGGACGAGCCCGAGCCGCACGAGACGCTGCACCATCCCCGTGACGCTTGCGGGCGCGATGCCGAGCCGCGCGGCGATGTCGGTCGTGGCCGCGGCCGCGCCGCGTTGCTCGAGTTCGTAGATGGCCTTGAGGTAATCCTCGGCCTGCCCGGTGAGCGTGCGTTTCGCCATCCGCTCAGCCCTTGGGCTCGTCGGGATTCCCGCGCACGAGCAGCACGGGAACCATCGACCGGTGCCGCACCTCGTTGGCGACGGAGCCGTGGATGAGGTCGCCGAGGAAGCGGTGGCCGTGCGTGCTCATCGCGATGAGGTCGCACCGCTCGCGCTCGGCCGCCGACGAGATCTCCGTGGCCGGGTCGCCGCAGGCGAGGATCGCATCCGCGCGAAAGCCGCCCGCCTTGAGCGCCTCGGCCTGCTCGTCGAGGTAGGCCCGGTCCTTCCGCATCTCCTCGCTCTCGCGGAGGTCGAGCTGCGCGACGTTGCGCGCCGCGAACCCGTCGGCGACGTGGATGAGGAGCAGCTCGCTCCCGTGCACCTTCGCCAGCGCGCGGACGTGGTGCAGGATGATGCGGTCCCAGCGCGTGTTCTCGAGCGGGACGAGGATGCGGTCGTACATCAGAACACCCCTTCGCGGAAGGTCTGCACCAACAACCATACGTTGAGCGTGGCAATGATGCCGGCGATGATCCAGGCGAGGATCTTGAGCCACGTTGGGTTCACGAAACTCCCCATCTTCAGCTTGTCGCCGGTGAACATCACCAGCGGGAAGACGGCGAAGGCGAGCTGGAACGAGAGGATCACCTGCGAGAGGATCAGCAGCCTCGCCGTCCCGCTCTCGCCGTACATCACGCTGACGATCACCGCGGGAATGATCGCGATGGCGCGCGTGATCAATCGGCGCAGCCAGGGGCGCAGCCGGATGTCGAGGAACCCCTCCATCACGATCTGGCCGGCGAGGGTGCCGGTGAGGGTGGAGTTCTGCCCGCTCGCCAGGAGCGCGATGGCGAAGACCGCACTCGCCCCGCCCACGCCCAGCAGCGGCGTCAGGAGCTGGTACGCGTCCTGGATCTCGGCCACCTCGGTATTCCCCGTGGTGTGGAAGGTCGCCGCGGCGACGATCAGGATCGCCGCATTGATGAAGAGCGCGAACGAGAGCGCGATGGTGGAGTCGAGGAAGGCGTACTTCACCGCTTCCTTCTTGCCGGCGTAGTCCTCGTTGTATCGCCGCGTCTGCACGATCGAGCTGTGCAGGTACAGGTTGTGCGGCATCACCGTCGCGCCGAGGATCCCGATGGCGATGTAGAGTTTCCCGGAATCCGAGAGGATCGAGGGGCTCGGCACGAATCCCTTGGCCACCTCGGCCATATCCGGGCGCGAGATGATGATCTCGAACAGGAAGCAGGCGCCGATGGTCGCCATCAGCACGATCACCACCGCCTCGAGGATCCGGAATCCCTTCTGCTGCAGCATCAGGATCAGCATCACGTCAAAGGCCGTGATGATGATGCCCCAGGTGAGCGGGATGCCGAAGAGGAGGTTCAGGGCGATGGCGGTGCCGATGACCTCGGCGAGGTCGCACGCGGCGATCGCAATCTCGCAGAGCACCCAGAGCACGAAGGAGACGGGGCGCGAGTAGTGGTCGCGGCACGCCTGCGCGAGGTCGCGCCCCGTGACGATCCCGAGCTTGGACGAGAGTCCCTGCAGGAGGATCGCCATCAGGTTCGAGAGGAGGATCACGCTGAGCAGCGTGTAGCCGTACTTCGATCCGCCGGCGAGGTCCGTGGCCCAGTTGCCCGGGTCCATATAGCCGACCGCGACGAGATAGCCGGGCCCGGCGAAGGCGAGGAGCTTGCGGAACCAGGTCGCGCCGCTCACCGGGACCGAGCGATACACCTCGGAGAGCGAGGGGGTCGGCCGCGAATGCCGCCAGCCGGCCGTCGACGACGGCAGTTCCCCCGTCGTCGGAAGCAGCGGCCCATCATCCCTCATCTCACGTCCCTCATCTCAGAAGTAAGTGGCAAACCCAAACTGGAACGCACCCAGCCGCGTGGCGTCGTTGTCGAGCAGGTCGTGCGCCCACTGGCGACGGAAGTTCGCCTTGAAGACCGTGCCGTGCACCGGCCGGAACGCGACGCCGAGCACGACGGCGGTGGCATCGTCACCGATGTTGCCGCCGGTGCTTGAGAACCGACCGATGTTGTAGTCCACCGACTCGAGCCGCACGTCCGCGCTGAGCGCGGCATCGGGAAGCCCGCGCATCCGCGGCGTGCGCAGCGGCAGCGAGGCGTCGAGGTGCCACCCGAACTGCCGGTGCCCAAAGAGCTCGCGCAGGTCGGCGGGAATGTCGATGGCCGCGTACGCCGCCTCGCCACGCAGCGCCACGGGGCCGAGCTGCGTGCTCGCGTCGAGCGCATAGAGCCGCACGCGGTGCGCGTCGTCCACGTCCTCGCCCTCGGCGCGAAAGCTGTTGTAGATCGCCGTATAGAACGAGGCCCCCAGCTCGCCGAGCACGGCGTGCTGCGCGGCCACGCGGCCGGAGATTGCCGGCGACCCATTGTTGTCCTCGCCGAACTGCTCCTCGCGCTTCCCGTCGCCCAGTCGCGTGCGACCCGACGGGTTCAGGATGACGCCATCGCCGAGTCCGTTGGTGGCGTAGAGATCGTAGGTGAGGCCGAATCCGCGCGGCGCGAGGCGGCCGTGTACGCCGAACCCCACCTCGGAGAGCGTCGCGGGGATGATCTCGGTGGACACCAGCGGCCGGTCGACGAAGTTCCAGCGCGGCGAGTCGTGATTGACGTTGAACGCGCCCACCGGCGGCAGGAGGATCCCCGCCCGGACAACAAATGACGGCGTGACGGTGAAGTCGATGAGCGCCGTCTCGAGCGCGATCTCCTCGGTGCCGCGCTCGAACTCGAGCTCCGAGATGAAGCGCAGCCGCGAACCAATGGACGAGAAGAGGAAGATGTTGAAGCGGCGGAGCTCCATCGTGAAGCCCTCGCCCATCCCTTCCTCGCGCGCGTAGTTGGTATTGGCCTCGGCGTAGCCGCCGATGGCGGTCCGGTCGAGCGACACCACGACCGGACGGTCGAAGATCCCGTCCTGCACCGGACGGCGCGTGGTATCGGCCGCCTGCGCGTGCGCCGTGGCGGCGCACGCGCACAGCGCCAGCAGCAGCCGCGCGCTCACCGGGCCCCCACGATGTCGTGGATCACGAGATGCTCCCCCTCGCTCGTCACGCGGTACGCAATGAGCGCGCGCTGCGTGGGGCCCTTGAGGATCTCGCCGCGCGCGGTGTACTCGCTGCCGTGGCAGGGGCAGACGAGCCGCCCGTCCGTGGGCTCGACGGTACAGCCGCGATGCATACAGCGGGTGAGCACCGCCGTGTATTCGCCCGGGCCGTGGCGATGGACGTAGACCGGGAAGTTGAGCGACGGCACGTCAACGAGCGCGAAGTCATCGGCACCGAGGTCGGCCGTGGCGACGAGCACGCGGCCGTCGACGACGCGGCCGCTCACATAGCGCATCCGCGCGCAGGCGCCCGCAAGGGGCACCGCGGCGCAGAGCGCGAGGAAGTGGCGGCGCGGAAGCGCGGTCATCAGAGTGACATCAGGTAGGCAATCAACCGACGTCGCTGCACGTCGCTGAGCGCGTTGAACCAGGTGCGGCTCGCGGCCCCTTCGCCGCCGTGGAACTGCACGGCCTCCGGGATGGACTTCGCGCGCCCGTCGTGCAGGAGGTGCATCGACCCGCCCTGCGAACGCGCGGCGAGCCCGATGCCCCAGAGCGGTGCCGTGCGCCACTCCGCCGACGTCGCGCGCCCCTCGGTGTAACCGTCATCGAGCTCCGGGCCCATATCGTGCAACAGGAGATCCGTATACGGGCGGAAGGTCACGCGGTGGAGCGCCGGGAGCGACGACGCGCCCGTGGTCAGCTCGGGGAGATGGCAGCTCGCGCAGGGCCCGTTGTCGAAGAGCACCTGCCCCGCAATGACATCCGGGTCCGACGTGTTGCGCCGCGGCGGAACCTTCAACGTCTTGATGTAGAAGGTGACCGCGTTCACCACGCTCGCCGCCACTTCCGGTTCGGGCACGGCGTCGCCGGTGAACGCGCCCACCTGCGGGTTGAAGATCTCGTCCGGGATGAAGTCCGAGGTGATCCCCATATCCTCGTGGTACGCGGTCACCACCTGCTGCAGGAGATTCACGGCAAGCGCCTTCTTGCCGAAGCGGCCGATGTACTTCCCCCCGACGAGCGTGCCGCGCGTCGGCGGGCCCTCGGTCGCGATCGCCTCGAGCGAGACGACGCGTGCGAGCAGGTCGGTGGCGTCCACCAACTGCACGCGTCCCGAGATTCCGTCGGCATCGTTGTCGGTGGGATCCTCGAGGTTCAGCAGCGTGGTGTCGTCCACGGCCTCGAGGTATCCGAGCCCGGTGACCGCCGGCGCGGTGAACCGCGCAACGCCCGTCGCCGCATTCGGCAACACCTCGGCGATGTAGCCGAGCACCGCGCGGTCCTGGAGCTGCGGGCCGCCAAAGGCGCGCATCTGGTCAAAGCCGCCTACCGTGTCGCGGCCAAAACGCGTGATGTTGAAGAGCGGATGCCCCTTGCCGTCGCCGACGTGGCAGGCCTCGCACGAGGTGGCGACGAAGACGGGCCCCAGCCCATCGGCCGCCGAGAACACCCGCGCGAACTCGGCGTCGCCGACGAGATGCATTGCAACCTGCGCGCCGTTCAGATCGGGGATCAACCCAGCGAGTTCGTCAGCGGCCCGTGGCGCGCCCGGAAGGGCGGCGTCACAGGCGACGGCAAGGAGGGTCGAGGCGAGCAGAGGGATTTTTCGCACACACTAACTTTAGATAGAATGCGAACAAAGTCAAGGATTAGGTTTTCGGCACCTCTCGGGAGTGGAACGATGCCGACTCATTCCGCACCTAGCTCTAGATTCGGCCTTGAAATCAGGCATACATATATGCATATTGGTATGTATGCGAACCACACTCATCCTGGACGACGACTTGCTGAAGCGTGCGATGAAGCTCACGGGGATCACCGAAAAGACGGCCGTCGTGCACGCCGGACTCGAGGCGCTCATCTCGCGTGCGAGTGCGCGTCGACTCGCCCGGTTGGGCGGCTCCGATCCGGCGGCCGAGGCGGCGCCGCGCGCCCGCACGCCGGAAGGCGGTGCGGACGACGCGCGCTAGCGAGGGTCGGTGCTCCTCGCGGACACGTCGGTCTGGATCGAACATCTCCGCGTCGGCGTGCCGCGTCTCGCGGCGGCGCTCGACGCGGGGATTGTCGCCGCGCACCCTTTCGTCGTCGGTGAACTCGCGTGCGGCACGCTGCGCGACCGACGGGGGATTCTCGCGGATCTCGCGCTGCTCCCGCAGGTGGAGGTGGCGCAGCACGCCGAGGTGCTCGCGTTGGTGGAGCGGCGCGCGCTTGCCGGGCGCGGGATCGGCTGGATTGACGCGCACCTGCTGGCGGCCGCATTGATCAGCGGGAGTGCGCTGTGGACGCTTGACCGTCGGCTGGACGAGTTGTGGAGGGCGGCCGGCGGGCGCTAGGGAACGACCTGAACCTGCAGCGAGTCGGCGACGGGGCCAAAGCCCGCGAGCACAATCCACGCCGTCCCGACACTCTCGGTGCGCACGAGAATCGTGGCCGCCGACGGACGTGACTGCACGCTCACCACGGCCGGGCTGCGCGAGACCACGGTGCCGAAGCGGTAGTCGCCGGACGGGAGATTCACGGCGAAGTTGAGCGAGTCGCGCAGTTGGAACGCCAGCGAGCGCTCGACGCCGAGCCCGGCGACGGTGGCGCATCCTTCGGTTGAGAGGCAGGTGAGACTCGCGGACGCCGGCCACTGGCGCACCACCACCGTCTTCGTCGCCATCGGCCCCTGGCCGTTGATGGTGACCACGGCACGTACCGTCGCGATGGTCGGGAGAAGACCCACCGTCGACAGCACCCGAAACACGCCACCGCTAATCGCCTGGAGTGCGGCCTGCTCCTCGACGACGTAGTAGTACGCATCGGTAATCCCGGACGGCAGGCGCGGCTTGCTGGTGATCGTCGCGGTGAACGTCTCGTTGATGCTGTTCACGGTATCGGGCACGTTGTGCAAGGTGATCCGCGAGTCGGCCTCGGGGTCGAAGTAGTTCGTGTGCCCGAGCGGCAGCTCGACGCACGCCACTGCAACGAGTGCGGCAACGCCGCCGACGAGCGAGAGTCGCGCCGCGGTCCGCATCAGAAGCTGACGTTGATGGAGAGACCGACGCCGCGAGGTGCGGGGCCGATGGACACGGCCGGCGCATCGGCGCCGTAGTTTGTCATCCGGCGCGCATTGCGTCCACGGCGGCGCTCGTTGATGATCACCTCGACGACCGAAACGGCCCAGATCCCGTAGGCGACGGCCCCCACCGTGTTGGCCGTGGCGTGCGCTTCGGCCGCCTTGTTGAACGCCACGTGCGGGTTGCGGCGGTCGGTCTCGTACTCGCGCACCAACTTGTCCACGCGGAGATGCAGGACGATCGACGACACCGCGGCCGCCCCGGTGAGTGCGGCTGGGAGGAATCCCGCGGAGGCGTTCTCGGGACGAAGGCGCCGCTGCGCGCGCCCCGGGATCAGTCCGAGCCGGAGGATCTGGCCGAGCGATGCGGCCTCGCAGCGCGCGATGGGGCGCAGGTCCTTGATGAGCGCGAGGAACTCCGTGGGGGCGGAGATCGGCAGCGACAGGCACGGCTCACGCTCGAGCGCCTCGCGGAGGACGACCCGCGCCGCGGCCTCATCGCCGAGTCCGGCGAACGTGAGCCCCACCTGCATCAAGGCGGACGTCCGGTCGTCGAGCACGACGAATCGCGAATCGAGGCGGTTAAGGGCACTCGCCGTGGCATCCACGTACGCGCCCGCAAGGAAGCTCTGCCGCGACTGCTGGAGGAGATTGTCGCGTGGTGCCGGCAGCGAGATGGGAAGCCCCTGCGGCACCGGCGCGGACATTGCGAGCCGCCGGATGCGCCACTGCATCAGCTCGCGCTGCAGTTCGCGCACGATCTCCGGCGGGATTTCGATGACGGTCGGGCCGTCGTCCTCCGCGTTCCAGACCTCGAACCGCATCCTCGGCGGGGCCGCGCCGCTCGGCGCGAAGGCATCGAAGGGGAGGTACACTCGCAGGTTGTGCAGCCCGTCCGGCCCAATGAATCCGCTGGGCGCGAGCTTCGTCACGAGTCGGCGCGCAACGAGGACCGGAGCTACCTCGCGGTCGCCGACGAAGACGCCGATGCCAAGCGCGTCGTTGCGCGCGTGGCCAAGTGCGTCGCTGCCCGTGGCGATGCCGTAGCCGACGAGTACCTTGCGGACGGAGTCGTCGTTGAAGCACCGCGTGGGGCGCGGCTCGGCGGGGACGATGGTGATGGCGACGGCGGGCACGCCGTCCATCACGGCGTCGAACGCCTGCCAGGCCCGCTCGGCGATGAGCTGATCCTGTGCCTCGCGCGGAATGCGGAAGTCGAGCGCGCAGACGGCGAGTGCCCTTCGCAGTGCCTCGGGCCCGGCCGCCGGCTGATGCCGCGCGACGGCGGACTGGATCAGCACGCGGTAGCGTCCCTCCGAGAGGAGGATGGGCGCGACGACGCGTCCGCCCGCACCGGCGGCGAGCCATTCGGCAAAGCCGGCATCACGCGGGTCCGGCACGAAGTCCGCAGGCGGCGCGAACGGCGGCCATTGGGGACGCTCGCGCGGCGCCTGCGCGCGCATCGGCGCCGCGAACGCGAGGGCGAGGAGTGCGGCGGCGGGAAGGCGCGTCACGGGGCGGCGTTCACGGAGAAGGTGTACGGACCCGTGTAGCAGAGTGCGCGGTACGGCAGCGTACTGCGGATAACAATTCGTAGCGTGCCCGAGGTGGGGATTGAGACGTTCGTGATCCCGGCGGACGGTATCCCGGAGAATCCTTCCGTAAGGCGTGTCTCACCATCGTAGGTCTCAATCCGGAACGGCGCCGTACTGGGACACTCCGGCGGACGCGGCGGCATCGGGAAGTGAATCACCACCGCCTGCCCAGGCGTGCCGATGAGTGCATAGTCATCCCAATCACCGACGGGCTGGATGACCTCGTCCGTGACGGTGTCGCCGACTGCGAGGATGGCGGACACGATCTCGGGTGCCGTATCGATGACCGCGGCCATTATGCGATATGTGCCGGGACCGCTCGTGTCGGCATTCCACGTGGTCCCCCCGAGCTGGAGCCAGACCGCCTCCCCGGAGGCAATACGGTATAGCCCGGACGAGCCCTCGATGCCGGTCCAGTTCGAGAGATCGAACGAACCAATGCCCTGCTGATGCCCGACGACCCCACCAGCGATCGTCTCGTTCTCGACGATCACGTTCAGAATCCCACCGGGCGATGGCATCGTGAACCGGAACCGATCGACATCGCCCGGATAGTCGAGGCTCTCGCCGGTGACCCAAGTGTTGAGGGGAAGCTCCGCCGCGACGGTCTCCGGCAGCGTGTCCACGAGCGAGATCGTGAACGTGTAGGGATGCACGCCCGGGGTGCGGCCCCGCACACGGAGCGTGTAGCGCGCCGAGCCGGGGGCGGTCAACGCGGAGACCGATCCGCGATAACCGAACGGGAGCAGCCCCTCGGAAACAATCGACCCGTAGTTCACGCCCGCGGGACCGACGAGATTGAGCGTCACATTCCCCGTGAGCTGAGTCGCGAACCTCTGCCCCGCCTCCAGTTCAATCTCAAACTCGTCGATATCGTCCGTGCCGTCGATCGACTCGCCTGCCACCGGGACGCCCAGCTCCACTGTCACCGACGCGTTCTCCGGGGCGCGGTCGTGCGCGACCACCACCAGCCGATAGGGGGTGAGATTGCCGGCGCGAACCGCTTGGGTCGGACCCGAGACGTGGATCCGGTACAGGCCCGCCTGATCGGACCGGATGATCGGTGTCCGGTGCTCGAGCAGGTCCGCGGACGCCGTCGTCAGCGAGAATGAATCGAGAATCGCCCCGCCCTTCATCAATCGGAAATGAATGGGGACCTGCACATCGTGCTCGAGTGCAAACGCGACCTGGAAGTCCTCACTGGGCCCCGTCTCGAGCTCAAATTCATCGATGTCACCGATCTCATCGAACCCATCGAGGGTCGTGTCCCCGCGCACGAGTTGCGGCGGGGCGTTCTCGGGCGCGCGCGAGACGGCAAGGGCAAGCAGTTGAAACCCGGCGCTCACCCACGGCGTGTGCGGCCCCACGGGAGGCACATCCATCGAGATCCCGAACCAGCTCGCCGAATCGGGCTCGAAGAGCAGTGACCGCTCGAACACCTCGTGGTTGCCGCGAAACTCACTCACCGAACCCTGCCCCGGTCCGTATTGGCTCGTGATCGTCGCGCGCAGGACAGTCGGCGCGGTCCAGCCGTACTTCCCGATAAACACGAGGACCCGCTGGCCGCTGTCGACCTGTACCCGGAAGAAGTCGTGGTCTGCCGAGCTCTCGAGGGTCTCGCTGATGAGCACGCCAAGCGGGAGCAACGTGTCGTTCAACTCGGGACCGCCGGAAGCTTCCAGCGCGGAGAGTGTGAACGAACCCGCGTCGGTGGGCCGTACGCCGCGCACCTCAATGAGGACACGCATCGCGATGGGCGCGGCACTGATGGCGACGCCGTTGGTGTGCGGGGTCGGGGCGGCACCGTCCGTCACGACACGGCCGAGTTCGAACGTCCCGATCTCCGTCCGCACGATCGCCACCAGCGAGTCATTGGCATTCCCGCTGGTCCCCTGCAGGAAGAAGCGGACGGGAAAGATCGGCGGGAGCGCGAACGTATAGGTGAGTGACCCGCCCGCAGGCACGACGCCGGACACCACCTCCGTCGGGGCGAATCCTGGCGGCGGTGGCGGGTCCGGCAACGGTGCCCAGTTGCTTCCTTCGGTGCAGGTCACGCCGCCGAGTATCGTCAGCGCGACAGCGGCGGCAATCCGCGGGAAAATGACTGGAGTCGCTCGGGGAGACGGCATACGACCCTCGGGCGTACGGAAGAAACGACTCCCTAATCTGGTCCGGTGGCCGATGGCGCACCAGCCTGCCCGCACGAGGCTGACCGCGCGATGCCCTACCGCCCGCACCCCACGCACCGCTCCGCCGCCGGCATCACGCTCAGCCGCGCAAAGGGAATCGGCTGCTCGCATACGGCGCACGTGCCATAGCCGCCCTCGTCGAGCCGACGGAGCGCCTGCAGGATCTCGTAGTGCTCGGAGGACGTGTCGCCGATGTCGAGCGCACGCTCCACACGCGTCCGCTCGCGCTCGAGCTCCTCGCGGAGAAACGTCAACTGGGCCTTGGTGTGTCCGGATGTTCCGCGTGTCTTGATCATTGGGGCTCCCGATTGCGGCGGTCGCGGGGCGACCGTCGCAGATCCGTTGGATGAATGAAAAGCGCCCCACGTGCGATGTTCGCAGGTGGGGCGGTCGGTTGGCGATGAATCATCGCCGGTGCTGCGGACCGGGCTCGGCTTAACCGCTGTGCGGTCGGATGGCCGGATGCCGTGAACCCCGAGGGTGACCCGCCGTGTCGCGCAGGTCGGACACTCGGGTCTTATGGATGCTCGCAAGCGAGCCGGGGGCGCGCACTGGACGCGGCGTGGTCATAGTGATGAAAGCTAGCCCTTCCCGGGGCGAAGTCAATTCCGAAGCTTCCACTCGCGCTCGGTAATCAGCCGCGCGCCGCGCTTGGAAAAGAGATAGCTCCACACCCAGGTCCACATCACGCCCAACCGGTTCTTGAAGCCAATCAGGAAGTAGACGTGGACAAGGAGCCACGCGCACCACGCGAGGAATCCGGTCATCTTCACGCGGCTGCCGAGCACGGCCACGGCGCGGCTCTTCCCGATCGTCGCCATCGTCCCCTTGTCGGCGTAGACGAACGGCGCGCGCCGTTTCCCGCGAAGGTCCGCGAGGATCGTGCGCGCCACGTGCTCCCCCGCCTGGATCGCCGCGGGCGCAACGCCGGGAACCAGCGACCCATCCGCCTGCGTTGCCGCGGCCATATCGCCCGCGACGAAGACATTGGGGAATCCGGGCACCGAGAGATCCCCCGTCACCTGCACGCGTCCCGCGCGATCGCGCGGCGGCTCGGGCGTGAACGCAAACTTCGACGCCTGCACGCCCGCGGCCCAGAAGACGGCCTGCGAGTCGATCCACGTGTCGCCGACGCGCACGCCGCGCTCCGCGATCTCCTCCACGCGCGCGTTGGTCATCACCTCGACGCCGAGCGCCGTGAGGTCGGCCTCCGCGTGGGCGGAGAGGTCCTCGGGAAATGCGCCGAGCACGCGCGGTGCCGCCTCGATGAGCACGATCCGTGCCGAGGAGGAATCAATACGCCGAAAGTCCGCGACCATCACCGTGCGGCTGATGTCGGCAATCGCCCCCGCCAGTTCCACGCCGGTGGGGCCTGCGCCCACCACGACGAAAGTGAGGGCGGCACGCTGCTTCACGGAATCCCACTCGTTCTCGGCAAACTCGAAGGCGGTGAGCAGCCGACGGCGGATTTCCGTCGCCTGCTCGAGTGTCTTGAGGCCGGGCGCGAACTGTTCCCATTCGTCGTGACCGAAGTAGCTGTGCTGCGCGCCGACGGCCACCACGAGATAGTCGTACGGGACCTCGTACCCGCCGCCCCGCACCACGCGCTGCCGAAGGTCGGCGCCGTCCACGCGGCCCAGGTGAACGCTCACGTCCGCCTCATCCCTGAACTGCGAGCGGATGGCGACGGCGATGTCGGCCGGGTTGAGCCCGGCAGTCGCCACCTGATACAGGAGCGGCTGGAAGAGATGGTGATTGCGCTGGTCAAGCAGGATGACGTGCAGCCCCGGCTCGTCCTTGAGGAGCATCGCCGTCCTGAGGCCGGCAAATCCCGCGCCGACGATCACGACGCTGTGTGTTCCGCGGCGGGCCGCCGTGGGCT
Organism: uncultured Gemmatimonas sp.; assembly: GCA_964466515.1. Classification (GTDB taxonomy): domain Bacteria; phylum Gemmatimonadota; class Gemmatimonadetes; order Gemmatimonadales; family Gemmatimonadaceae; genus Pseudogemmatithrix. Next base: position 23,633 of record CAYXQS010000001.1, on the reverse strand, counting down.
CAATGCGCATCACGGGAATCTACCGCGCACCAAGGGCGATCGCTGAACGGACAGGGCCTGCTTGACCAATGGAAAGTGCGGCCGCAGAGTTCCCGGATGGCCACCGCCAAGAAGAAGCGCCCCGCCAAGAAGTCCAAGAAGGCCGCCGCGGCCAAGACCCGCGGTCTCGACGCCGCGCGCGTGAACTCGGTCGCCGCGCCGGCATCCGTCGAGACCCTCGCACGCCGCATCGACGCCGACGGCGGCGTGGTCCTCGCCTCCTACCGCGACCCGCTGGGCAGCCGCTGGCAGATCCTCGCCTCGCTCCCCATCGACATCGTCGAGCCGACGCCGTTCCAGCGCGACCTCTCGGAGACGCACGTCGCCCGCCTCGCCGACGCCATCGACAAGCTCGACCGCTTCCTCGACCCCATCGTCGCGGTCCCGGCGGGGCAGGGGATCTACTGGTCGCCCAACGGCTATCACCGCCTGGGGGCGATGAAGCAGCTGGGCGCCAAGGCCATCATCGCGCTCGTGGTGCCGGAGCCGGAGGTGGCGCACCGGATCCTCGCGCTCAACACGGAAAAGGCGCACAACCTGCGCGAGCGCTCGCTCGAGGTGGCGCGGCTGGCACAGGCGCTCGCCGAGCTGGACGACCGTTCGGAGAAGAGCCACGCCGAGATCTTCGAGGAGGCGGCGTTGATCACGCTGGGGCTCTGCTATATGGAGAACGGGCGCTTCTCGGGCGGCGCGTACCACCCGATCCTCAAGCGGATTGACCAGTTCCAGGGGGCCAAGTTGGCGGCGGCACTGGAGTTGCGGAAGGCGCGCGCGGCCAAGCTGCTCGAGCTCAACGACCACGTGAACGACGCGGTGAAGCGACTCAAGGAACGCGGCCTCGAGAGCCCGTACCTCAAGGCGTTCGTGGTGGCGCGGATCAACCATCTGCGCTGGGTGAAGGAGAAGCACCCGGACTTTGACGACACGATGGAGACGATCCTCAAGGCGGCCCGGCGCTTCAACGCGGCGAACGTGAAGCCCGACCAGGTGGCGCGAAGCGGCGGGGCGCCATCGAGCGACGACTAGCGCCCCCGCAGTAGATTTCGGGGGTGCGCCCACGGCGCCCCGCCCCACACCCCGCCCGCGCAATGACCGTCGTCGACGACCTGCTCCGCCTGCTCGATCTCGAGAAACTCGAGGAGGATCTCTTCCGCGGCCACAACCGCGACGTCGGCACGGGCCGCGTCTTCGGCGGCCAGGTCTTCGCGCAGGCACTCGTCGCCGCGCGGCGGACCGTCCCCGACGGCCGCGACGCCAACTCGGTACACGGCTACTTCCTCCGCGAAGGCGACACCACGTCGCCGATCCTCTTCATCGTCGACCGCCCGCGCGACGGGAAGAGCTTCACCAGCCGCCGCGTCACCGCCATCCAGCACGGCGAGGCAATCTTCCATCTCTCGGCGCTCTTCCACATCGAGGAAGTGGGGCTCGACCACCAGATCGCGATGCCCGACGTGCCGCCGCCGGAGTCCCTCGAGAGCGAGATCGAGATGCTGCGTGCGCGTGCCGACAGCATCCCGGAGCACCTCCGCGAGGTGTTGCTGCAGGAACGGCCGCTCGACTTCCGCCCCATCACCCCCGCGGACCCCTTCGGCAAGCCGGCGCGGACGAGTGCGGCCGAGGCCAAGCGGCAGGTCTGGTTCAGGCTCCGCGAGCGAATCCCCGACACACCGATCATCCATCAGGCGGTGCTCGCATACGCGTCGGACTACGGATTTCTCCCCACGGCGCTCCAGCCGCACGGTATCGGGTTCCGCGATCCCAAGCTGATAATGGCCTCGCTCGACCACACGGTCTGGCTGCACCGCCCCTTCCGTGCGGACGAGTGGCTGCTGTACACGGCCGACTCGCCGTCGGCGTATGAGGCGCGCAGCTTCGTGCGCGGCTCCATCTTCTCGCGCGAGGGGCGGCTCGTCGCCAGCGTCGCGCAGGAGGGATTGGTGAGGATGCGCGCGTGATCTCCGTGGCGGCGGCATTGCTCATTCTCACGAGCGGCGCGACGTGCGATCCGCGGCAGGTGCCGCCGGAGCGCACCATCGGCCGCAACTACGACCACCGCCGGCTGCAGGGCGTGTGGGACCTGCGCGTCTCGGTGCGCGGGCCGTTCATCGCCGACACCGTCATCAGCGGCCCGCTCGTGCTCCGCGCGCGCGAAGGCACGCCGACCGACTCCGTGACAATGCGGGTTTCGCCGGTCCTTGGCTTCAGCGACATCGAGCTCGAGTTCCTCTCCGGGATGCCGCCGTTCCGGACCTTTGTCGCCTCGCGCGATCGCGAGCGGCCGGGCATCGAGTCGCGCCGCGACGACGAGGGGTTCCTCTACTTCGCGTTCGGGAATCCCACCGCGCTGACGTCGGGCACGGGACCGATCGTCCTGCGGCCCGCCAGCGGCGCGACCTTCGTGGTGCTCCACGCCGACGGCAACTCCTTCTCCGGGCGGTGGAGTGTGGATACCGGCGACCAGGACCGTCCGCAGGGCCTGTTCTGCGCGGTGCGTGCGTGAGCGCTGCGGGGCTGCGGGGCACCGCGCGGGTCGGCGCATCCGACGCCATCTTCTTCAAGTCCGCCACGGAGTTTCGCGCCTGGCTGCGCAAGCACCATCGCACGCACGCCGAGCTCTGGGTGGGCTACTGGAAGAAGGCCACCGGAAAGCCGAGCCCCACGTGGCAGCAGTCGGTGGACGAGGCGCTCTGCTTCGGGTGGATCGACGGCCTCCGGCGCTCGCGCGATGGCGCGTCGTACATCCAGCGCTTCACCCCACGCAAGAAGTCGAGCAACTGGAGCCTGGTGAACATCGCGCGCGTCAAGGCGCTCACCGCCGCAGGAAAGATGAGCGCCGCGGGGCTCGCCGCCTTCGCCGCGCGCGACCCGAAGCGGTCGGGCATCTACAGCTTCGAGCGCGCCCAGGCCGCCTTCACGCCCGCGGAGCACAAGCGGTTTCGCGCGGCCAAGGACGCGTGGACGTTCTGGGAAGCCCAGCCGCCGGGCTACCGCCGCACGGCCACGCACTGGGTCACGAGCGCCAAGCGTCCGGAGACGCGCACCAAGCGCTTTGAGATCCTGCTGGACGATTCCCTCAACGGGCTGCGGATCGCTCTGCTGCGCCGCTGAACCCGGGGGCGCTCACTCCGGCGGCCAGCGCCGTGCGAGGAGCCACGCCGTCAGCCACCCGAGTCCCGCCGCGAGCACCACGTCGCTCACGAAGTGCGCGCGTGCAAGTACGCGCGTGACGCCACAGCCCACGGCGAGGGTGTAGCCCACCCAGCGGGCGCGCGGATAGAGTCGCGCCAGCATCGCCGCGCCGCCAAACGCCACCGCAGCGTGCGAGCTGGGCAACGAGAGTCCGCCGCCGCTCCAGGTGCGTTCGTCCCAGGGCCGGAACCCGTAGAGCCCGTCGTGCAGCGCGGGGCGTTCGCGCCGGATGACGATCTTGAGGATTTCCGCCGCGAGCCCGCCCAGCGACGCGGCCCAGAAGAGGAGGAGCGCGCGCCGCGTGGCGAGCGGCCGACGCGTGGGATCCTCACCCTCCACCGCGCGAACCCCCCACGCGAGGACCGCCCAGGTCCCGAGGAATCCGGTCACGCGGAGCAGCCGTCCCCAGTCGTGACTGTAGACCGAGGCATTGTAGATGTGATCGAACGCCCACTTATCGACAAACGACGCCGCCACGAAGGCGACGAGCGTGATGACGGGCACGCGCCACGCAGCGGTCATCGCCAGAGTCCCTCGAAGGAGGAGAGGATCCGTTCGGTCATTCCCCAGACGGTGAAGTCGCCCACCTGATAGGCGTCCACCTGCATCCGGATGCCGCGTACCTCCACCGTGGTGCGCACGCGCGTCTCGGGACGGTACAGCTCGCCAAGCCGCACCCAGCGCGTGTCCGCGATTTCGTGATTGAGAACGAGCTCGGGGTGTCCGGGGATTCCCACGACAAAGGGCGAAACGATGATCGGCGGAAGCACCGGCGTGCGCGGGCGCAGTTCGTCGAGCGCGCCAAGAACGCTGCCGCCGACGCGAAGGTCGAGGCCGACCTCCTCGTGCGTCTCGCGCAACGCGGTGTCGATGAGCGAGGCGTCCGCCACGTGGACGCGGCCGCCGGGCAACCCAATCTGTCCGCTCCAGGGATCGCCGTGGCGCGTAGCCCGCCGAATCAGCAATACGTCGAGATCGTCCTCAACTGCGCTCGGCCGCAACACCAGCGCCACCGCGGCCTGATGAAACGGCTCGTCACGCTCGGCGAGCTGCGCACCGCGCGCGCCGAGCGCGCGCTCGATGCGCGCGAAGGCGCGGCGCGGCGAGGCCAAGGTGCCGATCACCCCTCAACCGGCCCGCCGGCCCCCATCCACGCCTGCCAGCCACCGGCCATCGACGCCACGTCTTGGTAACCCATCTGCTGGAGCGTGTCGGCCGCAAAGGCGGAGCGGTTCCCGCCGGCACAATAGATGATGACCTTCGCGTCGCGTGGGATGAGGGCCTCGACCTTGGTCTCAAGCGTGCCGCGCGCAATGACGACGGCACCCTTGATGCGGCCGAGGTTGGTCTCGTTCGGCTCGCGGACGTCGAGGATGATCGGGGCGTTGGGGCCGGCAATCGCCGTGGCGGTGTCGGCGGCGCTGATTTCGCGGATGCGGGACTTGGCGTCGGCAATGAGGTCGGCAGCGGTCTTGATGGGCATCGGATACGGGATGAGTTGGGAGGTCGTACCAGCGGATACGAAGTCTACCTCCAGCGAGTCGCGGCGTGAAGCATCATTATTCCCCGATGCCACTCACCCTCCAGGTCCTGATCGGCCTCGTCGGCGGCCTTGCGCTGGGGCTCGGCCTCGCCGACTCGGATCGCGCCATCGCGACCGGGCTCGTCGCCGCCATCACGCCGGTCGGCACGCTCTTCATCAATGCCATCCGGATGACGGTGATTCCGCTCGTCGTGGCGAGCCTCGTGGTGGGGGTGGGCGCGGCGCCGGACCCGCGCGCGGTAGGCCGGATCGGCGCCCGGTCGCTGGTGATCTTCGTGGTCGTGCTCGCCGCGGCCACGGCGTTCGGGATTCTGCTCGGCGCGCCGCTGCTCGCGACGTTCCCGCTCGACCCCGCCGCGGTGGATGCGCTCCGCGCGACAGCTGTGGGTGCCGGGGAAGCGGCCATCGAGGGCGCGCGCCGTGTGCCGACCGTCGGCCAGTGGCTCGTGGAGCTCGTGCCGGCCAATCCCGTACGCGCCGCTGCGGACGGCGCGATGCTCCCGCTGATTGTGGCGTCGGTGGCCTTTGCGGCGGCGCTCACCCGGGTGGAGGCCTCCCGCCGCGCGACGCTCACGCGCGTCTTCGAGGGAATCCAGGACGCGTCGCTGGTGCTCGTGCGCGCCATCCTCGCGCTGGCACCCATCGGCGTGTTTGCGCTCGCCGTGCCGCTCGCCGCCAAGATGGGGATCGCGGCGGCGGGCGCGCTCGTGGGCTACGTGGTCGTCGTCAGCGGGATCTGCATCCTCTTTATGGCGCTGGTGCTCTATCCGGCGGCGGTGGGTCTCGGCCGCGTGTCGCTGCGCGCCTTCGCCGCGGCCTGCCTTCCGGCGCAGGGCATCGCCTTCAGCTCGCGCTCCTCGCTCGCGGCCGTCCCCGCAATGCTCGAAAGCGTGCGCGAGACGCTCAGGCTCCCGCCGATGATTGCGAGCTTCTTCATCCCGCTCGCGGCCTCGATGTTCCGCGCAGGCGCGGGGATCGGCCAGACGGTCGGCGTGCTGTTCATCGCCAGGCTCTACGGCGTGGACCTCGGCACCGCGCAACTCCTCACCATCGGCGTGACAAGCCTCATCACCTCATTCTCAGTTCCCGGCGTGCCGGGAGGATCGATTCTCGTGATGGTACCGGTACTGATGTCGGCGGGCATTCCGTTGGAAGGCGTGGGCATCCTCCTCGGGGTGGACACCATCCCGGATATGTTCCGCACCACGACCAATGTCACGGGCCATATGGCGGCATCGGTGGTCCTCGCGCGTAGCGGGGCCGTCGAATGACATCGCTCTGGCCGGCCTGGATCCTAACGGCGGGGTGGGCAGCCGCCACCGCCATCATCGTGGTGCGCTTCCTCGACTCGCATCGGCTCGCCGAGTACTCCGAGGAACCGCCCGCGGAACCGCCACTCGTGAGCATCATCATCCCCGCGCGCAACGAGGCGCGCAACATCGGCCGCTGCCTGCGCGGCGTGTTGCTGACCACCTGGCCCAAGTTCGAGGTGATTGTCGTCGATGACCACTCGACCGACGGCACGGTGGCCATTGCGCAGCGAATCGCCGACGAGGACGCGGCACGCTATCCGGACCAGCCCCCGTGCGTGCACGTCATCCAGGCGCCGGACCTCCCCAAGGGATGGTTCGGGAAGCAGTGGGCGTGCCACACCGGCGCCGCGGCGGCGCAGGGGACGATCCTCTGCTTCACCGATGCCGACACGCGCCACGGCAGCGAGCTCCTCACGCGCAGCGTGAACGCAATGCGCGGGCGCGGCGCGGCGATGTTCACGGTGGCCGGCCGCCAGGAGATGATGACCTTCTGGGAGAAGGTGCTCCAGCCGTTCATCTTTGCGCTGATGCTCGCGCGCTACGGCGGCGTGGAGTCAATGAGCCGCTCGAGCGTTCCGCACCGCAAGGTCGCCAACGGGCAGTTCTTCCTCGTGACGCGCGCGGCATACACGCAGGCCGGTGGCCACGAGTCGGTGCGCACGCACGTCGCCGAGGACCTGCGGCTGGCGCAACGCCTCACCTCGCTCGACCTCCCGGTGCATATGGTGCTGGCCGAGGACTACCTCGCGACGCGGATGTATACGTCGTTGGGCGAGATCCGGCGCGGGTGGCGCAAGAATCTCTACGCGGCGGGACGTGACACGCTCCCGCTCGGACCGGTGACGCGGCGAATCCTCCCCTTTGTCTTCCCGCTCGCGCCGCTCATTCCGCTGGTGCCCATCGTCGCCTTCGTCCTCGGCGCGCTGAATGTGCTCGGGATCGGTGCCATCCTCTTTGGCGGGATCGCCGGGGTGGTGAGCCTGCTCTTCTGGATCGGCGTCTATGCGTATGCCGGGCTCAACCCGCTGTGGGGGCTGACGCACTATCTCGCGGCGCCGATCTTCGCGTGGATCTTCGCCGAGGCGTCGTGGCGCGGGAGCACGGTGGAGTGGAAGGGGCGCACGTACGAGTCGAGGTCGGAGGGGCGCCCGTGAGCACGGATCGGTTTGCCGTGCTCTTCGATCTCGACGGGACGTTGGTGGATTCGATCGAGTTGCTGGTGGACTCGATGGAGTTTGCGTTCGGCGACCGTGCGCGGCGGCCACCCGTGGATGAGTGGATCGCGGCAATCGGCACGCCGTTGACGGCGATGCTGGCGGCCTACGCCGAAGACGAGGCGGACGTGGACCATCTCATTGGGCGCTACCGCGAGTTCCAGGTGGCCAACCACGACGCGCGGACGACCCCGTATCCCCTTGCGGCGGAGACGGTGCGTGCGCTGCACGCGGCGGGGCATCCGCTGGGCGTGGTGACGTCCAAGATGGAAGCGGGTGCGCGACGATCGCTGAAGCTGGTGGGCGTGGAGGAACTCTTCACCGCAGTGGTGGGGATTGACCACACGGCCAGGCACAAGCCGGAACCGGAGCCGGTGTGGCACGCACTCTCGCTGCTCGATATGCCGCGCGAGCGGGCCATATTCATCGGCGACTCCACGCACGATATGCGCGCAGGGCGCGCGGCCGGCGTGGTGACGGGGGCTGCGCTGTGGGGGCCGTTCTCGCGCGCGCAGCTGGAGCCGACGCATCCCGACCACTGGTTCACGAGCCTCAGCGAGATTCCCGCGCTGGTGACGGAGCTCTCGCGGCGATAGGCAGGGTTCGCGCCGGGGCGCAACGTTCTGGTATCGGTGCCGTGGGTCGCGCGGGCGAAGCTGGGGCGTGCTCACCACGCGCGAGGCAACCCGCCTGCTCTCCCAGGCACACGAGCCGGTGGCGGCGCTCGCCGCCGCACTCGGCTTCGGTGCGCCGCTCCCGCTCGACACGCCCGCGCGCCGCCGCTTTGGCCTGAGCTTCGATGCGACACAGGTACGGATCGCCACCGGCCGCGGGATGCTGCGCGCGCTCTGTGCGGAGTTCACCGGCACGCGTCCGGCGCGCGACCGGGCCATCGCGGTCTGCCGCCAGCTCGCACGCGAATCGCCGGAATGCCTGTGGCTCCTCATCGCGCGCACGCCATCGCAGAACGCCTTGATCGTGGCGGCACCCGCCCCCGGCGGCACCGGACCGATTGCCGCCCTCGTCGTGGACCCCGTCGCGGTGCGCGAGAGCGATGTGGAGACCTTTGCCGCGCTGGCGGGGTGCGCGGAGTCCGTGGCCCTCGACCTGATGGTGCATCTCCGCTGGCGGGAGACGCTCGGCCGCGATGCGCTCGGCCGACGGTTCTACCGCGAGCTCGAGGCGTGTGTGGCGCAATTGGCGGACTCGAGTGTGGGAGACGCACCGCCGGCCCACCGCCGCACGATTGCGTTGTTGCACACGTCGCGACTGCTCTTTCTGGCTTTCCTCGAGGCGCGCGGATGGTTGAATGGCGACCGTGAGTTCCTGCGCACGCACTTCGCACGCGGCTGCGGTGGCCGCGGGGCGCACCGCCGCTTCCTTGACCCGCTCTTCTTCGGCACCCTCAACACCCGGGTGCGCGACCGCGCGGCCGCCGCGCGCGCCTTTGGCGCGGTGCCGTTCCTCAATGGCGGGCTCTTCACCCGCACGGCCACGGAACGGCGATGGCGCACCCTGCAGCTCGACGACGACGCCATCGGCGCGGTGGTCGGCGGCCTCCTTGCGCGGTACCGCCTCACGCCCCGCGAGAGCACGGCCTCGTGGTCCGACGCGGCGGTGGACCCGGAGATGCTCGGCCGCGCCTTCGAGTCACTGATGCAGCCAGCCGTGCGGCGCGCACAGGGTGCGTTCTACACGCCGCCATCGCTTATTGCGCGACTGACACGCGCGGCGTTTGAGGAGACCCTCGCGGCGCGCGGGGTGGAGCCGTCCCTGCTCGCCGCCGCGCGCGAGGGAGCCGAGCTCACGCCCTCGGCCGCCGCGACGCTGCGTGGCGCGCTCGACCGCCTGCGCATTCTCGACCCCGCGTGCGGCTCCGGTGCCTTTCTCGTGTTTGCGCTGGAGGAGCTCGCGGCGCTGCGCGGGGTGGCGGGCGATGCACGGTCACTCACCGACCGACGCCGGGACACGCTGACGCAGGGCATTTTTGGCGTCGACCGCGACCCAACCGCCGTGTGGCTCTGCCAACTCCGGCTGTGGCTCTCGGTGGTGGTTGACGGCGACACATCGGACCCCGGGCGACTCGCACCGCTCCCCAACCTCGACCGCAACGTGCGCGAGGGCGATGCGTTGGCCGGCCACGGCCTCGATGACGTGCGTGTGACCCGGGACGGGGACGACGCGACGGGCGCGCTACGGCTGCGCTATGCGCGCGCGAGCGGCGCACGCAAGCGCACGCTCGCCCGATCGCTCGACCACCACGAGCGACAGCGCGCGTTGCGGATGCTCCGTGAGCGCATTGACCGACTCACCGCGGAGCGGCGCGAACTGCTGGCGGCGGCACGGTCGCCCGATCTGTTCCGTGTGCGCCGCGGCCTGGACGCAGCGGCACGGCGGGCGCTGGCGGAAGTGCGCGAGGGCGTGCGGCGCGCCCGCCTGGAACTCGCGCGCCTCCGCGACGGTGGCGCCCTGCCCTTCTCGTTCGCCACGCATTTTCCCGATGCCGGGCGCGCCGGTGGATTCTCCGTGGTGCTCGGCAACCCGCCCTGGGTGCGCACGCACGCGATTCCCGCCGAGATGCGCGAGGCGCTACGCGAACGGTTCGTGAGCTTTCGAAGCGCGGCGTGGCGTTCGGGCGCGCTCGCGGCGGCCGCGGGACGCGGGTTTGGGTCGCAGGCCGACCTCGCGGCGCTGTTCACCGAGCGCGCGGTGCGACTCACGGCCGTGGGCGGATGCGTGGCGCTGCTCCTGCCGTCAAAACTCTGGTCCGCGCTGGCGGGGGGTGGAATCCGCGAGTTCCTCCGTGCCGAGGCGCCGCCGGTGCGACTCGACGATTGGAGCGGCGGGAGCGCCGGGTTCGACGCCGCGGTATACCCCTCGGCGCTCGTCGCGATGCGCGGCACGCGCGCGCGGCAGATATCGGCCACCGCATTCCGCGGGGAGGCCGAGCTGCAGTGGGAGATTGCGCCGGAGCACCTGGCGTTTGACGAGAGTCCCGGCGCGCCCTGGATGCTCCTCCCCGCCGAAGTGCGGGCCGCGTTCGATCGACTCACCGCCGCCGGCAGCGCGCTCGCCCACACGGCGCTCGGACGCCCGCTCCTCGGCGTCAAGAGCGGGTGCAACGACGCGTTCATCGTGCCGCGCCAGACGGCGGCGGCGTATGCAATCGAGCAGGATCAACTGCGGCCGCTCCTGCGCGGCGAGCAGTTGCGCGCCTGGCGCGCGGACGACGCGTCCGACGAGGTGATGATCTGGACGCACGACGCGCGCGGCACGCCCTTAGCCACACTCCCCGTGCGCACCAAGCGCTGGCTCACCCGGTGGCGTGGCGCGCTGGAGGCACGCACCGACGGCCGCAACGACGCGTGGTGGTCGCTCTTCCGCACGGAGGCCGCACGCAGCGACCGGCCGCGCGTGGTCTGGGGCGACATCGGCCGCGCACCGCGCGCACTCGTGCTTCGCGCCGGGGACCCCACCGTGCCGCTCAACACGTGCTACGTGGTGCGCGCGCGGACGGAGAACGACGCACACGCGCTCGCGGTGCTGCTCAACTCGCCGCCCGGGACGGCCTGGCTCTCCGCCCTGGCCGAGCCGGCGCGCGGCGGGTACCGCCGCTTCCTTGGATGGACGGCGGCACGCTTTCCCATTCCGCGGCAATGGGACGAGGCGCGCGCACTGCTGGCGCCCATCGGACGCGCAGCGGCCAGGGGCGACGCGCCCGATGCCTGGACGCTGACTACGCTCGTGCTGCAGGCCTATGGCGTGCGCCACGAGGAGATTGCGCCGCTGCTCTCGTGGCACGCACTCTGACGACGCCAGGCCCGGCCGCCAACCCGCGCAGCGCACTGGCCGACGTGCGCGCCCGGATCGCGGCGGCGTGGTTTCGTGCCGACACGACGCCCCACACGGCCGGCGGCTTCACGCTCCGCCCCGCGCAGCGCACGGCCGTGGCGTCGGTGCATCGCGCCCTTGCCGCGTATGGCGGCGCGCTCCTCGCCGATCCCCCCGGGACGGGGAAAACGGTGATTGCGCTTGCCGTGGCAGGCGCGTACGACGACGCGCTGGTGGTGGCACCCTCGACGCTGCGCGGACACTGGGAGCGCGCGGCGGCGCACGCGGCAATACGGATGCGGTTCATCTCCGTGGAGGCCTTGAGCCGCGACACGGCACCGGCACCCGCGACGCTATTGATCGTGGATGAAGCGCATCATCTACGCTCGCCGGGGACGCGGCGCTTTGCGCGGGCGGCGGCACTTGCGACGACTGCGCACGTGCTGCTGCTCACGGCCACGCCCGTGGTCAACCGCCGCGCCGACCGCGACACGTTGCTGTCCCTCTTCCTCGGCGACCGCGCCGCTACGCTCGACGCGCACACGCTCGCGCGGGTCATCGTGTGCCGTGACGGCGATCGCGCGCTCCTCCCCCCGGTGCGTACGCTGCCGCCCCTCCGCACCGGGAGCGACCGTGCCGTAATTGGTGACCGGCTGCAAGCGCTCCCGCCGCCATTCCCCGCCGCGGACGGCCGCGAGGCGCTCGCGCTCATTCGCGTCACGCTGGCAATGGCGTGGAGCTCGAGCCTCGCGGCGCTCGATGCCGCGCTCCGGCGGCGGATGCAACGGGGCGAGTCGCTCGGTGCAGTGCTCGGCGCGGGACGCTGGCCCACCCGTGATGCGCTACGCGCCTGGGTGATTGGCGATGACGCCACGCAGCTCGCCTTCCCCGAGCTCACGCCGACGGGCGATCGTGTGCCGCCGACCGATGCATTGCGCGCGCTCCATCGCCACCTCGACGCCGTACGCCGGCTCCGCGCGGAGGTGACGCCACGCGTGGCACGCGACACGGGGATCCGCGCGGACGCGGTGCGCGCCGTGGCGGACGCGCACCCGACGACGCGGCTCGTCCTCTTTGCACGGCACGCGGAAACGGTGCGCGCGCTGTGGCGCGCGATGCGTGGGTGGGGCGGCGTGGTGGCTGTCACCGGCGAGCGGGTCCACGCCGCGCAGGGCCGCTGGAGCCGCGCGGAGCTCCTGCGCGCGCTGGGGCCACACGCGGAACCGTGGCGTCGTGACGACCCGCGCGGGATTCGGATGGTCCTCGCCACCGACTTCCTCTCCGAAGGCGTCGAGCTGCAGGGCGCGGGAATCCTCGTACACGGCGACAGCGTGTGGACGCCCGCGCGGCTGGAGCAGCGCGTGGGGCGGCTCGTGCGCGCGGGGTCAACGCGCCGCGAAGTACTTGTGACCTCGTTCGTCGTGCCTGCCGGTGCCCAGCAGTTGCTCCGGCTCGACGCACGGCTGCAGCGGAAGGAGCGCGCACGGGTCGGCGCCGTTGCCGATGCACGGTCGGCCGAGGCAATCGGGGTTCGGTTCCGCACCTGGGCCGAGGCGGCCGAACGCGGCACGCCCGGCGGCCCACGCATCGCGGCAACTCGCGCCGCGGTCGATGGGTACGTTGCCGCCGTGCGACTCGGTGCCGAGGTGCGCGTGGTGGGTGGACTGCAGCGGGCGGCGGGATACCGCGTGTCGGCGTCGCCCGATGGCCTCCGCGCGCTGCTCGACGCGTCCAGCGATGCGCCGTGCGTCGCCGCGCCCGATGCGGTACGCCGCGCGCGACGCGCGTTGCAGCGATGGGGGCTCCGCGCATTGGCGGCGGCACGGTCAGGCCAGGCACGCGGACGCGACATCGCGCGCTGGCGGCAGGCGCAGCACCGGATTGACCGGGCGCTCGCCTCGACTCCCTTCGCCGCACGCGGCGCGCTGGCCCGCCAGGTGCACGACGCGCTCCACGCGCTCTTGGCATCACCCGGCGTGGGCACGATGCGCGGGGTCCGGCGCGCGCTTCACGAGGCGCGCGACCCGGCGGCATTTGCGCGCGCGCTCATCGCCCTCGCCAAGGGGGCCGGGACCCGTCCGGCAACCGGTGCCGCCGCGACGCCGCGGCCGGTGCTCGAAGCCCTGCTCCTGCTCAGCGCTGAGCGCTCTTCTCCGCCAGCAGCTTCGCCGAATAGCGCTGCGCCTCGCTGATCCGCTCCAGCTCAATCGCCATCGTGTCCACGCTGTCCTGCAGCGCACGGAGCTGCACCGCCACGTCCTCCCCCTTCACCAGCGACCGGTCCGAGCGCCGCTCGATGATGCGCATCACCGTCCGCACGATCGGGTAGCCGATTGCCAACGCGAGCACCGTGGTCATCACCATCCCCATAAGCGGGATGACCTCTTCGGGGATGCGGTTGTCGATGGTCCGGTAGGGCGGCGGTTGCAGAACCACGGCCTCCGGCGTCGCCACGACGGTCTGCGTGGTGACGCCGCCGGTGGCGGCGCCCGGCGTCTGCGGGACGGCGGGGACGGGGGGAGCCGCCGGGGCCGAGCTCGCCGTTTGGGTTGCAGTCATTCCTTCCATCGCTCGCTCCTCGCTGGTGGCACGGCTGGGGTTGTGAAACCCCTACGGCTGGCGTCCGTCCGGTGTGTCGCCAAC
>CAYXQS010000001.1:0-9848 GCA_964466515.1 uncultured Gemmatimonas sp. | reverse complement strand
AACTATATGACCGAGGGCGTCCCGGGGGCCAGTCCGCCGGGGTTGGGGTTCAAACCTTCCGCCCCCTCACACCCATCCTATCCGGCGTACGACGTTACGACGCCGAATGACCATGCCCCTGGCACATTTCCCCACCCGTCAGCCGTCCGGATCACCCGACGTCGCGCTCGCCGCCGATGGCGACGTCCGCGCGTTTGAGCGGATCTATCGGTCGCACGTCGGCCGGATCTATTCGGTGTGTGTGCGGATGGTGGGCGACCGGGCCCGGGCGGAGGAGCTGACGCAGGATGTCTTTGTACGGGCGTGGGAGAAGCTGGCGACCTTCCGCGGCGAGTCCGCCTTCAGCACCTGGCTCCATCGGCTCGCGGTGAACGTGGTGCTGAACGACCGGGAGTCTGAGGGGCGGCGACGGAAGCGGGAGGACGACGGGGTCGAGGATATGGATGCCATCGCCGCCGGGGACGTGCGGACGCTGCCGGTACCGGGGCTCTCGCTGGACCTCGAACGGGCGATTGCGACGCTGCCGGCCGGTGCCCGGAAGGTGTTCGTGCTGCACGATGTGGAGGGCTACACACACGAGGAGATCGGCGGGATGCTGGGCGTGACCGCCGGGGGCTGCAAGGCCCAGCTGCATCGCGCCCGAATGCTCCTGCGGAGGATGTTGACGCGATGACCACCGACGACCTGAACGATTCCGAGTTCCACGAGTTCCACGAGCTCCGCACGGCCGCGCAGGCGCTGCCGTCGCTGACGCCGTCGCGCGACCTCTGGCCCGGGATTGCGGCACGCATCGGCGCCGCGCCGGCCGTGCCCGCGCGGCGGTTCGGCACCTGGACCGGCGCACGACTCGCGATGGCGGCCTCGCTGCTCGTGGTCGCGAGCTCGGCCATCACCTGGACGCTCGCCTCGCGGACCACCGACACGGCGAGCGCGGCAACGATGGGATTTGCCGGCGGGGTGGACGACGAGACCGCCGCCGCCCTGCATCTCACCGCGCTCGACGCGAGCGTGACCTCGATGGACGAGGAGATCGCGCTGCTCCAGGCCATCGTGAACGAACGGCGCTCGACACTCGACGCGCGCACGGTCGGCATCCTCACCGCGAACCTGAAGGTGATTGACGCCGCGATTGCCGAGAGCCGGAAGGCGCTTGCCGCCGACCCCGCCAGCCAGTTCCTGGCCGCGCAGTTCGCGCGGGCCTACACCAGCAAGCTCACGCTCCTGCGGGACGCGGCGACGCTCCCGACGGACCTCTGACCGATGGGATCCGCGATGACCCCGCTCTACCCGTTCACGCGCGCCGTCCTGGCCGCGCTGCTCTTCCTGATTCCCGGCGCGGCGGACGCCCAGCGCGACGGCGACTCCATCGACACCACGGTCGTCATCGCGCGCGACGGCTCCGTCCACCTCGGCCTCATCAGTGGCGAGATCCGGGTGACCGGCGCCGACCGGCGCGACGTGCGGATCTCGGCGAGCATCGAGCGCGGCCGGTTCGAGGCGATCTACACCGCCAGCCGCGTCTCGATCACGGCGCGCACCGCCGGCGGCCGGATGAGCGGCGGGCGCTACGACATCGTCGTGCCGCACGGGACGCGCGTCACCGCCACGAGCATCTCGGGCGACATCGACATCCGTGGCACGCGCGGGGAGGTGACGGCCCGGTCCACCAGCGGCGAGATCACCATCCAGGAGGCCGTGACGCGCATCGAGGCCACCACCGTCTCCGGCGACCTCAGCCTGATGGACGTCGACGGGCGCATTCGCCTCGAGGCCGTGAGCGGCGACGTGCACGTGGACAACGGCCGCGGCGAGGTCAGCGTCGAGACCGTGAGCGGGTCGGTGACGCTCCGCCGCAGTCGCTTGGACGGGATTCGCGCGAGCGCCGTGAGTGGAAGCATCGGTTACGACGGACCGCTCGCGACCAATGGCTCGTACCGGCTCAATGCGCACTCCGGGAGCGTCACCCTGACCCTCCCGGCCAATGTTGGGGCGTCGCTTGAGCTCGAGACGTTCAGCGGGCGCATCACCTCCGATTTCCCGCTCACGCTGCAGCCGGGCGAGCGCACGGGACGGCGCAATCGCCGGATGGAGTTCAACCTGGGCAACGGGAGCGCACGGCTGGTCGTGGGCTCGTTCAGCGGCAACATCACCATCCGCCGCAGTGGTGCGGCGGGCAACCGGGAGTAGCACGATGCGAGTTCAGACGATCACGCGCGCCGCGGCCGCGGCCCTCCTCTTCACCGTCGGCTCCACGCTCGGCGCGCAGGAGAGCACCACCTGGAACTGGACGGGCAGCATCGCCGCCGGACGTACCGTGCACCTGCGGAGCGTCAACGGCGAGGTGCGCTTCGAGGCCGGCACGGGAAACACGGTCGAGGTCTCGGCCATCAAGCGTTGGCGCCGCGGGAATCCCGACGATGTGCGGATCGAGGCCCGCCGCGTCGGCGCCGGCGACGGCGACATCCTCATCTGCGCGCTCTGGGACGACCGCGCGCGCTGCGACCAGAACAACTATCGCGACGGCCACGACGGCCGCTGGCGGCGCGGCAACGATGTCTCGGTGGATTTCGTCGTGCGGATCCCGGCGCACGCACGGGTCGACGCGCACACCGTGAACGGCGACCTGATCATCTCCGGCACCTCGGCCGACATCACGGCCGAAACGGTCAATGGCGACGTCGAGGCGCGGTCCAACAGCGGACGCGTGTCGGCCGAGACGGTGAACGGATCGATCACCGTCCGCACCACGCTCGCCGGTCAGGGCGGACTCGAGTACGAGACCGTCAACGGGAGCATCACCATCGAGCTCCCGGCCAACGCCGGTGCCGACGTCGACCTGCGCACGGTGAACGGCCGCATCTCCTCCGACTTTCCGCTCACGCTGCAGGGGAGCATCAATCCGCGGCGCATCAATGCGTCGATCGGGGCCGGCGGCACGGCGCTGCGCGCCCGCACGGTGAACGGGAGCATCCGGCTGGAGAAGTACTAGGGGACGTCCTCGGGTGGGAAACCGCCGGCACAGCGGCTCCGTAGATTGGGGGAGACCCCGGCCCGGAGCCGCTGATGCCGTCCCGCTACCTCTTGCCCGTCGCTGTCGCCGCCCTCGTCGGATGCGATGGGGAGTCGGGTCCGCTACAGACCCGCGACCACGCCTTCACCTACGCGGTCCGCGCGGACACCGGCCAGACGGTCCACGTGCGCACGATGCGCGGGGACATCACGGTCGAGCCATCGCCCGACGATACGGTGCGCGTGACGGCCACCCTCGCGTGGCGTGGCGACCGGGACCCCACGCGCGGCATCGATCTCAGCGGACGCGTGGAGGGGACCAACATCCTCATCTGCGCCGTCTGGGGCGGCGGCACCTGCACGGCGGAACGCTATCACTCCGAGCTCAAGTTCTCCGACCGCGCCAAGGGCGTGAGTAACGCAGCGGTCCACTTCCGCGTGGCGGTGCCGGTCGGCGTGCGCCTCGATATCGTCGGGATCGACGGCAACATCGTATCGGCATCGTCGGCGCCCGTGCGCGCGCGGTCGGTGAACGGCAACGTGACCGTGGTGACCGCGCGCGGCCCGGTGTACGCGGAGACCGTGAACGGCAGCGTCGACGCGCGGATGACCACGCTCGTCAACGCCGACTCGGTCGTGGCCAAGACGATGAACGGCGACGCCTGGGTCTTCCTCCCCGAATCGGTCGCGGCGACGGTGAACGTGAGCGTGGCCAACGGCACCGTCGACACCGACTTCCCGGCCGCCATCAGCCTCGTCTCCGGGCGGCGGAGTCTGACGACGACCCTTGGCGGCGGCGGCACGCCGGTGCGGGTCCGTACCCTCAACGGCGTGGCCGGATTGCGACGCCTCGACGCGCAGGGACGCTCGTACCCCGACTGACCCTCGGGGAGTTTCCGGCTGACGCCAAGGGATACCGGGACTATATTCCGGTATGACCTCCCCGGAGCGACCCGTGGTGCAGTATTCGATTCCCGCCGGCGGCGTGTTCGTCCGCACCGGCGCCGAGCGTGCAGCGCTCGTGCGGCGTACGTACCTGCTCGTGCTCGCCGGCGTGATCCTGACGGTGCTGGGCGTGGGGTTCACCTTCACGCAGCCCGCGCTATTGCAGCGCGTGGCGGCGCACCCGATCCTGTCGATGATTGCCGCGTTCGTCCCGCTCTTTCTTTCAATGAGGGCGCGCACGAGCTTCCCGGCCAACCTGGGACTCGCGCTGCTCTTCACCTTCGCGATGGGCGTGGCGATCAGCCCGGTGATGTACGCCTACACCGCGACCCAGCCGGGACTGATCTCCCAGGCGGGCATCCTCACCCTCTCGACCTTCACCGTTCTCACCGCGTATGCGTGGATCTCCAAGCGCGATTTCAGCGCGTGGGGAAGCTTCCTGGTTGTCGGGCTCTGGATCCTGATCGCGACGTCGCTGCTGAACCTGATCTTCCGCAACGAGAGCGCATCGCTCTGGCTGGCGGCGGTCACGGTGTTCATTTTCAGCGGACTGCTCGTCTACGACACCTGGCGTCTCCGCAACCAGTTCGGGCCGGACGACTATGTGCAGGCCGCGGTGGCGATCTATCTCGACCTGCTCAATATGTTTCTGGCGATCCTGCGACTGCTCGGCGGGCGGAGAAACTAGGACGGCCGCGGCACGAGCGAACACGCCTCACGCATCCGCCAGGCCGTTGATGGCCGCCGCCAGCGCGAGATCGGCCCGGGTGAGGCCTCCCGCACTATGCGTCGAGAGCGTGACGACCACCCGGTTGTAGCGGATGTCGATATCCGGGTGATGGTCCATTGCCTCCGCGGGCGCGACCACGCGATTGACAAAGGCCACGGCCGCCGGGAAGTCCTTGAACGTGAAGGTCCGCTGGAGCGTATCGCCTTGGTGGACCCATTCGGGGAGCGTGGTGAGGCCGGCGGAAATCTCGGCGTCACTGAGGCGAGTCGGACGGGTCATCGGATTCCCCGGAAGAGCGTGCGTGGCGGGCGGCAGGACACCCGTACGTGAAGTTGGGGCGCGGACGGCATACGTTCAAGCGGCAGCGCATCCCCTTACCCCCGATCCCCCGTGACATCGGCTGACTCGGTCTCCCTCCTGCGGCGCGGGATCCTCGCGCTCCTCGCGTTCGGTTGTGTAGGGCTCCTCGGCGAACTCACGCTCCTGGGGCACTACGAGGAGCGGTTGCAGCTCGCACCGCTCGTGATGCTCGCCACCACGCTCCTCTGCATTGTCTGGCATTGGATCGATGGGCAGAAACGCAGCCTGCGCGCGTTCCAGGTGCTGATGCTGCTGCTCATCGCCGTGGGAAGCGTGGGTATCGCGCTGCACCTGAAGGGCAACTACGTGGACGAGCGGGAGCTGAACCCGTCGTCCGCGGGCCTCGAGTTCTGGCTGGAGGTCATCCGCGGCGATATGCCGTCACTGGCGCCAGGGACGCTCGTGCAGTTCGGCCTCCTCGGGCTGCTCTACGCGTACCGCCACCCCGCCCTCCACACGCCAACGCGCTGAGGCTTGCGCGGGTCACCGCTCCGCGCAGAGGTGGTCCATCGCGACGCCCGCAAAGCTGCTCGAGAGGGCCGGGCCGAACCCCGGGCGTGCCGGCGCGCTGCGGCGGTAGATTGTCCCGCGGCGCTCGTCGTGCCAGAGGATATTCTCCTTCACCGCGACCCTCTTGGCCGCGCAATCGAACATCGCCACCGAGCGCGAGCCGGTGATCGGGCCCTGCGGCGTGTCCACCGGCGTGGCGTAGACCACCCGCACCGTCGCCGTAATGATCCCGAGGGAATCGCGCGAGATGCTACGCGGATCGAGGAAGACCGGGTTGCCGGTACTGGTCTTCCCGATCTCCTCCCACCGCGTCGAGGCCTGGGCCGCGGCGGGCGCGGCCACGAGGATGTACGCAACGACGGCAAGCAGAATGCCGGAGACGTGTCGCATCGATGACTCCGTTGGCGAGGGAACACAACGTCCGGACTGGCCGTACCGTATCATACAGTCTGCCGCGTCGGGCGCCATCGCGCACGGCCCACACCCTTTTCCTGCCCGGAGACCCGATGTCAGAGCCCCGTGCCCACGACTCCTGCCCGACCGACTGCGAGGACCAGCCCGGCCGTCGCGCGTTCCTCAAGGACGGGCTGATGGCCCTCGCCGCACTGACCGCCATCGGCGCGACGGCGTCGCCCCTCGACGCGCTCACGCGCGTCTACGCCACGGGCTCCGCGCGCGGCAGCACGGTGCGGTATCCGCTCCCCACCGCCGACGGCGCGACGATCGACGAGGCCAACAAGGTCATCCTCGCGCGCTATGCCGGCGCGGTACACGCCTTCTCGCTCGAGTGCCCGCACAAGCAGAGCCCGGTCGAGTGGCAGCCCGACGCCGCACGCTTCTACTGCCCCAAGCACAAGAGCACCTTCCAGCCGGAAGGCACGCTGATCCAGGGGAAGGCGGAGCGGAGCCTCGACCGCTTTCCGGTGACGGTCGAAGGCACCGAGGTCGTGGTCGACACCGCGGCGCGGATCCGCAGCGACCTCAATGCGGACACGTGGGCCGCCGCCAAGGCGGCCCTCTAGGCGTCACCCGGCAGGGGACTCCAGCACTTCCCGTTCGACCGTGGCGCGCAGGATGCTCATAAAGTCCTGCGCGTTGGTGACGACGCCCACGGCCTGGTGCGTGCCGCGGTCCTTGAGCTTGCTCACGAGGAACTCGCTCGCATCCACGCAGATCGTCGGGAGCTCGGTCATCCCGCGCTGCGGATCGTCGTAGTAGGCCGGGAGCATATTCCCGACGGCAATCGAGTGCAGCGCGGTGGCAATCATCACCGCCATCGTCGCCTTGATGGTGTGGGCGCGCGTGGCCTCCTGCGCGGCGACGGCGTCGGTGATGACATCGGGAAGCGGGCCATCGTCGCGAATGGAACCGCCGAGCACGTAGGGCACCTCCTCCACGACACAGGCGTGCATAATGCCCTCGCGGATGATTCCCTGCTGGACCGCGGCCTTGATGGAACCCGCCCGTCGTACGGCATTGATGGCGCGCATATGCGCGGCGTGCCCACCCGCCGTCGCCTCGCCCTCGCTCGTCATCCCGAGGGTCGTGCCGACAATGGCCGCCTCGATGTCGTGTACCGCCACCGCGTTCCCGGCGAGGAGCGCCTGCACGAACCCGTTGCGGATGAACCACACCAGGTTGTCGCGCGCGCGGGAGTGGACGAGTGCCGGCCCGGTCACCCAGAGCACATAGCCGCCACGCCGCTTCTCCTCCACCAGCATCCGCGCAATCAGCGTGTAGTCAATCGGCTTCTCGCGCGAGACCTGGCTCGACATAAAATGGAAATCGCCGCCGGGGCCCCGCTCCTCCTGAAAGCCGTGCGCGTGGACGAGGACGCCTTCGGTGCCGTCCTCCGCCGTGCCCACCACCACGTCATCGCCCGCCTTGACGCGGCGACCCTCGCGCACCACCCACTGGCCCGCGCCCTCACGGACCAGGACGCCGTCCATTCGCGGCTCGCGCGGCAACACCCAACTGCCGTCCGTGTTCCTCACATAGGTCGGCAGGTTGGTCGTCGCGAAGAAGCCCTCGGGCAGCACGCCGTCCCGCTCCACGCGCGCGGTGCGCGCCGCGGGCGCCGTGGCGAGGGCGGGCCGCGAGAAGTCGGGCGGAACGTAGCGGAGGGTCATCGGCGGGGGCGGCTCAGAGAATGCGCTTGCCGAGCGCGCTGAGAATCAGTTCGCACGCAATCTCCGCCGTGCGGTTGTGCTCGTCGAGCACGGGGTTCACCTCCACGACGTCAATCCCCACGAGCTTCCCGGTGTCGGCAAACATCTCCATCGCGAGGTGCGCCTCGCGATAGGTCATCCCGCCCGGCACGGCGGTGCCGACGCCCGGGGCCTCCTCGGGATCGATCACGTCCATATCGAACGAGACCCAGATCCCCGCCGTATGGCTCGCCGCGACCGTGATGGCCTCTTCCAGCACCGAGCGCACGCCACGCTCGTCGAGCGCGCGCATCGTGAACGCCGACAGCCCCCACTTCTTGATGTGCGCGCGTTCGGAGACGTCGAGATCGCGCAGCCCCACGAGGGCCACGCTGGATGCCTTGAGTGCGGCGCCACCGCCCGTGACCCCCGCCATCGCCTTGTCGCCGTTGCCGAGGAGTGCCGCGAGCGGCATCCCGTGCACGTTGCCGGAGCCCGAGGTGGCTGGCGTGTTGAGGTCGCCGTGCGCGTCCACCCAGATGGCGCCGATGCGCTGGCCCTTGGCGCGATAGTGCGCGGCCGCGCCGGCAATCGAACCGGCCGCGAGCGAGTGGTCCCCGCCAAGCACCACGGGGATGCGCCCGTCCTCGAGCGCCGCGCGTGTCCGCGCCGCCACCTCGACGCAAACATCGGTGATGGCGCCGAGGTAGCGCGCGCCGCGCTGGGCACCGCGCGCGGCATCCTCGCGGAACGGCACCGGCACATTGCCGGAGTCCTCGACGGTGTGGCCGAGCTTCTCGATGCGATCGCGGAGATCGGTGTAGCGGACGGCGGACGGGCCCATATCGACCCCGCGGCGGCTCGCGCCGAGGTCCATCGGGACACCGATGATGCGGATATTCGACATTCCGGAATCCTAGCCGGCGGCGGGCGGTGCCGCGTGCGGACGCATCCCTATGCGTGGGATGCGTTGCATATGCGCGGGGCGATGCATTGCCTTGCATCGCCCGGCGGTCACCCCGCGTGCCTCACGGTCGGCGGCGCGGCGAGGCTCAACAGCATCCCGACCGTGACCACCGTGACCGCGCCGATCACGTTGTGCCAGAGGAAGGAGACCTGCGGCAGGAAGTACGAGAAGGCGGCCACGGTGGACATTCCCGCAATCAATCCCGCGAAGGCGCCAAGCGCGCGTGCGCGTCCGATCATCGCGAGCAGGAAGACGCCGAGGATCGAGCCGTAGAAGAACGAGCCGAAGCGGTTCACCACCTCGATGAGCGACCCGAGGGTTGCCGCATAGGTCGCCACGACGCACGCGAAGACGCCCCAGAGCGCGGTCGCGATCTTCGAGGCCTTCAGGTAGTGTGCCTCGCTCCCGACGGGCTTCGCCCAGCGCCGGTAGAAGTCGACGACCGTCGCGGTTGACAGCGAGTTCAGTTCGGCGGCAATGCTCGACATTGCCGCCGCGAGGACCGCGGCAAGGAAGATGCCTGCAAAGCCGAGCGGGAGGTGATCCAGGACGAAGCGGGGGATGATGTAGTTCACGTCGCGCGACGACTCGCCGGTCACGCGCGCCGCCTCGGCGAGCGCCTCGGTGCGCACGGCCGCGACGGCCGCCTCGCGGTCGCGGAAGACCTCGAGCGCGGCATTGACGACGCCGTGGTTGCGCGGGTCCGCCGCGAGCGACGCCACCGAGCGCGCGACCTCTTCGCGGGCAACGATTGCCGCGCCGTAGCGCTCCTGCAGCGCGAGATACCCGACGGGATCCGCCGCCTGCACCCGCTGCTCGTGCTTGGGGTTGAACAGCAGCGGCGCGGGCTCGAACACATAGAAGAGGAAGATCAGCACGCCGATCAGGAGGATCAGCGCCTGGAGCGGGATCTTCCAGTACGCGCTCATCAGCAGCGAACTGCGCGCCTCGTCCACCGACTTCGCCGTCAGGTAGCGCTGCACCTGGCTCTGGTCGGTGCCGAAGTACGAGAGCATCAGGAAGGTCCCGCCGAGGATCCCCGACCAGAAGGTGTAGGTCTCGGTGAAGCTGAACGAGAAGTCAAAGACGCGGAGCCGTCCGGTGGCGCCGGCGATCGAGAGCGCCTCGTTGAGCGGGACGGGCATCCGGAGGAGGAGCACGACGACGATCGCCACGAGCG